>JAAEQF010000726.1 GCA_024231695.1 FCB group bacterium
CAATTATTATCATATAATCCATTTTGACGGTCACGGCGGGTATGGTAATAAAGCGTCTGCGGCTGATGGTCAGAATCGCTTCCAAGCAGAGGGGCTGCTTCTTTTTGAAGACGATGATGGGAAAAAGGTTGAAGTCTCGGCCGAGCAGCTTAGTGTCCTGATGCGGGATAACGCCGTGCCGGTCATGGTGCTCAATGCCTGCCAGTCGGGAATGCTCGATCAAAAGGCGGAAGATCCGTTTGCTTCGGTTGCTGCTTCTTTGATCAAGGCCGGGGTGCGGGGTGTGGTAGCGATGGCTTATTCATTGTATGTCAGCGGCGCGCAGGAGTTTTTGCCGGCGTTTTATTCCGAGCTATTTGCCAAGCGTGACCTTGCGCAGGCTGTGCGTGCCGGCCGGTTAAAAATGTTCCAGCAAAAGAAACGGGTATGTATCCGGGGGAGGTTTGAACTCGACGACTTCCTCGTGCCGGTCCTATATCAGCAAGAGGAGTACATGCTTCCGTTTGCCAAAGGGGCGAAGGCGAAGGAAGAGATAAAAAAGGCTCCGCTTCCCGAAGAGGCGCAGGACACGAAAAACCCATACGGCTTTATCGGGCGCGACCGGGCGATTCTCGAACTGGAACGGGCCATGCGCAAGGATACTTCGGCTATTTTGATTCAGGGCTTGGGCGGGGTCGGCAAGACGACGCTGGCTCGTGGTTTTGTCAAATGGCTGAGTGATACCGAGGGGATGGACGGGTGTCTATGGCTGACCTTTATGGATATCAGGAGCGCGGAGTATGTTATCAATTCACTCGGCAGCGCAATTTTCGGCAAAGATTTTCTGGTCGCGGATATGGAACAGAAAACTGACGCCTTGGCAAAGGTCCTGAAGGAAAATCGACTGGTGATTGTATGGGATAATTTTGAGGTCGCGGCCGGGATTGAGGGGACATATATCAAGCCCAATCTGACAACGGAAGACCTGGGGCTGCTTAAGACTTTCCTGGAAAAGATACGGGGC
>JAAEQF010000727.1 GCA_024231695.1 FCB group bacterium
ATGACTGCGATCAATCACTTACAACGTACAGTAGATGACATACTAACTCAGTACAAGGAGTCATCTAATTTAATAGGGTACATACAAGCCTTTCAGATTCAGAATCAAGAGATAGAAGATGCCTGCAATGACTTACTAACTGACCGATCTTTGGATACTGCGGTTGGTACTCAGTTGGATGTAATCGGTGAGATAGTAGGTCAGTCGCGTATTGTAGAAGGCTTTCCTAATGTATTAGCGTGGGGATACCAAACTAGCGCATATACAGAAGGCTACAATGACGGTGCGTATCGAGACGGCAGTGCTCAGACCATAGAGTTAGACGATGATACGTATAGGCTGTACATCAAAGCAAGGATACTTCGGAATCATTCGCAGTATACTATTGACGATATACTTCAGGCAGTAGCTATACTGGTACCCACTGCTGAGTCTATCGTGTTAACTGAAGGAGATATGGCTTTTAGCCTAAGCGTGCTAGACGCAGCCATATCAGTAGACCAACAAAACATACTAAAAAATGGTAACATAATTCCTAAGCCTGCTGGGATAAAGCTAGATGGTATCATCTTCTCTGACGGGCCAAATCTATGGCAATCGGCAGATACTCTGACAACTAAAGTGTTGTCATTCTTGCATACTAATGTAGATGCAGCATGGCTACTGAATGACTCAGCAGAGTGGGAAAAATTTGATAAAATAGGTTCCAGTTCAGACCCAGTAGACGACCCTCAAGTACTTAAGCAGTATTCCCCTGCTTCACCTGCTAACGTTAGTGAACTCATAGGCTTTGAGCTACGGGATAACGTCACTGGACTCAATGG
>JAAEQF010000728.1 GCA_024231695.1 FCB group bacterium
TTGAAATAAAAGTATGGAGTGCTAAAGCGAAGCTTTAGCAAACGCGGAAGCTGGCGCTTCCGCAGTCCAAATTATACTGTGCTGCCGGGTCGCCGTACCCGGCAGTATTGTTTTTGGCGGGTAAACCCCTGTATGAATATCGAAGGAATTCACATTTTACCGTAGGGATAGGTCGCGACCTGCCCTTTTTTTATTAGTTAAATGTGTTGGCTCTCTCTCCGTTCTGAATCCGGCCTACAGAATTCTATGATTTCATTCTATTAATTCTCGTAGCCGCATAGGCGGCGCCGAAGCCGTTGTCGATATTGACGACGGTTACCCCGGAAGCGCAGGCGTTCAACATCCCCAACAAAGCCGATAGCCCGCTAAATGAAGTTCCGTAACCGACAGAAGTAGGTACAGCGATCACAGGACGATCGATAAGCCCGGCCACAATCGATGGCAGAGCGCCCTCCATCCCGGCCACAGCGATTATAACTTCAGCTTGATTTAGTTTCCCGGTATGTTCCATTAAGCGATGCAGACCGGCAATTCCGACGTCGTAAATCCTTTCGACTTTGTTGCCCATTACTTCAGCAGTTATGGCCGCTTCTTCGGCCACCGGCATATCCGAAGTTCCTGCCGAGACAACTAAAACATCGCCCTTTCCATTTATGGATTTATCCCGGTGCACATAAGCGATACGCGCTATTTCATTGTGGATTATTTCAGTATGTAAGTCTTTTATTATTTCATATTGCGATGGGCTGATACGGGAAGCGATGACATTATCATGATGTTCAATCAGTTTTTTAAAAATGGCCCTGAGTTGTTCATCGGTTTTGCCGGGGCAATAAATAACTTCCGAAAATCCGCATCTCTTCTCTCTTTCGAAATCGGGATTGCTGTGGGGGATATTATCAGGCATTCTTAATTACCTCCTGCATCACTTCTCTGATGGAGATATTATTCTCATCTGCGATCTTCCGGCATATTTCAA
>JAAEQF010000729.1 GCA_024231695.1 FCB group bacterium
AAAGTGCGCATTTTGCATTTGAAGATACTTCTGCCATGAGGATTTTTGTCGAGATGGATTTCTTTTGATCAACGATGTCTTTTTTATGCAATTATATTAATTATAATAATTAGTTTTATAAAGAAAGAAAACAAAAAGGATGTGGTACTTGTACTTGCGAAGAGATCAACACTATCTGAGATCCTACCGTACCCACAACTTGTGGCTCGACTCCTACGCCAAGAAGATGCGTCAACCCAAGATCAATGCCTGGCACGTCGCCGTCATGCGTCGCATGGCCAAGTCTACCTCCGGTGTAAGAACCAAAATCTATCATCCACCCTCTCAATCTTGTGGTTTCATTTTCCACAAGTGGACCACCTCTTATCATATAGTCCATCCTCTTTTTTGTCCTTGAATCAAGCTCGATTGCTAAACTTGTCTCGTTTGTTAATTTAGATGCGTGTCGCTGGTGCTCTTTACACCGTGACTCTGATCGGCGCAATCAAGGCTGCCCTTGCCTTCACCACTCCCCCCGAGTCCAAGGATTTCGAGAACGAGGAGAACTACCGCCTCTTGTCCATCTTCGCCAAGAACAAGTATGGTTACAATACTCGCTTCATGAGCGACTTCGAGTACCTGCTCGAGTCCGTCCTTAACGAGAAGTTCCTCGACAACGCCACCCTTTACTACGATGACGAGATGACCGCCACTGAAGTCGAGGATCAGGAGAGTGGTCTCGCTGGTGACTTCGCC
>JAAEQF010000730.1 GCA_024231695.1 FCB group bacterium
ATAATTTCATTTGATTTGGAGGTAGTAAACATGGCAAGATCGAAACGACAGTGGGTCTCGCAGGATGACGGGTCTTTTCATATCATCTCGCGGGTGGCAGGAGGCGAACTCCTCTTTAAGGAGAACGATAAAGAATACTTCCTTAGACTCCTTGAGCGGTTTGCCGCCGGGTTCTTCGTGGAAATTCATGGGTTCTGTATCATGAGCAATCATTTTCATATCCTGGCCACCGGTCTGGAAAAAGAGGCCAGGCGTGAATCGAAAGACGATCTCTTCAAACGTTATCGTCATATTTTCGGTAAAGACGCGGATCCTCCGGCGGGGACGTATGATTCCAGTTACCAATTAATTCCCGATGCCGACGGAGGTGAGGAACGTTTACGTTGTCGGTTGGGTTCGATGTCCCGGTTTGTCCAGGAGTTGAAACAGACGTTCAGTCGTTGGTATAACAAAACCTATGATCGTACCGGCTATTTGTGGGGTGGTCGTTATAAAGGCGTGATCGTGTCGAAGGGTGAAGCGCAATTGGCTTGCAGTGCGTACATTGATTTGAATCCGGTGAGAGCGGGTATAGTTGAGAAGCCGGAGGATTATCGTTGGAGTAGTCTTGGGTTAAGATTGAGAGCGCCTTTTCGAGCC
>JAAEQF010000731.1 GCA_024231695.1 FCB group bacterium
CAGGTTCGAGTCCTGCCCGGTGTTCTTTTATTTTAACTCCAACCCGAAAGGTTATCATGGAAATCACACTTGAGTCATTAGGGCTCACCCAGGAAGAAATTACCGAACGAATTATTGACAACATGGTTGATAGGTTAATGAAGCAATGCTCATTCGATGAAGATGGCGACGAATGCCACCGCAGCTCTGAATTGTGGAAGAAGCTTCAGGTTAAAATCGAAGAACGCATAGACACCGCCATAGAGGAGATAGCTGACAAGCACGTCATTCCAAAAGTGGACACTTTCATCGAAAATCTTGTTCTTCAGCAAACCAATAAATGGGGTGAAGCGAAGGGCGAGCCGGTTACTTTCGTTGAGTACATGGTCGAACGTGCAATGTCGTATATGACTGACAAAGTAGACGATTGCGGTAAGTCGAAAAGCGAGTCAAACACCTACGGATGGAGCGGTACTCAAACCCGGCTGAACAATGCCATTGACCGCCACCTACAACACTTCATCAGCGTTGCTATGGAATCGGTTCTAAAAGATGGCGTGGACTGCATTCGGGACAGTATCGTCGAAACGGCAAAAATCCAGCTCCGGGAAGTTGCAAGCAAACTCAAGGTGTCAACAACCATTAACTCAAGGTAAAAGTTTATTGCTATGACAAATAAAGAACGCAGCCCCGACGTTGCCCCCTGGCTGGCGGATGTGTTTTTAATCAAGAAAAAAAGGAAATAATCGATGCAAAAACTAATTAACGACGTAAAAGCATTTATGCAATCTTGCGATCAGCCGATTGTAGAAAAGCCCGCTATGCCAGGCATTCGCCGCCAGTTGCTCCGCATGGATCTAATCAGCGAAGAGCTTGTAGAATTGCAAATCGCAGTCGACAACGACGATCTGGTCGAAATTGCCGACGCGATAGGGGATTCGATCTATGTGCTTGTCGGTATGGCTATCGAATTCGGGATACCGCTGGCTCCGGTTTGGGATGAAATCCAACGATCTAATATGGCAAAGGTCGATCCAGAAACAGGCAAGGTTGTCAAACGAAAAGACGGCAAGGTTTTGAAGCCTGAAGGATGGAAGTCTCCCGACATTGCCGGGATCATCGATAGAGCAAAAGAAAAATAACGCGGACCCCTGCGGATTCTTGGCGTATAATTAAATGTGAGCAATTTTAACAAGGGAGAAACCATGAAAGAATTTACCGTAAAGCATCTCGAAGGCATCTTGCAGGCCGAGAAACTGCTGAATGATGCGTCTGTTTATTTTCGCACTGAAGCAGCAAAGCAAGCCATGAATTCCGACGTTACAATCATGGCCGAATCTTCTCAACTGTTCAAAGCGGCCGCATCCGCACGGGCTTCCAGGGGAGTGATTCAGGCGGTCTTGTGTTATACAGACGTTCCGCATGAAAGCGAATCTGAATAAAACGAAAGGGGATTCACGTGGAAACTAACACAGAATACCACGCCGACACGGATCACATCGGAAGTTCGATGCTTCGAGATGCAACGGAATCGCTCGACAAGTTCCGGCGTTTACACATCGACAAAACAGAGCAGAAGGAAGAGACCGATGCGATGCGATTCGGCACACTCTTTCACACTGCTGTTCTTGAGCCTGAAAGACTTGACCTTGATTACATCATCGAACCCGACTGGAATGCGATTATACGCAAAAAAGACGGAGGACAATATGCGAGTGTCCGGTCAACGAAAGATTTTAAGGCGGCTTATGCAGAATGGTTGGAGGAAAATGGCACACGCCAACCTGTTACAGCCGAAAACATGGCGTCGGCGGTGGCGATGGCATTGGCGGTAAATAGAAATAACGTTGCACGATCGACAATAAAAATGTGCGATCACACGGAAACGTCGATCAGATGGGACGTTGAAGGTACTCAATTTAAGGGTAAATGCCGTCCAGATAAGCACGGCGTTGACATGGGGATCATTGTCGATTTGAAATCAGCAGAAGAGCCGACGCCTGGTCCGTGGGATCGCAAGTCGTTTGATTTTGGATATCACCAACAGGCCGCATGGTACATTGACGGGTTGACCGCAGAAACTGGGATTAAAAGCTGGGTATTCTACTTCATTGTCGTCGGCAAAAAACCGCCTCGTAATGTTTATGTGCGACAGCTTTCGCAAGACGCGATTGACATCGGGCGCCGCATAAATAACGAGACGCTCGACCAACTACAGGCTGCTACTGAGTACAACGACTGGCGGCAACCGGAAGAAAAAGAAGTGACCGAAATCATCAAACCGGCGTGGGTGAAATAAATCCACTCCCCCTACAAGCAAAAAGGAAGAACGATGCTTACTGAAGAACAATTAAAAGAAAAATTAATTCTCGCCAACGCCACAGACAAGCAGATTGCGGCCGCGAAGAACAATACGCAAATGGTCGGTCTAATCAAGGATCGTGCATTGCGAAGCGTTATGTTCGCACTGCCAAACGACAAGGTTATGTTCGCGGAATACGCATCAAGCAATCCAGATAAGCCAGGGTGGGTCCGTCACGAGGGAGATTTCAAGCATCCGTCTTTTGTATGGGCGCTCGATAATGACTATGTCCGGCCTGAAATTACAATCCCGGATTTGCCAGAAAGAATCATGCGCGAAATCGAAGACGAGTCGGGCGTCTTGGTTGAATCTACCGATCCTCTGATCGCCGCTGTTGCGAAGTATGCAATTCGACATTGGGGAATCGAAGGGAGCACCTGCCGAGAGACATGGGAAAGGCACACACGGTTTTTTGGCTCACAGTCGCCGAGATACATTCGGCTGCTTATCCGCGGAGCAGCGTTGGAGTCGCCCGTTTTCATCGAGTGCGACATCGTCGTTGAAAATGGCCACTACATGCTTGACCCAGTGCAAAAAGACATTAACGGCGGTAGGTTTATTTTACCGTGTGCTCGGCTTGTAGACGCGGTTGGGTTTGCCGGTCACTTTCGTTTTGCAGGAGTGCAATTCAAAGATCAGTTGCCCAAGGATGATTGGCACACGAACATAAACGGCACGATGGACGGGACGCTTCCGTCTGTTCCTGTCAGAGCTAGATTTCAAGTGATACCAGATTAGGAATATCCCGCCCGCGCCTTTCCCAAGTGGTGTAAAAAGTCTCGTTTCATCTATGCGAGATTCGGGCGTTTTTTTTATTAACGCGACTAATGATTGATTGACAGCGTACAATTAAGCAGAACGAATTATTTCATTTTTAGCTACGGGAGAAAAGCTATGTCGAAAATTATCGAATTGACAATTTCGGATTACAAGCGAATCAAAGCGATTCGGCTCACCCCTTCTCAATCAGGCACGACAATTATCGGCGGCGGAAATTCGCAGGGTAAGACATCTGTTCTCGACGCTCTCGAATATCTTTTTGGCGGTGGGAAACACCGGCCGTCTGCCGTGCAGCGAGACGGCGCCGAAGAATACCCGAAGATCATTGCAACACTAGAAGGAGGCCTTACTGTTCGCAGAATGGGCAAAAATTCAAGCTTGACTGTTTCGGATGATTCTGGAATGAAAGGCGGGCAGGCGATGCTCGACAAAATGTTCAATGCTTTCGCGCTGAACATGACGCCATTCCTTGACGCTGACCCGAAAGAAAAAGCGGCAACGGTCTTGCAGATTATCGGCGTCGGCGATGAACTCGATGAACTCGACGCAGAGGAAAAGCGGCTAGCGGGAGAACGTGTCATCGTCGGCCGTGACGCAAAACAGAAGCAAGCCTACGCGGACGGTCTGCCGTCGCATGAAAACACGCCAGAAGCCGAGGTCTCGATTTCGGACTTGATTCAGCAGCAGAAAGAGATTGTTGCACAGAACACGGCGAACGAATCCATGAGAGGGAGGAAAGGATCTATAGCTCGCAGCGTGGAAGAGGCTTCAAATATCATCAGCGACCTAAAGTTGCGAATGAGTGAGGCACAAAAGGTGTATGCCGATCTTTCAAAGGAATTTGGGGATCATGTCGACGCACCTGGCGATCGGTCAACCGACGAAATCGAATCTCAAATCGCCAACGCCGAGACGATCAACCAGCAAGTGCGGGAAAATAACGCGAAGGTCGCGGCGGGCGACGAGGCTACTGTTGCACTCAAATCATACAACAAACTGAATGAAAATGTCGAGGCAACGCGAGCGAAGCGAACTGCCCTCCTAGACGGCGCGAACATGCCGCTTCCCGGTCTGACAATCCAAGACGGTCACCTGATTTACAACGGCCAGAAATGGGATTGCATGAGCCAGTCCGAACAACTTCGCGTAGGCGCGGCTATCGTTCGCGCGACAAAGCCAGATTGCGGAGTCCTGTTAATTGACGGATCGGAGAAATTCGACATTGAGACCCTTTGCAAGTTCAATGAATGGGCCGTCGAAAATGATGTGCAAGTCATCACAACGCGGGTATCGACAGGCGATGAATGCACTGTCGTTATTGAAGATGGGGAAATTACAGAATAACACGTCCCGTTGCCAAAAAACGGCGTATAATTAAACGGGCAATGAACCAACGGAGATAAAAAATGAACCAAGCAATAGCAGTCAAAGATAGCGTCGACCGGATGCTGACATCAAAGCGATCTGAACTCGTCAAGTGCGTACCTGCTGGCGTCGACCAGGATCGGCTTATGCGTGTCTGTATGAACGTCTTTTTGAATGTTCCGAAGATTTCAGAATGTACGCCAGCGAGCATCTTCCAGGCTATTGTCAATTCACTTGCGGTCGGACTAGAGCCTAACAGTGCAACACAGCAAGCGTACCTTGTACCGTTTCGGGATAATCGATCGGGAACAACCAAGGCTCAATTTATGCCGTCGTATCGCGGACTGATTGATCTATGCAGGCGGTCAGGCGAAATGGACGTTATCTATGCGGCTGCTGTCCACGAGAAAGACCCTTTTAAAGTCACGAAAGGAACGTCGCCATCGATCTTCCACGAGCCTGAATTGTTTTCCGAACGAGGTAAAATCTTCGGCTATTACGCGGTAATAACGTACCGCAACGGATCGAAGGATTTCGAGGTTATGACGATGGCCGAAATCGACAAAGTAAGAAAGACATCTAAGTCAGGAGGCAGCGGTCCCTGGGGATCATGGCCGGAGGAGATGGCAAAAAAGACGGTCTTAAAACGACTCCTGAAACGATGCCCAGTATCAACACCGCTAGCGAATGCGGTTGAGCTCGATCACCGTGCGTCAATGGGCGATCCGCAAGCGTGTATAGCGAATGAACGGTTTGCTGACATCATCGAGAAAGACGCGGTCGTCGAAGCGGAGGTTATCAAGACGCGAGAACATGCCAGCGACATGACGCGAAGAATCAACGAAGAGTCAACGGACGATGGCGGCGAAATGGACAACACAGCTAAAGGTAGCAAGGAAGGACAGGAGACGGTCGGCGGACAACTTGACGAATGGATTTCGGTGATTGCAAGATGCAGCAGCATGGATGATTTAGCAGCCCTCGAAATGGAACTCGACGGCGAATCAAGCTTGTCCGCTGACCAGAAGGGAATGTTGAAAACCGCGATGGATTCAAAATGCGAGCAAATAAAAGGTGGTGAATAATGCCAGACCAAATGACAAATTCCGCGAAACTGCGACGGCTCGCTCGAAAGATAAAAAGACAAGCGTATTTCGTTGGTGCCTGGGATAACGAGGCGCAGGTTTTGTTTGATATTGCGAACGAGATCGAAGCCAGTACGGGCGACCACCAGGAAGTTGTAAACGACACAACCATAACGAAAGGAACCTAAAATGAAGATCACTTTCAACCGTCTCGCATTTCTCGACCAGTGGACCCGCGCAGCATCGGTCGCGCCCCAGAGGCATCAGCAACCAGTGCTGAATAACGTCAAGCTCGACACGACGTGCGCAGGGGGCGACAGTGTCCTTTTAACTGCCAATAGCATTGACGTCGGTGTTGCCATTGAAGCGGATGGAGTCGAAATTGCAGAAGACGGTGTAGTCCTTTTACCAGTGCAAAAATTCACGTCGGTACTAAAGGAATTTACGGCCATGATGTTGACTGTCAGTTCACCGAGCGATGGCGGCAAGTTAACCGTCACTGGCGGGTCTGCAAAAATTACGCTGCAATGCCAGCCGCCGGAAGAATTTCCAGATGTGCCACTTTTCAACGACATTGCATCTATCGACATTTCACCCGAACTACTTCGCGCAATCGTTGACCGAACTGCTTTTGCTGCGGCTGACGACAGTTCCCGGTACGCCCTCGGTGGTGTCCTGCTTGAAACAGACGGCAATTCTCTAATTGGCGTTGCAACAGACGGGCGACGGGCTTCTAAGATGCAAGGCACGGCTGAGATGATTGGCGACGACGTGCTGGGGCCTGAATTTACTGTCGTGCCTACCACTGCCATCCAACTGGCGGCCAGACTTTTCTCGGACCTAGGCGCAAACGAAAGCCTTGTGATCCGCCCGATGAAGAACAGTGTTATTTTCGACGCAGCAGGTCGCACGTTTTACGCAAGGTTGCTTGAGGGGAGGTTTCCTGATTGGCGGCAAGCTTTCTCGGGCCACAAAGGAGCGGACAAAATTAAAGTGGCAGCAGGTCCTTTTTATTCAGCAATTCGGCAAGCTGCTATTGTCTCCGATTCCGACACTAGCGCAATGAATCTTGTTTTTTCTGCGAACAAACTTGATATAACAACGGTTGCTGCTGAAATTGGCGGCGCTGCTGTTTCTTTGCCGGTAAACGGCGGGATTGGCGAATCTATAATCAAGATCAATCACCATTATTTGTCTGACGTGCTGCGAAAGTTGCAGCCTGAAACAGAGGTTGTTATACAAATTGACAAAGGTGCTTTTTTACTATCAACCGATGACGGTCTGGAGTACATGGCGATGGGAATGGAATCGACAGGCGATTGAGCCGTCTTGCGCCCCGTGACGGATTCTTGGCGTATAATTAATCAAGGATTTTGCGTTTTGCCATGCGTCGGAAAGAGAAATGAAACTATTACACGAACACGAAATAGAGGTAAGGTGAGCCATGAAAAAGAAAGAGCTAAAAAGGCTACTGACAATAGCAACTGCGAGCGATGAGCAAATCACACGGATAAAGGAAAACGACTGCGCGTATAGACAGCTTTCATCAAAGGACAAGAAGTTCATGGCAGCAGTAGGCTGGGGCTCGCGACAGTATGAATCGCTCGGCAATAAGTGGGTGGATGACACTAATGACGACATGCCGAACATTTTGAGCATCCGATTAAAAGCCGATTTCGTCCGGCCGGTAATCAATTTCGACGATCTACCAGTAACGATGCAAAAGAGACTTGACGTCGGAATGAAACCCGAAACGAAATTTGAGTCACGGCTGGTAGAGCACCTCTCTTTTTGTGGGGCCATAATAATATGCCCGATATTAAGTGATTATTCAGCGCAGCAAATGGTGTATGTCGTTAACCCGTTTACTACGGTAACCGAAAGGCCAAGAAAATACCGCTCGCCGAATAGCTCCGATGTCGATACTGAAATTGAATTCGAGAACACTGAGGTCAGTCCAGGTAAATGGATTAAAATGGTTTATCTTGGCTATTACCCGTGCGAAAGAGAATACTGCGCCCGCGATCCGCAAAGGGCAGACGGGTTTCTCTGGTTCAGGAATGCGAGGGTTGAAACACGGGATTGACAAAGCCCGCCCCCCTTTTTGTTAATGAATAATATCCTTTCTGCTTTTCTGCCGACGTGGTCTCTAATTTAAACGTATAATCAAGTGGGCAAATAAAACGGGAGATTAAAAAAATGGGTAAACGCATCGTGTCGATCCCGTCTGTAATGATCTATCGCGTATGCAAGGCGTCCCCTTTGGCCGCTGGCGTGTACTTGGCTATCCGTGCGGTAATCAATCAAACCGGGCGTACAGCGGTCACAGGCAAGCGTATAGCGGCGATCACGAGCATTAGGCTAGGGTCTGTCTATGGCGTCATCAAAAAGATGGAGCATGCAAAAATAATAGCGGTAATTCGCAAGCGGGGAAAGACTAACAATTACATTTTTGAAAGTGTGGAGTAATGTATAAATTCAATCTAGTAAGATCACATTCGCAGTTCAGCCTTTTAAGTTGCTACCGACAGTCCGCGCCAACTCATTTGGAATTTTCCGCAAAGCTTTTTTCCGATGCTGGTCTGCCGTCATTGTGCGCCAAATGCCAGATTGAAATCCGGCCTGCGTTAGTTGGCGAACAATTACCCGAAGACGATCCTTCTTTCTTTCGGGCTACAATTGAGTGGACCGGGACTGCATGGTCGATTGACTTTCCTGATACAAAGGTCCTACACGCCCAGTGTCGCGTTGATAGCGGACACGATTTTAATTACACAGCGATGCGAGACTTGCACATGCACAGTCACGACGGTCGTTTGATTTGTCATTTAACATGGGAGGATTGACATGGAACTCTTTTATTACGTTGCCGCCGTCCTGCCAAACGGGAAAATACCGGGACTTAAAAAAGCGATGTGCGACAGGTTTTTCTTGCAATTCTCGGACGCGGAGAAATACGTCGAGCTTTTTGACATGCCCAACCTTGGCATCTTTCGCGCGACGGCCGACGTTGGCGAAACAGGCGAGGATATGCAAGTTTTTTGCGAGATCGAAGATTGAAAAACCAACACAAGAAAGGCAAAAATGATAAACGAAAAACAATTCAAGCGCGTTCGAGACTGTGGCGGGCAGGCGACACTTATCTACCTTGCGATCTCCATGTTAGGTGGCGGCGAACTTGACAATAAGACGATCTCAAAAGAGTCAAAAGTCGGACCGCGATATATATCCAGAGCGTTGATGGCACTCGAAGAATCTGGCGTGGTCAAAATTAAGCGGATAGCGGGCGATGTTAACTTTTTCAGGCTGGTTTAATGATTCGTATGCAGTTTTGCGCTTAAAAACAAGCACTTCCTGTTATTAGTAGAATATTTTCGACTTTTTCGTGAAACCCACCCTTTTCATTGCTGACTTTGTCTAAAATATTCGATATACTTAATATCAGACATGGGAGCAAACAACTCAACACAAGGAAAAAAGAAAATGACCGAGAAACAAGAAAGATCGATTCGCCAGCGAGTAGGCCGTGCCATTGCTAAGTTTCGACGAGAAAATAGCGGCCATGTTGCTTACCATGTCTACATCGACGGAAAAACCGCAAGAGTGAGTACCCGCGCTGCCGGTGGCGACAATGTAAGCTGGGCAAAAGTACCAATGACATTTGTCTGGGAAGCACTCAATCCAATTTGCAAGCAAGTGGGCCGGGATTCTCATTGCTGTGGTCATGTCTCAAGTGAATTCATTTTGCGATAACCCCCCCCCACTTTTACAAGGAGTTAAGGAAATGCGTACATTTTTGAAACTTGGCGGTTGTTCCTGCCTCGTATGGGCCGGTTTAATTCTGGCACAGGGGCCGATCATGCCGGTATTGGGAATACCCTTGGTGATAATTGGTGTACTTGCTGCGGTGGTATTTTAACATGTAAGAAATCCTTACAAGTTCATTTTGAAGCAACAACGCTATTTTTGTTGGTCAACGAATGGGCCATGACCTGGAGCCTTTGGTCTAACGAACCTTTTGCACAAACCGGTTCCTCACTGCCCGTGGGTGAAGCGGGCTTTACTTTTTACTTTAACTTGAAAGGGAAACGAAATGCCTTTAACATCAAAGCAACTCGAAAATACGCTTGTGCTTACGAGTGCGAGCGATGAAGCGATTAAATCAGCGAAGGAAAACCGGATACCGTGGGTCTTTCTCACCTCCGACGACCAGCAGGTAAAAGTGCTAAATGCAGCACGTCCGGATGTTACTTACAACGGAGGCTTTGGCTTCTGGTCGATGAAGGAGCGACACTCGGAAGACTCGTTTGCGTCGTGTTGTGTATATCGCCTCCCTGCTGACTTCACCCGCCCAGTCATCACCCCTGACGATCTTCCTGCTGAAATACGAACGCGGCTAGAGGAAGGCCTCATGTACGAAGACGCGGATGATTTGGAAAAGCAGGTCATTGATTACTTCGGCCATGTGGACGACGTGCTAGAATGCCGTAGCGACGAGGCAATCGGGCACGACGACTGGCGGGCAATAAACGCAGAATATACGTCGCGACGTTGTGACGGTCCAAATCCCGCTGCCGTCTACCGCTTTCGTAAGGAAAAGAAATACCGCGAACCGCGAGACCTTCCTGTTGAAATGCGGGAGAAGCTGGAAAAAGGGTTGAAGGGTTCTGAAATGACCAGCATCGAACGCGAAGTGATGATCCGCTTTCGCAAAGCTGGACTGGTAGACATTCAGTTTCACACAGAAGGATTCAGCCCGTGCGCTGTATCGGACGCCGATATCACTAACACAGACGTTCGGTATCGTCTTCGCAAAGAAAAGACCTACCGCGAGCCTGATGAACGCGATATTGACAAAGTTGTTGAAGTGAGCATGTTCAAGAATTTCCCCAATAAAAACCAACGCGTATACATTGGTGTATGCAAAGGGAAGCACTATTGCCGTAGCAGCGAAAGAGCGGGCGAAATTGCACCGTGGCCTATCGCCCGCGTGGAAGACATTTAATCACAAAGAGAAAAGAGAGATGAAGAAATAACCATGAAGCAAAAATACTACACAATGGCAGAAGCTGCGATCGAGCTTGGCATGAAGAAGTCGGCACTTTACGCATTAGTTGAACGCCGTTTGCGAGGCGAAAAACCAATTTGCGAGATGGTCGGAAAGACGCGTTTTTTCCTGCCGTTGCAAGTCGCGACATTGAAAGCAGAACGTGAATCCTGGGGAAATAGTGGTCCACAAATGGGACGGCCACCAAAAATAAACAAGTAGCAACGCAAAGGATAATACCATGCCTGAACATACCAAAGAACCGTGGGGCGTCCGGCACTTCACCGGCGATCATGGCCGTGCAACTATTGAGCAATACCGAACCGACCTTACCGAACCATTTCACCCGATTGCAAATATATGTGAGATGTACGGCAGTCCTGGCGGTCAAGGACGAGGAGTTTCTGACGCCAACGCCGAACGTATCGTCGCTTGCGTAAATGCTTGCAAAGGGCTGAACCCGGAAGCGATTCCGGACTTACTGGTGGCGGTGACAGCAGCGGCTAACCGACTAGAACATTCGAGCCCTCCGCACTGGGTCGTTATGAAACATCTTAAAGCAGCTATTGCTAAAGCCAAAGGATAACACAATGGCATCAACGCGAAATCTGACTTTTACCGTCAAGACAGGCAACCACATCAAGATAATGGAATACGTCGACAGCTTCGACAAATATGTGTTCTTCAAATCGGCCACCATGACAAGGACCAGTGTTCTATCTGTGTGGCAAATTGATATGACGCTCGACTTTTCCGAGGTTGGACGCGAAATTGTCTGGATGTGCAGAAGTGTCTACGGAGACATCAGTTGCGAGAGAATTTGCATGTACAGAACTTTTAATCTCGCCGAGATGCTAAAGGAAATCGAGGCAACCGACATTCGGATCGATGGCAAGCCGTTTAAAATCGGATGCTAAATTACTCATAATTCAAGGACACCAACAATGTCAAAATATATTTTACCCGGCCATTATATAAACATCAACGGCAAGGACATCCTGGTTGCAAGCAGGCGCGGCGGCCGATTTACCATGCCCGATAAGATCGACGAAAAGGAATTTTCGATAAAACTTTTTGAAAAGATCGGCGATGAGGATTGTTGTCAACGTAC
>JAAEQF010000732.1 GCA_024231695.1 FCB group bacterium
CCACATAGAGATCAGAGCCGCAACCTGCCGCGCCCTGGGCCGCGCCGCCGACGGCAGACCAGGCCCCGTCGTATTTCCAGAGACTCCCCGAAATGTTGGCATAGAGATCTCCCTTATAAACGCCCCAAGAGATTCGCATATCGCACCACATGCCGTTCGGATCGCCGGCAAGGGCGCTCCAGGCGCCGTCATAGAGCCAGAGGCCGGTCGCGCCAAAATCCACATAGAGTTTCCCGCCGCAACACTGCATGTCCTCGGGGTTGCTTCCGATAGCGGCCCAGGCGCCGTTATATCTCCAGAGCCCATTTGCGCCATAGTCCACATAGAGGGCCGGGCCGCAGGCTTCCATCGCTTCAGGATTGCCTCCGATGCTGCTCCAGGCGCCGTTATAGAGCCAGAGGCCGCCAGCCCCGAAATCAACGGCCAGGTCCCCCTGGAAATGCTCAAGGGCTTGGGCAGGGCCGCCGATACCCGCCCATGTGGGGCCGCTATGGTCATAATGCCAGAGCCCACCGCCGGAAAATGACACGGCCAGCTCATCGCCAACCCTTAATGCCAGGCTGAAGTCTATGCCGGCGGTCGTTTCCCCCAGTTTGACTTCAACGGG
>JAAEQF010000733.1 GCA_024231695.1 FCB group bacterium
CAGATCAGATCATGGCTGCCCGCCGGCAGGATAGCTGATAAAACCGTCTTTTGCCGCCGGCCAAGGATATCATAAACCTGCAGATCAATCCGGCTCGATCTTTCCAGTTCGACGGGAATTGTCGTCGCCGGATTGAACGGATTAGGGAAATTTTGTCCCAGTTCAAAAGTCGTTGGGCGGCTACCGGCGTCAGCAGCATCGAGACTGATAAAATCGACCTTTTCCCACCATTCTCCCCCATAACCACCACGATAAAGGCCATCGGACGTCCCTATCCATAGAGTTGAATCGGCGGTCATTTCTACTTCATAGATTTCAACTTCGGAAGATAGATGCGAAGTAGTCAGGTTGATAAAATCTTCGCCATCGTTGGCAGAGAACCATAGTCCAGAATTGCAGGCCACAAAAATATCACTCTGATGAAACAAGAAATTCCACCCCTTTTGCCCAGTTAAAACCGTCCGCCAGGTTTGTCCGGTATCGGAGCTGATAGAGACACCTGAGGTGCCTCCGCTACTAATTGACGCCCAGCAAGCCGCCCAAATTTCCCGATTCGTTCCGGTATCCCGAAAATCCGTGGTTGCGATTTTGTCGGAGGTTAGGCTTGGTTGGCCATCAATGTGCTTCAGGTTTTCCCAATTCGCGCCGCCGTCGATTGAGAGGTTAAGTCCCCCCTGTGACCCGGCGCAGATGATTTCGTCACTTACGGCCACTGAAAAAATACGGTGATGGTGTTTATCCATCGGGTTGAACAAAGTTGTATCGGGTACGATTGATTCCCAGCTCAGTCCGCCATCGGTCGATTTTTTCAAACCGGCCCACCAGTTGGCTGTCCAGACGACCTCCTCGCCCGGATCGATATCATAAATGATATTTCCCGCATCCTGGCGACCGGGGATATCGATAAAATCCCAGGCCATCACCCGGGGATCAGTGCGGTAAATACCGCCGTTTATATAATAATCG
>JAAEQF010000734.1 GCA_024231695.1 FCB group bacterium
CTCACAGGCGAGGCCTGTTTTTGGTTCGGCTCGCTGCGCTTGCCTCACAGGCGAGGCCTGTTTTTGGCAGGCGGGGCCTGCTTCTGGCTGTCGCGTGTACGAATTAATTAATTCTTTGAAGTTGGGAGATTGCCACAGTCGCATCGGCTTCGCCGGTGCTCCTTCGCAATGACGATGGTGGTTGTTGGTAGGATCCCACACTCGTGTGTTTTTGGTTCGGCTCGCTGCGCTTGCCTCACAGGCGGAGCCTGCTTTTGGTTCGGGCTTCGGCCTCACGGGCGGGGCCTGCTTATGTTTGTCGAAACCACAGGGTTTCGACCTACAACTGTGGTCATTCACACGATAGTGAAAAAGCGGCTCCGCCGCCGACAGCCAAAAAGGGACGATGTCCCCCGCCAAAAAAAACGGGACCGAAAAAGGTCCCGTCTTCTTAATTCTCAAATTAAACAGATTGTTTAGAACGGTAGGTCGTCGTCGTCGCCGCCCGTATCGCCCTGCGGCGGTGGTGGCGGACCCGAAGGACCTCCCGCATCGGACGAACCGCCTCCGCGACCGCCCAGAAGCTGCATCCGCTGACCGATAATCTCGGTCACATACCGCTTAATCCCGTCTTTGTCCTCATAACTGCGGTTTTGGATACGCCCCTCGATATAAACCGGGCTCCCCTTGCGCAGATATTCCTTGGCGATTTCCGCCGAACGACTCCAAAGTACAATCCGGTGCCATTCGGTCTTTTCCTGCGGCTGACCTTCCTTGTTTTTCCATTTCTCAGTGGTGGCGATATTAAATGAAGCCACCGCGGCCCCGGCCGGTGTATAGCGAAGTTCCGGATCAGCGCCGAGATTTCCGATGAGAATAGCTTTGTTTACCGAAGCCATAATTGCCCTCCTTATCTTTTGGGGCAATATAGAGTACCGCCGACCGCTTGTCAACCACCGTCCCCTCTTGTCTATCACAAATTGTTTGCTCGGCGGTTTTAAACGTATATATTTCTGTAATTAACGGGAGATTGAGATGACCGCCATAAATGAGTCAAAAATAGATATCGAACGATTGGAAAAATTCATAAAGGATTGTCTGACCCGGACCGGCTTTACGCGTTTGGTCATCGGTCTTTCCGGTGGAGTAGATTCTTCACTTTCGGCCGCGCTGGGCGCACGGGCATTGGGACCGGACAATATCCTGGGGCTGATCATGCCTTATAAAAGCTCCGATCCGCAATCGGAAAAGGACGCTCTTGAATTGACCGCTAAATTCGGTATCAAAACTAAAAAAGTCGATATATCTCCTGCCGTGGACGCCTTTTTCGACCAAGAGGAAATCTCTTCGGTCCGCCGCGGTAACAAAATGGCCCGAGAGCGTATGACGATCCTGTTCGATATCGCCGCGCGCGATAACGCGCTGGTTTTGGGCACCTCGAACAAAACCGAAATCTGTCTCGGCTATTCCACCTGGTACGGCGATTCGGCCTGTTCATTAAATCCACTGGGGGGGCTTTATAAACGGGATGTCCGCCGTTTGGCCGAATATATCGGCGTGCCGGCCGGTATAATCGCCAAAAAACCCTCAGCCGATCTATGGCCGGGTCAAACCGATGAGGCCGAACTGGGAATCAGCTATGATCTGGCCGACCGGGTATTGGAACTGATTATCGAAAAAGGCGAACGGACAATGGCCGGATTGCTTAAATCGGGCGCGGATGAGGCCATGATTAAAAATATCGTCGAACGGCTCAACCGTTTTGCTTTCAAGCGGAATATGCCGGTATTCGAAACGATGGACGGCCAACCGATCCCTGACAAAGTGGATATTTCGTAAATGACGGACAATCCCGGAAAACTGTATCTTGTGCCAACCCCGGTCGGCAACCTCGATGATATCACTCAACGCGCATTGAAAGTGCTGGCCGAGGTCGATCTTGTCGCCTGCGAGGATACTCGCCGGTCGGGACAACTTCTGTCCCATTTCGGTTTGCATAAGAAAAAAATCAGCTACTTCGAACATAATGAAAGCCGCCGCACGCCGCAGATTATCGCTGCTCTCAATGAGGGCCAATCGGTGGCCGTCATCTCCGATGGCGGCAGTCCGGGCCTTTCCGACCCGGCCTATCGCCTCGTTAACGCCGCTGTCAATGAGGATATCCCGGTTGAGGCTCTTCCCGGTGCAACCGCGTTGATCCCGGCCCTGACCGCCTCGGGCTTGCCGACCGACCGGTTTTTCTTCGAGGGATTTTTGCCGGTCAAATCGGGTAAACGCCTTAGACGTCTGGAGCAACTAAAGGGTTATCCGCATACGCTGGTAATTTACGAATCGGTTCATCGGATAAAAAAAACGCTGGCGGCTATCGCCGAAGTATTCGGCGAGAGGCCAATATGCCTGGCGAGGGAAATCAGCAAACTTCATGAAGAATATTTGCGCGGATCAGCTGGTGAAGTAGCCGCTCAATTCGAAGACAGAACACCAAAAGGCGAATTCGTAATCGTAATCACAGGGAACGTCGATGAAAAAGAGTAAACCGCATCTTTTCGAAACGGTCTTCCACCGGCTATTGCCGTTTGACCACATGACTTTAGTTTATTGCTGGATAATAGTCATCCTAACAGTCGGTTTCGCCCGGCCGATCGGAGATTTTGTATCGGTCCTTCTCTTTCATCTGGGAGTGATCGCCTTGGTCATACTACTGGTGCAATACGCTCATTCGCGGACCAGCCGGCCGATTGTTTTTTTCAGACTATTGTATCCAGTTATACTGATGACTCTATTCTATACGACCAGCGGCAAGCTGGTACACATCTTCATTCCCGAATTCCTCGACTATCAGGTTGTGGCCCTGGAAAAACAGATTTTCGGTGCCAGCCCTACCATCTGGCTCGATGGCAACTTAAATGTCTATGTCACCGAAATTCTCTCGGCCTCCTATTTCTCCTATTATTTCATGATTCCGGGTCTGTCCTTGCTGTTATTTTTCAAGCGCCGGGATAGCGAAACCAAACGGTTCGTGACTGCTTCCTGCGTCACCTTTTTCATCTCCTATCTGATTTTCATCGCCTATCCGATCGAAGGTCCCCGGCATTATCTGGCCGCCGATTATCAAAACGTCATCACCGGACCGATTTTCCGACCACTTGTGGATATGGTCATCAACAACGCCGCTTTTCATGGCGGAGCCATGCCCTCATCACATATCGCCGAGGCCTTGGTCGTGATGTTTTTTGCCATTCGCAATTATGGCCGCAAAGCCTGGTTTTTGATACCGATTGTCACCGGCCTGGCTCTGGGTACGGTCTGGGGACGGTTCCATTATATCACCGATGTCATCGTCGGTATAGCAATCGGCTGTCTGGCCACCTGGCTGACGTTGATATTTTATGCCATTGAAAAAGAATCGGCCCGGGAACGCCGGCGCGCGGATACAACTATAAAGGATATCTATGCTTCGAACGATATTTGAATTTGGGCCGTTTGCCATAAACAGCTATGGCGTAATGCTGGCGCTGGCCTTTTTTGCCGCCATCTGGTATGTCCACCGGCGCGCTCAAGCCGAGAACCTGGCATTTGATCAAATGCTCAATGTGGCCTATATCCTGATTTTCGGCGGTGTTATCGGCGGCCGGTTGTCCTATGTGCTCATGCATCTGTCTGACTTTGCCGATGATCCGTTGTCGTCCATCAATCCCTTTCAGGGCGATCAATTCGGCATCTCCGGCCTCAACCTTTACGGCGGAGTTATTCTGGCCGTTCTGGGTATGCTCATCTATGTGCGGATAAAAAAACTGCCTCTGCTGGCCGTCGGCGACCTTTTCGCCCCGGCGCTGGGACTGGGTATAGGCATCGGCCGCATAGGTTGTTTTTTGAATGGCTGCTGTTTTGGTACACCGACTGATTTGCCCTGGAGTATCCTCTACCCGGCCAACTCCATGCCCTATTATGTCTATGGGAATCAAGCGATTCATCCGGCCCAGCTTTACACCGCCGCTTATGGCTGGCTGTTGTTTTTCGCCCTGTTATGGCTATTGAAACGCAAGAAATTCGACGGGCAGGTGATGGCCCTGTATTTCATGTTCGAGGCCGTTTTCCGTTACCTTATCGAATATGTCCGCTATTACGAAACGGAAATGAGATTTGATCTTCTGGGTATGGAACCGACTTACAATCAGATCATCTCTATCCTGTTCCTCCTGACCGGGCTGATTATCTATTGGCGTTGTCCGCGCCGGATGCACCGCGACCCGGTAGCGGAGATCGAATAGGCATGCCCGCGCCCGCGCGCCCGCAGAGCACCCGCTTACGAGGTGATATGTGGGCGGTCGTTTCCGCCGTGGCTACCGGTGGAGGATTTATTGCCGCCAAAGCGGCCCTGCAGACTCTCCCTCCGATCACATTCAACGCCTATATGTTTGGCATTGGGATGCTGGCCGTGGTTGTCGATGCTGTCATCAGTCGCAAAGTAGCCGTGATGCTTAAGGTCAGCTTTAGACAGTTGGCCTTTTTATTTATCGTGGCCATTCTCTTCTGCGGCGCCGTCTTCTGCCTTAATACCGCGTTGGCTCAATCGGAACCGGCCACGGTGTCTTTTCTGTCGCGGATCGAACTGGTCAGTACGCTTCTGCTGGCCGCTATTTTCCTAAAAGAACGGATCAGCAAATCAGAAATCATCGGCCTTTTGATCGTCACCGCCGGGATCGTCGTCATGCGCTATGACGCCTCGGTGGAACTTTCCCGGACGGTCATGCTGATAACAATCGGGTCGTTTATGTTCGGAGCCGGTGAGGTGCTGATCAAATCGAAAATCGACTGGATGGATTACCGCACTTTTATTTTTTATCGCAACCTGTTTATGTCGGTTATCTTTTTTATCATCAGTTCGCTTTGGGGGAAATGGGTCTGGGTAGATGACGGCAACCTTATGATGGTGCTGATTGTCGCCGGGATCGTCCTACCCTATCTGGGTCGGTTGGGGTATCTTAAGGCGATGCAGAATATTGATATCTCACGAGCTTCGATTATCGTCCAGAGTCAGCCCTTTTTCGCTGCCGCCACGGCATTGGCTATTCTGGGTACTTTCCCGCCTTTCAAGGAAGTGATCGGCGGGCTATTGATCGTCGCCGGAGTGGTGACGATTAAGCTGTTGGAAAAGAAGACGGCGCGGGTCTGATCCGGCAGATGTGGACATCTGCCGGGCACATAATTGTGGACATTTGCCAAGCGTACATGGAGGAGTACATGAAAAAAAATTTTTGCATGTGTATCCTAATCGGTCTCTACATGGTCTCCTGTGATTGGCCAGATCCGATATCGGAGCCAATCGAGAAAGATGACATGTATGGGCGATATACAGCAAATTTCGGTGAAACTGACACGAATTTCTTTGATCTTATACCGGATTCTCTATATGTGTCTTATTATAAAACAGAGACCGGGCATTTGTTTGTTGACACGGGCACATGGCACTTTGATAACCGGGAAGGCAATCAGTATGATTTGCGAATATTCCATTATTACAGACGTCATCCGGAACGATGTGTCTATTTTCCTGAGGAGGAAGAATTAATAAAACGGTATAATGTGGATACAACCAAAGTCAGCCACACTCTCCATAAGAGGGGCACAAGTATCATTGTACGGTATTGCCCTACTAGGGGTCAGTATTACAAAAAAATCGTTGATGATCAACTGGGCGAAAATCGCTAATTACTGTACCCCACCCGGCGCTCACCGCAGGTGAGCATAGGGTGGGCGAAGCAATTTTATCCTGAGGCGTTTTGGTTTATGGGATTCATTCGGATTAGATTTTAAGGGTTGACGCCTCAGGATCAAAACTTAAACCCACCCGCCGGCCGCTTGCGCGACCTCTGGGTGGGCTACAGAGTTATTGGAGAAGAAAACTGTGCGGGTGTGATCCCGCGGTCTGGCCCACGATCACATTATCCGGCAGATGTGGACATCTGCCGGTCACACGCTCGCGTGTTTTTGGCTGTCGCGCAGATGGCCTGAGTAATGATGTCCATTTGTTGGCGCACGGGGACGTACGCCATATCATTGGCAGAAGTCGGAGACTTCTGCTTACCCACTCTACATATTTGACAAAATCGTTTCCACTATGTATATTCAATCTACATCCCAAGGCCTTATGCGTGCTTTTCATGAGAATGCAGTACTATACGGCAGGGTGTTTCATTTATGCCTAAGCATTACTATGAGTGATCGGTACAATTGACCATCGTACGTGCTTATACTCTTTATGCATCAAGGCAATATAGCAGGAGGTTAATTTGTACGAAATTGAAATTTCTCATAAGCAATTGAATAAATATCGGGTAGTGCGGGATAGAGACCTAGATATTTGCGAGAATAAAGCTGAAGCCCAGAAGGCAATATGGCGTGAAAAAAAAAAAAAAAGGCTGGCAAAAGAATAGAAAATAGCTCACAAA
>JAAEQF010000735.1 GCA_024231695.1 FCB group bacterium
CGAGGCAGCCTACCAGTGTGCCATCAGCGCGGCCAAGTGGTCAGCCTTCGCAGCAACCATTCTCGCGGCCCTCCACGCAACCTTCGGCCCAGCCTTCGACGCAGCCCAGTGCTCGGCCGTCCTCACAGCCATCATCGGTTCCCAGTAGTCAGCCAAGCAGTGTGCCAACCTCAGTGCCATCTGCGCAGCCCAGTTCGCAGCCATCCATGCAGCCATCGGTGAGTCCAACCACGCAGCCTTCGGGCAGACCATCGTCACAGCCGCTGCTGCGCCCCACCGCGTGTCCGTCGTCGCAGCCCTCGTGCCAGCCCACGACGGCTCCGTCCACACAGCCCAGCGCGCAGCCCAGCAGTCAGCCGAGCGCAAGGCCCACGGTGCAACCCAGCGGTCGGCCCTCAGCCCAGCCATCTGCAGCTCCGTCCACGCAGCCCTCCAACAAACCATCGGCCCAGCCCAGCACAAAGCCGTCCGTGCAGCCCTCGGTGGCTCCCAGCAGTCAGCCGAGTGCTCAACCGAGCGTGTCGCCGAGTGTTCAACCAAGCGTGCAACCGTCCACAAGACCTTCGTCGACTCCGTCGGTGCAGCCTTCGGCCCAACCGTCCTCGCGGCCCAGTGTTCAGCCTTCGAGGCAGCCTACCAGTGTGCCATCAGCGCGGCCAAGTGGTCAGCCTTCGCAGCAACCATTCTCGCGGCCCTCCACGCAACCTTCGGCCCAGCCATCGACGCAGCCCAGTGCTCGGCCGTCCTCACAGCCATCATCGGTTCCCAGTAGTC
>JAAEQF010000736.1 GCA_024231695.1 FCB group bacterium
AGACCGAAGTTTCCTTTTCCGAGGTCTCAAAAGGCGCTGACGTCGGCCCCGCCGCAGATCTCTCCCGGGGGATTGTGGTAGGTCCGCGACTCCCCGGTTTCCGTGTCGGTGACCGTGATCCAATACTCGACGTCGGAAAGCCCGCCGTAGAAGAACCAGAACCGGCCGTTCACCCCCCGGCCGTCGAGCAGCTTGACCGCCAGTTCGAGGTTGTCGGCATCGAAGAACCAGAAGTAGCCGCTGTCGTCGGTGCCGGCCGTAGCACGGCCCGGACCTTCCACCCCGCCGGCGTGCTGGTTGCGCCAGGTCACTTCCACCCGGAAGCGGCCGCCGGAAAGACACAGGACCTCGGCTCCCGGGGTGCAGTTGTCGAGGGATGGCAAGGCGAGGGGTGGCAAGGGCAAGGCTTGGGCAAGTTCATCAGGACGATGATGGTGGCTTGAAATCCCACCAACTCCTGCAGTCGCCACACCTTGCCCTTGTTGCTTGCCCGGGCAAGCAAGGGCAAACTTCTTGACGTCCGACGCCTGAGGCACTTGGACGGCACG
>JAAEQF010000737.1 GCA_024231695.1 FCB group bacterium
ACCGCTGTCTGCAGGAGATACAGATACATCTAATGTGAATACAGGTACAAAGACGGCGACAATGGTTCTGTCTGTACTCATTGTGAATGTATCTGGATTTAAGGAACTGATGGGTGCACCGCCTTCTTCCCAGTGGTCGAATTGGAAACCTGTTGTTTCGGCTGCAGTGAGAACGATGTCTGTGTCAGTGATGAGAATTTCCGAACAGTCGCCAGGGCAAGTGATGCCAGTAGCAGAGATGGAACCGCTGTCTGCAGGAGATTCAGACACATTTAATGTGGATACAGGTACAAAAACTGCGGTGATGGTGAAGGTGCTGGCAGCATTTATGGAGAAAGTAACGATATTGTTGGTGCTGAAGGATGCACCGCCCTGCTCCCAGTAGTCAAACTGGTACCCTGCTGTTTCAGTGGCTGTGAGGGTGATGGCTGTACCTGTGGTATAAATCTCCGTGCAATCGCCCGGGCAAGCGATGCCTGTGGCGGAGATAGTACCGCTGTCTGCAGGCGATATGGATACAGCAAGTTCATCCTCAATGATTGTTGATTCAAAGCATCCCATA
>JAAEQF010000738.1 GCA_024231695.1 FCB group bacterium
ACCTGACCAGACTTTCGCGACTTTTTAATTGACAATTAGTACGCAAGGAGTCTCGATGGCACGTTACGAAAAATTAAATTGTCGGTCGGCCCTGTCCGAAAGCGGGAATCAGACTTGAAATAGACAACTGATCATTCGTCGTCATGGCGCAGGGCATGAAGGACCGCATTGATATTTCTGTTGTGTTTGACGGAATTGAAATCGATCTCATCCAGATGACACAAGCGCGTGACTTCATCGACAATTTCATCGTCGGCCAACCCATGCCCGACAAGATCGCGGCAGGCAATCTGAAGGCATTGCCAGTAGGCAATCATCTTGTTTACCATCGTTTTCGTGCAGACGGCGCCGTGACCGGGAATAATGGTCTCAACATCCAGAGCTATCAAATGACTCAACGCCTCAATAAACGCCTGAGGTGTTTCATCATGCATCAGCAAAGTCGGATAAGTACCCTCGAAAACCAAATCACCGCAAAAGGCGGTCTTCTTATCCGGGAAAAGAACGATAGCCGAGTCCCGGGTATGTCCTCCCACGAGCATACATTTTATCAGTTGACCATGGAAATCAATTTCCTTGACGTCGTCGAAAGTCACATCCGGCGGAGTAAGTTTCAGATCGGCCCAATCATCGACTAAATCCGGGTCTTCTTGTTTAGCCTTTTCGATCTCATGCGGCGCCCAGTGAGAGGCAACGATTTCAAGCATTGTATCGCGGCAGGCCTGGGATGCCATGATCGGGCAATTGAACGATTGATTGCCGAAAGTATGATCCGAATGATAATGCGTATTAAACAACAATTCGATACGGCATTCGAATCTATTCTCGATATACTCTATCAACGAGGTACTTCGCCGTGGTGAGTATCCGGAATCTATGAGCATGGCCGCATTACCGGAAAGATACAGTCCGATATTACCCGATTTGGGTGGTTGGATCGAGTATAAATTATCGTCGATTTTGTCGACTTCACAATCGAGCCATTTCATGATGAACTCCCGAAAGGTCTGATAACATATTTACCCGGTCGGTCGGCCCTGTCTGAGCCATTCCTGCCGAGTCATGAACGCCTGAGGTGAGATAGCCCGCATAACCGCCGGGATGCCGTCCAGATGATCGATCTCATGCTGCAACAGTTCGGATAGATCGCCCTCGGCTTCCAGACGCAATCGGTCGCCCTGCTCACTGTAGTACTCCACCTCGATCTCATCCGCCCGTGAAACTCTGACCATCAATTCGGGAAAACTGAAACAACTGTCCCATAGTTCCACTTTTCGGTCAGTTCCTTTAGTTATAACCGGATTGATAAGCGCGCCGGAGAAGCTGGGTTCTTTTGTGCAAATAAAAATCACCCGTCGGAGTAGGCCGATCTGCGGAGCGGCAATACCTCGCCCGAAGCCATTGGTTTTGCGGAAATCGGCGAGAGTATCGTCCAGATCGATGATCAACGATAGTGATTCGGGCGCAAATGGGTCATCAATCGGCAACGACTTTTCGTACAGGAGTGGATGGCCCAGTTGTAATATTTCGCGAACGGGCACAAGTAATAACCCTCGATAATCAATTCAACTACATCATCCGGCTCTGGCCGAAGCCGAGGACTTTTTTGCAATGAGGGCAGAAACAAATCGCGTTTTTGCCTTCCAGCCAACCCAATCCTTTGGACCGGGTATAAACTTCGGCGAGTTCTTTTTCGCAATAGGGACAAATCGGCGTTTCGTCTTCGCGCTCGGTAACGATTATTTTGGTCTGGGCCATTTTATAACCTCCCTCTATTTATCATACGACACAAATTCAAACCACTCCAGCCTGTCGGCACTGCTTGTATCAACTGACTTATAACTGTAATCGGCTCCGCCGCATCCATTGAGAATAATCAGGCTGTCGGAAAATGATTTTAGCGACCAGTAAATGCCGTCGTCGGCATAAACGCATAGATTGGGATCAAACAGCGAATCGATGATATAAATAGCGGCCTCGCTTTTGGCCAGGTTATTTTCATCCATCGATGCAGTGAATTCTCTATAATTGTTCATCATACGGATGTTCTGAGCGAAAACGGTCCCATTATCGTTGGAACGAATTCTCGCCGCCCGGCAATAGACCATGCCGCCGATCAAAAACACATAGGCGTGTCGGTTGGTGCCTATGGTCAGGCCGCTGACATGGCCTTCATGACGTTGAACGATATCGACGCCCAGACTCCACTCCTGAAGACATTCACCAATATCGTTCTTTTTCGCTTTGCGCGGGTGATACGGTTTGGTTGAGGCGAACGATTCAATCCGTTTCATCATTCGCCAGGTACCATCCGGCAATCGTATTCTCAATCGGTTTTGATCGGGTCGGTATTCTTCGATTATATCAAGTTCCGAGGTCAGAACATACTTATCGATTATATCTTCAAAAAAGCAGGTCAGCTCGCTCAGTTCGATCAAGCTGTCATTGTCAACAACGCCCACCACTTCGCCGCCCAAAACCAAGTCCTTGCATTCAAGGGCATAGAGAAAATCGGTCGTATCCATAACAGCCATGCCGCGCATGTCGAAACGGATCGAGTCGCCGGTAAATTCATGCGCCGTCAAGGACGACGATACCCGCGAGCCGTCTTTCCAGAAAAGAAGCGAATATTTCTCGGTCCGCACCAGTTCGCAGTCGGGGCCGGCCCAGACGCCGTAGGTGCTTTCGAAACTGACCGGTTTTTTGATTTTTTCCTTGGAGCAACCGCCCGCGACCAGCAGGGCCAAAAGTAAGATTGACAATGCTTTTCTCATACCGGGCCTCGCTTCTTTAGTCTTTCAGCCAACAACCGACGATTTCACCGATATACATCCGGTGATAATCTTTTTGGGGATATTCCTTCTCGATAGTACGGTCAATGAAATTACCGGGGTCGAGATCATGGATGTAAATTTTTTTACACTCAAAAACCAGCCGCGCTTCCTCGAAATAAACCGATCCGGTCGGGCTTTTAATCGGCGTCAATCCAATCCCACCCATTTTGTCGATGTCGCGACCCGATTTCGTTCCACATAGTTTCAGGACATCGCGGTATTTTTCAGGGAAGAACGTAAGGGTGAAACTATCGGTATTCTCCAGAAAGTTGTAGGTGTGCCGGTTGGGGCGAACGAAACAGATACAGATTTTCTTATGCCACAATTCGCCCATGGTCCCCCACGAGGCGGTCATGGTGTTGAATGAATTTATATCACCGGCCGTCACCAGCATCCAGTCGTCGGCTATCGCTTTAAACGGATTATCCGGTACCTGATAAACGTCAATCGGTCGTAAAATGTCGCCCATTGCCTGTCCCTTTCGCCAAGGTTGATTGTTCAACCATCACTGCGTGCAAGAATCGTTACCCCAATAATAAAACAGACGGAGCCGATAAGCAAGAGCATGCCCACCGGCAGGATCATTTCGGAAAGAGTGAAATTCCGCCAGATACCGCCCTCGATGGCCAGAATACCCCATTTGACCGGACTGAAATTGCTAATTGTCAGAAGCCAGTCGGGCATGAACATAACCGGTATCATTCCGCCGCCGGTCATGGCCGCCACCATAAGAATTCCCCAGGCTGCGCCGCCGACCGATTCTTCGGTTTTGCCCATGACGCTGAAGAGCATAGCCATACCTACAAAACATAGCCCAGCCGAAACCACGGCGATTAGTAAAATCAGCGGATTGGCAAAGCGGACACCGAAAATCAGATTCCCGATTATCAGCAGGGCAAAACAAATGGCGAGGCAGGCGGTAAACGATCCCAGCCCCTTTCCGGCCAGGATATGCGCGCGGGTGATCGGCGCCAGCCGCAGGCGCATAAAGGTTCCGGCCGTACGTTCCTTGACAATGGAAACAGCAAACATGGCCGCCAGACCGATCAAGGCCCAGAGAACGGCCGAGGGAAAGGTCACTTCGAAAGCCGACCGCGGACCGATATCATCGTTGGTGACGGCAGTCATTTCCATGGAAAACAGTTCAAATTGTTTTTGGGCGGCCGTCGAATCGGAACTCGAATCAGAACTTGAATCGGCCTGTGTGCTGCTTTCTATCTCCTCGGATATGCTCCGCAGGTTGCTGATGACCGATCGTCCCAGCTTTTCGATTTCGGGTGGGGCGCCGGACCAAAGCGAACTGTCAACCATCATCGAATCCAGTTCGGTTTGCCAGGCATCGATAGTGCCATACCGTTTATGCAGAAGGGTAAAATTGGCCCGGGTCAACAGACCCACCAGATACCCAGCGGTCATTTGCCGGGCCGGATCGATCCCGACTTCGATCATGGCCGTATCGGTGAACAGCCCGTAATTCTGGCCGAATCCTTCGCGCATGACCACATAGGCCGAAAGTTTCCCCTGCCGTACCAGTTGCAGAGCGCTGTCACGGGGCAAGCTGCGCACTTTCAGAGCCGACAGGCCGCTCAGTTCTTCAATATAGGCCTTGGAGTAATCGCTGTTGTCGTTGTCCACGACGGCAATATTCATCCCACTGGTCTGCCCGCCGCCGCCGGAAAATATTGATCCGAAAAAGAGAGCAATCATCAGAGGAAACATTAACACCCAGAAAATGGATCCTTTGTCCCGCAATAGAATGCGCAGGTCCTTGGCCGCAATCGTAAATATTTTACCCATCAGTCGCGCAGCCTCCTTCCGGTGAGATTTAGAAAGACCGCTTCCAGATCGGGGCGATCGACCCGCAAGGTCTGAAAATTAAGACCGGCCCCGGCCAGTTTAGCCAGCTCTTCCATCGGGTCGGCCGTTTTCAAACTCAGATGATTGCCGTCGAATTCACCGTCAATACCGGAAGTATCCTCGGGGACTTTTTCCACATCCGCTTCAATCACCGCTTTGCCGCCATGTTCGCGAGTCAGGTTGTCCACCGTGTCCATAGCCAGAATTTTGCCCTGATCGACGATGGCTACCCGGTCGCACAGCCTTTGAGCCTCTTCCATATAATGCGTGGTATAAACGATCGTTCGGCCTTTGCGCTTCAGATCCTCAATGCTGTCAAAAATCATATTGCGTGACTGCGGATCGACACCGACTGTCGGTTCGTCGAAAAGAAGCACCGGCGGATCATGGACGACGGCCCCGGCCATGTTCAGCCGCCTTTTCATCCCTCCGGAATAGGTCGCCACACGGTCTTTTCCGCGGTCGGTCAACCCGGCGAAAGAAAGCGCCCAATCGACACGTTCTTTGAGCTTTTTTCCGGTCAAACCATACATCCGACCGAAAAAAGCCAAATTTTCCGCGCCGGTCAACATTTCATAAAGAGCCACCGCCTGCGGCGCATTGCCGATACGCTGGCGGATATCCGGTCGGGTCGGATCGGCCACGCCGTCGATTTCGATCTTTCCTTCATCCGCGGCCAATATCCCGACCATCATATTGATGGTCGTCGTCTTACCCGCTCCGTTAGGCCCGAGAAGACCGAAGACCTCGCCCTTCTCGATACTGAACGATAATCCATCAACGGCCGTGAGGTCACCGAAACTTTTACGAAGATTTTCAACTGTTATCATGTTACCCCATGCAACGGTTTGTGAATGCGATTAGTATTCGAGATTGAATATATAAAAATAGATACGAAAGCGACACGACTAAAGTTGCCCCGAAGCGTGAATCAAAACTGGACATAGTCTGGGCCAGTGGTTACCTTCCAACCAAATCCAAAATGGAGCGTATTTGATTTTATGCTGAGAAAAATTATCCTCTGGACTTTGGCTATACTGGTCACCTATGGCTCGGCCAAATATCAACGGGCCACCGGCCCGACGCATCCCATCGACGACCAACGAACTTTTGCCGACCAGACAATTTCCTATTCATTGACTCGAACTCATGGCGGTGAGGGCGACCAGCCGATTGTTATTAAGGTTTCAGGATCATCAATCGACGGCAATTTACATTATCGCCGGTACAAGGCGCCCGAGGCTTTTACCGTTCTTCCGATGATGCCCGCCGGCGATTCGCTGACCGGTTATCTTCCTCATCAACCTCCGGCCGGCAAACTGGAATATTATGTCGAACTGATTTATAATGACAAATCGTTAATTATTCCCGGCGACCAAACCGTTGTGACCCGTTTCAAAGGAGCGGTTCCAAAGGCCGTTTTGGCGCCGCATATTATTTTGATGTTCGCGGTTATGCTTTTGGCCACTCGCACGGGGCTGGAGGCTTTATTCAAAGACGGCCGCCTGAAAAACCTGACCCTGATTACCACCCTGACCCTGGCCGTTGGCGGCATGATCATGGGGCCGGTGGTTCAAAAATATGCCTTCGGAGCCTTCTGGACCGGAGTGCCTTTCGGCTGGGACCTGACCGACAACAAAACACTGATCGCCTTTATCAGCTGGGTTATCGCTTTGTGGCGGACAAGGGTCTCGACCAATTCCCGTTGGTGGGTGTTGGCCGCAGCTATAATTCTGATGGGGATATTTATGATCCCGCACAGTATGATGGGTTCGGAACTGGATTATGCCTCCGGCGAGGTCAAAACCGGTTAGATTTGAAAATCGACCAGCCACATCCAGTTGAAAGTGCGATGATTCGATAATTGAACCGTGAAACGCGAGGCCAGATTCAAGGGCATTAAAAACGGTGTCAGATTGGTCAGACCGAAACCGATCTCACTGTACCCTGCCTTGGCCGTCTTGATATATTCGTTCCCGGGATACTCGTCGACATTTTTGAACCTGCTCCAGAACGCGCCTCCGTGTAAGGACAGTCCGAACGGAAGACCCTTGAGAAACGAAATGCCGCTATGGCGCAGAGCATATTTGCCGAAGCTGTGATCGACATAAAACCCGGCCGCCCGGTCACCTCCGAAATTTTCCTCTGACAATGTGTTAAAACCTCGCTCGCGGAATATATCGGGGTTGTTGAAATCGACGCTGAAATATCTCTGCGGCGGAAGTTCCCCGTCAGCCATTCCGGCAAAACCGGTCAGTTTGGTCAGGCCCAGCCCAAATATTTTTTTTGTGGCCCGCAGACGGATTTCATACCGTCGAAAATCAAAATCATTATCGATCAGGTCGGGTGAAGCGTATTCTATCCCGGCACTGAGGCGCAGATATTCCTGATCGAAACCGATCATATCCCGACCCTTGTTTTTTATCAGGCGACGTGAGTCGTATTCCAGCCGGGCCTTAAGCGTTCGCATCCGTCCATCCGCAATCGGTGGATTTTCGCGGCGAGTAATACTGCTTCTGAAAATTTCATGATCGGCCTGTTTGGGCCGCGAAAGCTGTTCATAGTCGGCGTAACCGGCGTGTAAAGTAACCCGTCGTAATGGTTGCAGCGAAGCCGACAGATCCCAGCCCTTCTCCTGATAGTAATCGAGCGGATCGATCTTGAAGAAAAATGAGAAAAAAGTCGGATTATAATTCGCCCCCGTGACTAAAGTCGGGCGAGCTTCTATTTTATCCTTGATCGAGGCTCCGAGCCAGATTTTTTGCTTTTCATCTATTCTATACTTGAAGCCTAAATTGTACTGCCAGTTCTCGTCTTCAAAGCCATAACCGGCTTTCACTTTCAGGCGCAGGTCATGATTCAGCAAATCGGGCCTGAGACCAAAACCGGCATACGGGCCCTCGACCCGATTGAAATGATAGAGCTCCGGCACGCCGACGACAAAAATAAATGATGCTGCCGCCATCCCCTTGAGCAGTTGCTTATAGAGAGGCTTGGGTGCGTTTTTGACCGAATCGATCCGTTGATAGCCAACCAGCTCTAACTCGGTTAGAGGTATCGTCTGCCGCGCGGCCCATAAAGCGCTGTCGAGATCATCGGCCCGTTCATCGACTTCCAACTCATATTCGTCAAACAGCCCCGAGGGCAGGCCCCGGTCTATTCGATAACTATAAATCGAGGCTACATATTCAAACGTCATCTCCTTGGGGATACCGGGAAACGGCATATTCAAATCAACATCGGCATAAAAACCGATCTGCACCGGCAACCAGTACTCGCCGTCGATCTGGGCCAATTGTTGATAGTAGCGGGCATTCTTGATAAACGGCATGACCACTCCGGTAGTGAAACCGACATCAACTTTAACCACGTCGAAGGTCGAATCGGCAATGTGTATTTCGCCGACAAACAGCGGTTCAAATTTGTTTTTTGGTTCAACCTCCAGCACGAACACTGTTTTCTGGTCGATAAACACCGTGTCCAGCAGATAATAATTATAATGATCCAGGGCATCGACCGCCACCGGCGAAACTACATCATAATCGCCGATATCAACTCGATTACGATTGAAATTGGTCATCTCCCCCAATGACACCAGATTCCCCTCGGCCGGAATATTGGCCGACTGCTTTCGGGCGGTGATAATCTCCTTGAACTTGTCCGGGTTTTGCCAATACGAAGTCGTCTGCGTCTCGGTAATAAAAAACACCCGGATTGAATCGGGTATGGAAACATCGTTGACCATGAGTTTCATGTAGGCGTCGGAGCTGTAATCGTGTATCCGGTTTAAAATGTCACGTTTGCGAGCAATGGCCGAGGCGATAATTTTCTGAGCCGGATCGTAGGCTCGAGAAAAAACTACCCTCTCGCCCATGTCGATAACCAACGGTTTGAGCCGTATATCATGGAGAGCAATCGTATCGGCCAGAGAGACATCGAAACGAGTGGAATAATGCCCGACATGGCTGACCTTGATTTCGTACTGACCGATCTCCAGCACCAGTCGAAAACGGCCGTCGGCATTAGCCGGAGTGGCAATACCGGAACCAACCACCTGAACCGTTGCGCCGGGAATCGGCTGGCCAGTGGATTCGTCATAGACAATGCCCTCGACAACAAAACGCGGTTTTGGGGAATTCTGACCGAAAACAAGCGCATTTCCAATGATTAAAAATACAAAAATACAAAAAACTGATTTTCTCATTTCTCTGCCTACCCCATATGCGAAACTGTAGGAATTATTATATGATAGTACGACTGAGAAAGTCAAAGGTTCAGTTTTATAATTACAGGGGGCATTGCCCCTCTTTGACTATCGTGTGAATGACCATAAGCCAGAACCACGGCTTCGCAACTGTTTGGGGGCATTGCCCCTCTTTAGGTTGTTGCCAGGATGACCAAGGGGAAATTGTGAAAGAGCAGTTTATAGTCATGCTCAGGACAATCATATACAGCCGTCGCTACAATGAGCGATTCTTGGAATCTGAAAACGTTTCATTTTTAACTCCTATCAAAAAGGTTTGTCGTAAAAATTGACGCCGGCCTCACTTGTGAGGCAAGCGAAGCGCGGGTGGCCTGCGTCTTTAGACGCAGGTTTTCTCAACTCAGGTCATCCCTGCGACAGCCAAAAACAGGTAATACCTGCCTGTTATTTTTTCTCCTCGGCCGGAGGACAACACTCCTCCTTGGTGCCGTCACAGCAGGAACTCATCATCTCTTTGCATTTGGCCATCATTTCCTTGGCCTCCTTGCCGCTGATATCGATCCGAAAACCATCCTCGGTCGAAGTGAATTTGACCTGTGCGCAACATGCTTCCATTTTTGAATCTCCTTTCAGGTTCAGTTATGTCTATATCTATATATGCGTATATATCTATATTTGTTCCCAAAAAAAAGCAGTTTTTTTACTTTTTCTTCATTTTTTTTGTCCGTGGGACGGGAATAGCCAGACAATCACAGAATCCGGTACAGCAGGTTTGCACCGAATTTTTGTTCAGGCTGTAATATACATTCTGGCCCTCACGGCGGTCGATAACTACTTCGGCCTCGCGCAATATGGCCAAATGGCGGCTGATAGTCGGCTGCGACAAATTCATTTGATCGACGATCTCATTGACAGTCATCTCTTTAGCCGCCAGAATGCTGATTATTTTCAGTCGCGACGGATCGCCGAAAGCCTTGAAATACTTGCTGAATTTTTTTTCGTCCATATTACATTTATCGATCATTTCCGATCGCTCCTATACCCTCTATTCGGATATAACCATATGTATATTACCAAATGTTCCCCAAGTCAACGGATTTCGCCCTATTTCAGGTTTCTAAGAAGCAGTTCTTGCGGGTGAGGATTTAAATAAACCTGGCTTTGGAGGGCAGCGATTTCATATTTTTCGGCTAAGTTCCGGATCAACGTCAGCGGGACTTTTAGTTGTACTAATTCGCGATGATACTTTTCTATCGCCGAGGCAAGGTCCTGCCTTTCCTTGACACTTATCTTATTTTTCAGACAACCTGCCATACGTTGAAGCACGATCACATTCTTTTTAACCGTGGCTTTGTACATCAATATCTGCATAAACAAAGTCTGGTATTTTTCTTTAAATTCAGTCGGCAGATAGTTTTTTACGTCCTCCGTTAGATAACTTAATTGCCGATATTTTTCCGGGTGATGAGCCAGCAATAAATATTTATGGGCTGTATGGATATCGGTCATCCGTTGACGACTGAACGGCTGTTTATGCAATTGTTGCAGACGATTATAGGCAAAAATGCGGGTAATGAAATTCTCGAGCACGGCGGCGTCTTCCAAACGTCCCTCTTCCTCCATCGGAAGATACGGAAACCGTTTCATCAAGGCCGCCGCAAAAAGGCCCACGCCGTTTTGTCGAGACGTACCTTTGTGGCCATAGACTTTGACTCGGTCCCCGCCGCATGAGGGCGATTTTTCCTTAAGAATGTAGCCGCTGATATCTTTCAGGTCCGCTTTGCTGACACGCCGGCGGGCATATTTATTCATCCGCTCCGTCCAGTCGGTACCGGTCTTGACGCCGATCAGTTTCGGATTATTAAAGGCACCCATTAACCGCACCGGTTCGCGCGGGACGTCCATACCAACCTCCAACTCAGGACATATAGCAACGAATTGAAAATATTGTCCGAGTATATCAGCAATATACGCGTTCCGTTTGTGCCCGGAATTATAGCGCGACTTTTCGCCCAGCAGACAGGAACTGACTCCGAGTTTTATCGACCTGTGATGTATTTCCTTGCTTTGCATTGATGCATTTCCGTTTTGTGTCCGGTCTATATACTGTAATTATAACATCATACGCCTCAATAACACCGGAAATATATAACAAAAATATGTCTTGGGTGGCCTGCGTCTTCATACGCAGGGTAATGTCCGGGGAAACATCCTTAATAATTTAACGCTGGGGCAGACGAGGACATTCATGTCGCAGACGTCTGCCGCCCACAAAAGCCTATTCTCGGTTCGGCAGGCGAAGCCTGTTTCTCTTCGCTTGCCTCACATGCGAGACTTTGCTCATCCACGCGTAAGCCAAAAAGCAGCCCCGCTGCTCACATGACGATCTTGCGCACCCAGGAAAGAACTTCTTTTTTGCCCAGCCCGCTTTTGGCCGAGAACGGTATCAATACTCCGCTTTCGTCGTCGCCGTAAATAAGCTTATGCATCTTGCGTATCGTGGGGAGCAATTGGTTGCGGCTGAGTTTGTCGGCTTTGGTCATGATTATCGCAAAAGGCAGGTCGCGATTGACCACCCAGTCCAGAAGCATGATATCGTCTTTTTGGATTTCTCGGCGGCAATCCAAAAGCAACACCAGTCCGCGCAGGTTTTGATCCTGGGTCAGGTATCCCTCGACCAGCTTGCCCCAGCTTTTTTTCACCGCCGGCGGGACTTTGGCAAAACCATAACCGGGCAGATCGACCAGATAAAACTTGTTGTCGGCCATGAAATAATTCAGGGCCTGAGTTTTTCCCGGCGTCTGAGAAACTTTGGCGATTTTTTTACCTTCGGTGATGGAATTGATCAGGGTCGATTTGCCGACATTGGATCTTCCGGCAAAAGCGACGGCGGCACGGCGGTCGGAGGGGACTTTCCGGGTATCATAAACGGAATCAACGAATTTGGCGGCAATCAGACCACTGCCCATGG
>JAAEQF010000739.1 GCA_024231695.1 FCB group bacterium
CTCAAAACATCTCCCTCTTCGATCAAGCTTTACGATGTTCTCGGCAACGAAGCGGTTGACTTGTCCGGCGACAAAGTGAATTTCACACCCGGTTCGGCAGCCCTCAACCTCCTCGACAACAACAGCGGTCGAATCCGAAAACCTTCAACCTCCGATTATATCGACTATGTCAAAGTCGTCAGCCAGACCGCCCATATCTCCTCTCAGAGCACGGCCCTGATAGCCGACGATGTTCATGAAAACATCTCCGACAGCTACCGCTTATATCTCAGCCTGCTCTACGGCGAAAAGCCGGTGGTAACCGGCACCTTTACTATCAAAGCTTTCACAATAATGAAAGACCTCCAATTAGCCGTGCGCGGAACCGAGGAAAACCTCAGGGCCAAACCGTTGACTGTTTTTTCCTGCTGTCCGACCTCGCCCCTGAAATGGTCTGATGTAACTTCCCAGAATGTCATCGACTGTGCTCGCCATGGGATTCCCGTCGAATTCATCGCCATGCCTCTGTCCGGATTCATGGCTCCGGTAACCATCGTCGGCACGCTGGTCCAGCATACAGCCGAAACTTTAAGCGGCATTGTCATCAGTCAATTGACCGTCCCCGGTGCACCGATGCTATACGGCGGCTCCCCGGCCGCCTTTGACCTCCGCTATGAAACGACGCCTATGGGTGCCGTGGAAACACAGATGATCGACTGCGCTTATAATGAAATTGGAAAATACTTGGGCCTGCCAACTCAGGCCTATATCGGTCTCAGCGATGCCAAACAACTCGATGCCCAGGCCGGTCTGGAATCATCGATGGGAGCCACACTGGCCGCCCTGTCCGGTATAAACAATATTTCCGGCCCCGGTATGCTTGATTTCGAAAGCTGTTTCAGCCTTGAAAAACTGGTCGTGGACAACGAAATCTGCGGCATGACTCTCAGGCTGGTAAAGGGAATCGAACCGCGCGATGATTTCCCTGCCCTGCCCCATTTTGAAGAACTTCTGCGCGACGGGCACCTGTTGATTGCCAAACATACTCGGAGACATCTCAAGGAGGAGCATTATTTCCCCGGTCCGGTTATCGACCGTGCCAACCGCTCCCGCTGGAGAGAGGACGGCGGCCTGACCCTCAGGCAACGAGCCGCCCAGGAGGTCGCTCGTCTTAAAGCAGAATACGAACCATCGCGGCTTCCCGACGATACCAAAAAAGAATTGACCCGGCTGATGACCGATGAAGCCAAACGATTCGGCATGGAGGCCCTGCCGGCGCAATCATGAAAACCGATATTATCGACATCAACCCGGCCGATATAAGACCGACACCAAAATCGATACTGGCCGCCCAGGGTATCGCTTCTGAGGCCGATATTCAACCGAAAGTCAAGGATATGGCCACCGAGGCCTGCCGCATTTACGATTCCCTCGCCCAGCCGATCGGCCTTATCCGCTCAATTACCAAAGAACAACTTGAAATTGTACTTGAAGGGCAGGGGCAAAACGATAGTCCAAATCCACTGGAAGATATTTATCCCCGAGCCGAAGCGTCGGCCCTTTTTGCCGTCACCTCCGGTTCCGAAGTCAGCCGAAAGATATCGGCGCTGTTCAAAAGCCATGATTTCGCCCTCGGCAGTCTTCTGGATACGGCCGCCTCGGAGGGAACCGACCGAGCCTCGCGACTTATGGAGAAAAGGTTTAGCCAGCTACTGAACGGCGGCGATTCCTCCCCGACCGTGCTGGCTTATAGCCCCGGATATTGCGGCTGGCATGTCAGCGCCCAAAAAGTACTCTTTGATTTATTGTCACCGGAACAAATCGGCATCACCCTTCGCGATAGCTTTCTGATGGAACCGCTGAAATCAATATCAGGAGTATTGATCGCCGGCCCCAAAGAAATACACTTGTTTGACAATTCATTTTCGTTCTGCGGACAATGCCGTACGCAGCCCTGCCTATTGCGCATGGGTGTGCTTGAAAGTGGTTGATCCTGTATAGGGAGAGTTTGTACGATGGAGCTTTTACAGCAAATTTCTGAAAACCTGCAACGCGGTGAGGACGAGCAGGTGGCCCAGTTGACCCGCCAGGCTATTGACGCCGGAGAACCGCCCAGAAAAATTCTGGACGATGCTTTAATCGCCGGGATGGCCGTCATCGGTAAAAAATTCAAGGCCCATGATATTTTCCTGCCCGATGTCCTTCTTGCCGCCAGAGCCATGTATGCCGGACTGGATCTGCTCAAACCGCTGTTTCTCAAAGACGAAATCCCGGCCCGGGCCAAGGTTGTCATCGGAACCGTTCAGGGCGATCTGCATGATATCGGCAAGAACCTCGTTGGCATCATGCTCAAAGGGGCCGGATACGAAGTCATTGATCTGGGCAATGATGTCTCTCCCGAACGGTTCGTGGATACCGCTTTGACCGAAAACGCGTCAGTCATCGGTCTGTCGGCCCTCCTGACTACAACCATGCCAGTCATGGAAAGGGTATCCAACCTGCTTCGGGAAAAAGGTCTCACTGACCGGGTGAAATTAATTATCGGCGGAGCGCCGATCAATGATGATTACGCAAAACAAATTGGGGCCGCCGCCTACGGTTTCGATGCCATCAAGGCCGTGGAAATAGTCGATCAACTGACCACAGAGGGATAGTAGTATGCCAAGTATTCTGGAACGAATCCATCAGGGTGAAGTCCTCGTCGCTGACGGAGCAATGGGCACCCTCCTCTTCCAAAACGGGCTCATGGCCAACGAATGCCCCGAATCATTCAATCTCTCGCGGCCGGAAGTCCTGGAAGATATCGCCAACCAGTACTTCAAGGCCGGAGCCGATATTATCCAGACCAACACCTTCGGCGGATCGCCCCTGAAGTTGGCCCAGTATGGCCTTGATGACCAAATTGAGGAAATAAATATCGCTGCGGTCGCGGCCGTCCGTCGAGCGGTCGGCGATCAGGCCTATGTCTCCGGTTCCTGCGGTCCCTGTGGTAAAATCCTTATTCCCTACGGCGACACCGTCCCCGAACTGGTTTATGACGGATTCGTCAAACAGATTCGCGCCCTGGCCAAAGGCGGCGTCGATATGATCTGCATCGAAACTATGATCGATATCAACGAAGCGGTACTGGCGGTCAGAGCCGCTAAAGTTGAGGCCCCTTCCCTGCCGGTTATGGCTACGATGACATTTGATCAGACCCCCAAAGGTTTCTTCACAATAATGGGAACGACCATCGATAAAGCCTGCCCCGAACTGGCCAAAGCAGGCGCCGACATTATCGGTTCCAATTGCGGCCACGGAATCGAAATGATGATTAAAATCGCCAAGGAATTCCGAACTCATTGCGGGATGCCCCTGGTTATTCAGGCCAACGCCGGGTTACCCGAGCTGGAGGATGGACGGCCGGTTTATCGGGAAACACCCGAATTCATGGCCGAGAAAGCCGAAGAACTCATTTCCGTAGGCGTGTCCGTTATCGGCGGGTGCTGCGGGACAACCCCGCGACATATCGCCGCCTTGCGCCGGATGGTCGATCGCCAAAACACAAAGGAGTAAAAAAACGCCGCGGCTGGTTGGCCGCGACGCATTGGTATCTGATTGAATCCCCTTTTATCACCTGTGATCGTCAATCATACTTGATCACATCTCCGGTTATCGTCACCGTTCGAGTAGCATAAAATCCTAATGTCCCGATCAAAGTCAGGTAGTCGACAACCTGGTTTTGCATTCTGATTTTAACATTGATCACGCCGTCACCGCCGGCTTCCTGAATTTGGTTTTCCAGAATAGCAGCCAGATAAGTATTCAAATCGCCGGCCGGTTTGTTGACCGGCACAATCCAAACCCAGCCGGCCTTGTCGTTGACCACAAAGCTGCTGATAACACTGTAGTCCTCTGCACCGGCCGCGTTCATTTGAACCGGTTCCAACAAACTTTGCGCATCAAGATGAATGGTAGTACAGGCGCTGAACATGAAAAGCGCCAGGCACAGAATTAACCCGATTAGGTTTTTCATTTGATCTCCCTGAATGAAAAGATTTTAACAGTGTTGTTCGTCATAAATCTAGCCTGACAATTCCATCTTTTCTGACCGTTTGAGACTGATGACATCTGCAAATGCTCTTAATTATCCGCTGGAACGTCGATCTCGATTGAGTCAAATCCGGTAGCGGAATCATAGGTAAACACGGCCGCGCCACAAAATTCGGTTGTATTCCCGACTTTTCGCGTTAACCAGCCTCCGGTGTTATGCAATTTAACCGAACGATTATCAACCTCAAGCGGGATCGCCTTCCTTGATTTCCACTTGTTCGGCCGATGAGTGTGCCCGAAAATAACCCGCCGAACCTCAGGAAGCCGCAAAGAACGTCCATGGCTATCTTTAAGCCCCTTCATCTCTAATCGACTAAATCTAAAGTAATCCATGAAGCGCGCCTGGACTCCTTTGTTCTTCATGAATTCCTTGCTGTAGCGGCTTCCCCGTGAGTTTTCAATCGACTCCATTATCTGATCCTTGGCCTTGTTCGACACCAGATCGGTCAGGAGTTCTTTACCCCAACTCTTGGGATCATACCAATGCCAAGTGGTCAGCTTGTCGATATCATCATCCAGCCGATCAAGATACTTTCGAACCCGGCCCGGATTGCCATCTTTGACCTCCCGTTGAATTTTGTTTACCAGGGCGGTCAAAATTCCGGCCTGGCCGATACCGCTACAGGCCAACTGGCACAGGGGACTGTTGAGAGCCACGATGTCATCAAGGTTGAGCGGATCGTTACCCTTTAAATCTTTCTGGGCAATATTCCTGATCCATTCCCCGGCCAGAGACCAATAGGCTTCCAGATACTGGCCGTGCGTGATCAGATATGATTTCCCTTTGGCCGCCAGATAAAGATTGGGATAGGCGAAATAAAAATTGGTCGGCTTTCCGCCGCTGCCGTTTTCGTTTTTAGTAATATTGTTTAAAAAGGATTTCTTGGCCCCGAGCGGAGGGATATTCGGATCGATGATGCCATCAATCACCCCGGGCAGCATGAAGCCCCGTGTGGCGCTTCCTTCGCGATCGTCAATTACCCCCGGCAGCGACCATTGAAACGGTTTGGCCGGCCGGCCTTTGTTAACCTGATAAATGATTTTAAACTGATGTTGAACATTCGTCCACATGTCAAAATCATGATTGCCGGGAACATAAATTATATTTTTGGCTATTTGGTCCTTCTGAATCAGCTTAAAAAACGCCTTGGCCACTCGATAGGCATCACCATAATTACTTATAGAAAAATCAAATATATCGCCTAAGAGGATCAGAAAATCATTATCCTTCCCGGCCGCCGCAAAAAAGGCATCGTACTTGGGACCTTTATCAAGGGTATGATGATTAACCAACTGACACATTTCATCTCCAAAATGCGTATCGGATATAATAGCCAGTTTCATACTATCTCTCCTCTCATCTGGTTACGAATCCCATTGGATCGAACTTTTAAGTCTTGAATAATGCGAGTCGAAGACAGGTCGTGAAGATTGAAACTCACTTGACTCGCGAATTGTACTTATTTATACAATATTAGCTACGCTATGTCAATATGTATATTGCAGCCACATCTGCCTGGCATAGGATATTTGGGGTGGATTAAACGAAAAGGCCGGTTTTAATAACCGGCCCTTTCTGGTATATACAGGAAGAAGATATTGGGATACTTTTAAATTTCTTTCAGCCGGACATCTCCGCCGGAAGTTCGCAAATAAAGCTCCGGGCCGCCGTCGTTGATTTCCGCATTTATTGATCTTTTCGAAACTCGCCCGTCAAACTTGACCTTAAAACTGTTGCGTACCCTTCCGCCGCTGGTTTTGGCATTCAAGTCAAAGCCCAGATCGGGATCAAGATATACGGTGATATTTCCCCCGGATGTTGTCAGGCGGCAGTCATCATTGGGCTGAGTGGTAATCCGAGCGGTAACATCGCCGCCCGAGGTACGAGCATCGATAGTGCCCATCACTTCATCGACGATAATATCACCGCCCGAAGTCACAGCCACAACTTCGCCTTCGACGCTGCCGATATTGATATCTCCGCCCGAGGTTTTGACATCGGCCATCCCCGAACATCCGGCCAGAGAAATATCGCCCCCAGATGTTTTTACCCGCACTGAGCCTGACATATTCTCCAGCGTGATATCGCCGCCCGAGGTATGCACATTGGCCTTGCCATCCAGCTGGTCGACAAAAACGTCGCCACCTGAGGTTATTACGCTAACATCGAACTTTTCCGGAATTTTGATGAAGAATTTCACCCGCAACCGTCGATTATCCTTTGACCAGAACAGCCAGCTGCCGCGCTTACCATCATATTCGGCGTCGATGATCAATTCGTTTCCATCCTCGGCAAACTCGACGTGGAAGTCATCGAAAATATCCTCGGCCTTATCCTCATCATTGGTATTGGCTTCGAGCTGAATACTCACTTCTATCTGACTATTATTGCCTATACTAATGTCAACGTCTCCCCGATCGGTTTCCAAACTCAACATCCCACCGGATGAGGCAGCAAAGCTTTTCTCAATCTTGTTTCTGATTTTCCCCAGCGCCGTCGAGGATAGAATCATCGTCAGGCCCAGCAAAACAATGAGTGGAAAAACGAGTTTTGTGTGTCTAATATTCATTACTTCCTCCAATACCGTTTCATTTCCTGCCTTACTGAATTAGATGATTACATCCGGCAAATGGTTTACCATTTTTATATTCTAATTTCACTATTTGTTGTCAAAAAGGCCTGTCTAATTTACGAAATTGTGCCGATTTGGTTGCGGCCGCCAATTATTTACAGTTAACGACCGGTTTCCCCAAAAATCAGCCACTGACATATAATGGATATTTACTATCCTGCCGATTAAGAAAAATAATTGCTTTTTTTAAACTTTAGGCTATATTGGTACAGTTGAAAGGGTTGCATTAATCGGACTTACAATCCTCAGGCCCGCCACGCCATACATGTTTCGAATCGCCCCGTCACCCACCTTTGACGGTTCGCCGATTCGGTTAAGTGAAAACGATACGATAGTCGGATTATATCGGCCGTCGGTTACCGCTGACCGGTTGGTCGAATTTATTTTCCGCTTGTGGAGACACCAATGAGATTAAATCACGCTGTCACCCCCGGTCAAAAACCAGTTCGTCGAGGACTGAGACTTTGTCCGGTTTTTCTTTCCCTGATTTTTATGTTGCTGATGGGCGGCCTGCCCGTCATGGCCGAAAAGGCCTCCTCCGATGAGATGGAACAGGTTTGCCAGAATTGGCTGACTAATATAGTCTCACTTGAAGGCGATTGGGCCGGAGTAACAACTCCTCGAATAGAGAATATCCGTGAAATTAAAGAAGATGGTCTTATTGTCGCCCGATGCTACGATATCTGGCCGTCCGGATATGTCGTCGTCCCGGCCCTCAAGGAATTGGCGCCGATAAAGGCATACTCCATTGACACTTCGCTGGATATTGACGCTCCCGGTGGGATGGGACGTTTGCTCCGTGACGTCCTGCAATCCAATTTGCAGATTTTCACCGAAACTTACGGGAGTCTGGACGCGGTTATGCCGGCCTCCGAGCCCCTTTTTGATCCGATCGGCCGCCAGAAATGGGATACATTTTCGGCCTCAACCAAAAGCTTTTCCCAGAGTCGTGGCCAGGCTGAAATCAATCAAATCAATGGTGTTGGGCCTCTTCTGACCTCGACCTGGCATCAGGGCGCCCCCTACAACAATCTTTGTCCCGAAGGTGACGGAGGTCGCACGGTTGTCGGCTGTGTAGCCACGGCCGCGGCCCAGATTTTACAGTATCATCAATGGCCCCCGATGGGCACCGGCAGTCACACCTACAATTGGGGCGGAGACAACTCCTGCGACGGAAGCACACCCAGTGAGCAACTGACTGCCGACTTTTCCGATCCCTATTCCTACGACGGTTCCTCTGCAGCGGTGGCCGAACTGAGTTATGAAATGGGCGTGGCCTATAATATGGACTATGGCTATTGTGGATCGGGTGCTTATACTCTGCAGGGAGCCACGATTTTCCCCCAATATTTCATGTATGATGAATCGGCCGAAACCCAATATCGAGACGAGCACTCGGCCAATTCATGGTTTGACATGATTGTGGATGAGATTAATCAGGGCCGTCCCATGCTTTACCGTATTTACAGCCATGCCATCGTCCTTGATGGTTGGCAACAGGTTTCCGGCCTCGATCAATATCACTTTAATTACGGCTGGGGCGGTTCGGCCAATGCCTGGTACACGGTTGATAACCTGCATTGCCCGTGGAGTGGCTGTGATCCGATGGTCGAAGGAATGGTTCGTTATATTATTCCCAAGACAGCCATGCTCTGGCTGGGCGGTAACAGTATTTCTGATGTTTCTGGCGGTGATGGCGATGGCATCCCGGAAGGCGGCGAAACTATTGAGCTGGCGATCACCGTTGCCAATTACGGAGCCGAAGGCGTCTCAGATGTTTCCGGTGTGTTGTCCATTGATGATGCTTCGATCACTATAATCAACGGATCAACCTATTACGGCCCAATCAACGCCCATGATTCCGCTGATAACGCGGCCGATCCTTTCGTGATTTCAATTCCGCCCGGATACACGCCCCGCATAGATTCCTTTTTCCTTGAGATTACCTGGGACGGCGGAACTAAAATCGACACTCTCTTATTCGAGAAAAATATCGGCGAAGTGACAATTCTGTTGGTTGACGATGATTTCAAAGGAACTGCTGACCAGTATTATCGCCAAACCTTGGCGAGTTTCCGTATTCCCTATGATGTCTGGGATAGTACTTTCTGGTGGGCTGACAATCTCATCACCCCCGATTCCGCTTTGCTGGCCCAATATAATATTGTGGTCTGGGAAACAGGGGAATATCGATCCGGTATTCTCAGCATTTACGATTGCGATGTGATCAAAGGATACATGAATTCCGGCGGAAATATGATGCTAACGGGGCAGGGTATTGCCAATCAGATCAGATCTACCGATGCGGATTTATTGAATAACTACCTCAAGGCCAGCTATTCCTCCTCGGTCTATTTGCCCATTCTGGTGGGTCCTGCGGCCGGGAATATTTCCGAGTTCGGTGACTCTCTCGTCATTCAGGGATACGGCGGAGCCTCCAATCAAACCTATCCGGACAACATTATGCCGATTAACGGCGGCATTCCAGAATTCCAATATCACGACCGCAGCGATTATGGTTGTGTAACCTACTCAGGCGACTTTAAATCAGTTTTCTTCTCTTTCGGCTTCGAGGCCATAATTAACGGCGACAGTCGCTGGATTTATCGGGATACCGTTTTCACCCGTATCCTTGATTTCTTCAGTTATCAACAACCGGAGCAGTGTCCGATGGTCATGGATGTTACTGTATCTCCGGGAAATCCCGACAATCTGATCGATCACACGCCCGACATCGCCTGGTCCTACTATGACCAAGGCGGCGCACCGCAGGCTCTGTATCAGGTTCAGGTCGGATCAAATGTGGACTGGACCGAGGCAGAAATGTGGGATATTGGTCCGGTTTCCGGCACCGAACAATCGATCACATATGCCGGAGACGAGCTGTTCGATGGTGAAAAATATTATATCCGGGTACGGACATACAACGGAACTTTCTGGTCCAACTGGTACGAAATGGAAATAGAGATGAATTCGGCCCCGCAAATCCCAACCGATCTTGCCCCGGACAACATGGCCGGCTCTTCCAATGACACGCCTAATCTGTCAGTAACCAATGCCCTTGACGGTGAATACGATGAGTTGTTCTATTCCTGGGAGGTTTATGATGACGCCATCATGACCACCTTGATTACCTACGCCGTCGATCAGCCGGAAGGGTACACGACCAGCGATTGGACCGTGGATGTTCCTTTAAGCGACAATCAGGAGTATTTCTGGCGGGTAAAGGCCGGTGACGGCTATGAAGACGGTGAATGGAGCGGTCTGGCATCTTTCTGGGTCAATTCGGCTAATCAGCCACCCGATTCGGCCGCCCTGATTTCTCCGGCCGACGAAGGCGTAGTTATAAATCTGACTGCGACTTTTATCTGGGCGCCTTCGGTTGATAGCGACCTGCACGACAGCGTCCACTATACGCTTCGTTATGCGGAACATTCTTCATTTTTGGGACAGGTGTCAATCCCCCATATTTATGACACCGTTTTTACACTCTCCAATCCTCTTGATATGGCCATACAGTATTACTGGAGAATCACAGCCTACGACGAATTTGGCGGGCAGACGTATTCAGCCACCAATTCCTTTGTAACCATGCGTGTCGGCGATGCCAATGGCGATGGCGAAATAAACGTCGGCGACGCCGTGTTTATGATCAACCATGTGTTCAAAGGCGGCGACGCACCCAATCCGCCCGAGGCCGGCGATGCCAATTGTGATGGTTCACTCAACGTCGGCGATGCGGTCTATCTCATCAATCACGTCTTTAAAGGCGGCCCTGTACCCAGTTGCCCGTAAAAGTAGTCGATATAGATGAAAAAAAGGCCGGTCCACCGGCCTTTTTTTTATTTTCTTTCATAACTATACCGGTCTGACAAAATTATTAATACTTGACATATATGCACATGCTGTGTATTATATTAGTAATTGCAGGGATGCTCTCAACAACCATGACATCTAAATACTCTAGCAAGTGATTACACAACCAGAGGCTGTGTCTGCTGGGGAAACATATCCTTGATTACAATAAACAAGGCGTCCCTATATAACCTTAACCGCAAGGAGAAGTCATAATGAACAATGCCGTATTGTGTATTCTTGCCATATGCGGTTTGCTAACCGCATCAGTCAAAAGTATTGATATTCAGGAAACATTCGTCAATCTCAGCGATTCGCAGCAAACCGTTATCAGGGAAAAGATTAAATCGTGGGAACAGCGCATTGAAGGCAACCAGATTGTCACCATTAGATTTTCCAATAAAGCCATACCGGAATACGAGATCGTAAAACCGGGTTGGGAGTATCTGTATGAATGTGCCGGTAATACGATATTGGCACAAGCCGGTAATTTCAAAAAAGACCTCGTAACCGGTATGCCTACGAGTGCCGAAATAGACTTCACTACCAACGGCGCGATTACATGGTATTGGGGCATAACTCCACCCGGAGCAGCTCAGGCAACAATGATTGACGGCTGGACAGTGGCTAACCATGAAATATGTCATGCCTTGGGTTTTTCCATTTGGTTCCCCAATTTTGAAGAGCGGGTCACTTCGGGTCCGGGTGATAAGAGAACTTTCACTTTCGATGACGGCACAACTGTTACTCTTGTTCCCGAAGATGAAGGCACACATCTCGATCCAACTACTCATGCCAATGACTTGATGAACCCTTGTATACCAAATGATATCCATCGTAATCAACAAGTCCAACCAGTACGTCTTGGGGCAAGTCCAGTCCATACCAAGACGTTGAATGATGCCCACAGATTTGGCGGATGCGTTTCCTCTCAATGTTCGGGAAGTCAATGTAATATTACATTTAAATCGACCTATAATTCTAAGACAGATAGAATTACACACTATGCACATAATAACCAAACAGTGTATAATTCCTGTTTTGAAGTTGAAGGAGATGGTATTGACTTTAACAGCAATAATCTGGTTGATGAAACGACTAATGAGTCTTCATTCGGTGGAGTAGCAGCTGCCGAATTGGTGATTGGTAAACTTTGTTGCGGCGATAATATTTCCGGTCCCTCTAATTGCACAACCTGTAATGAAGAAGTATTTTCCGTTGCCTATTGGCGATTAAAAGCGCCCGGAAACGGAAGGAAAATGGACGGTGTAATTAGGCCTGGCGATAAAAACAGTACCGAGGAAAAAGCCAAATCACAAGATATGATGCCCTGGCTCACTCTTAATAATACAGCCAGTTTCGGTCGCGGGAACCAGTTGGACTTCTATTCTTATGCCTGCGGGGAACCGGGAGATTACACTGTTAATTATGTCATTAAAAACAATGGACCACAGACCGTTTCTGTGAGTTGGGAGGGTACTCCGATTATTTCCCGAAATATCCAGTCGTTCGATTCCATAATCGAAACCGTAACCGGTTTCGATACAACTATATTGATTTCATCTTTAAAGTGCGACTCAGGGATGTTCACCGGTACCTCACAGGCTATTTTTGTCCCCAAAGCTGAAATCCTGCCCAATTCCATTCGGAACCCGCAGATATGGAGAAATTACCCTTCAACTGTAACAATGCTGATATACGATATCGGGCACAGCCACACTCTTGGTGATATTGATCCTCAGTCGCTATGGATCAACCAAAGTCTGAAACCGCTTTCCGCCGAATTGAACATGGTATCGTCTGATACGGATAGGATAAATTTGGCATTATCAATGCCGTTTTTGGAATTCGTACAGAGCTATCCGATTTGGTGGGACACAGTTCACACGCAGTTTACGGTTTCCGGAAATTGTTATGATGGTACTGAGTTCAGCCTTCGCGGAGCATTTATGGCTATCGGATACCTGCCGGGGGATGTCAATTTTGACGGCCAGGCCAATCTGAGTGACGCCATGAAAATTATGGGCTATTTAAACCTCGGGGCCGCCACCCTCCAATACGGCCCAACTGCCGACGTCAACGCCGATGGATTGATCGACATGAGCGATGTCGTATATTTAATCAATTACTGTTTACTCGGTGGTTCTAGTCCCACTCGACCTGAGATATCGCCCTTTTTGGAGTAAAGCCGCCCATTTAATGGGACAAACGATTGAGATTGTGCTTGCCGGGGTAAAAAATTGGTTTTATCCCGGCCTTTTTTCTTTGTCTTACGCATCCAAACGTAGTATCCTATACAATTACAATATTTCAATTCGAGAAGATGGACAATGCTGAAACTTATCGGAACCGACAACAATCGGTATTATGCTTGGAACCTGGAGCCTGGAAAATATTCCATCGGCCGCAAAACAACTTGCGATTTTGTGATCGATGATAAAACCGTTTCCCGAAAACATGCCGAGCTTGAGATATCACCTGATCTGAGGGAATGCTTCCTGACTGATCTGGGCAGCCACAACGGAACCATGATCAACGGCAGTCCTTTGACCGACCGCAAAAATGTCGCCGCCGGCGATCATATTCAATTCGGTCAAACCGAATTCAAAATAAGTACCGATGAAACCTCCACGATAACCTCATCCAAATCGCCGCCGACACCCTTGTCTTCCCATACAGCCGAAAAATCGGTACTTTTATCGATGGCTGAGGCTCTTCAACCTCTGCCTACTCGCGTTGCCGACCGGCCCGAGCTTTTGCCCACACTATTCGATATGGCCGCCATGCTGGTTCTGCCGGAACCGCGAGAAGTCATGCTCAACCGTTCGCTGGGATTGGTTTCCAAACTCATCCCGGCCGATCGTCTGGCCGTGTTGATGATTCCGGAAAACAGCAAACAGGTGCATACAGCCGCCTCGCATCTGACCGGCGGTAAAGATCCCGGCGCCTTTAACCTATCCCAAACCATCGTCAACGAAATCCTGACCGAAAAAAGTGCCGTCTTAATCACCGACGCCAAGGAAGACCCTCGTTTTGCCGAGCAGAAATCAATCATCATGTCTGAGATGAAATCGGCCATGGCCGTGCCCCTTTTCGACGAGGACAAAGTACTGGGTATCCTCTACGCCGACACGACCAACCCTGCCCACCATTACAACGATGATTATTTACGCCTATTCGCCACGGTGGGCAACATCATCGCCTCCCGGCTCAACAACTATACCCTGCTCAAAGAGCGCCAGCAGAAGCAGGTTTTCGAGGCCGAACTTCTGCGCGCATCGATGATTCAGAAAAACCTTCTCCCGGCCGTTATCCCCGAAGTTTCCGGTTATTCTATTCAGGCGGTGCAGGAACAATGTCGTTCAGTCGGAGGTGATCTTTATGATCTGGAGCTTTTACCCGACGGCCGCCTTTTGTTTCTGGTGGCCGACATCTCCGGCAAAGGTCTGGGGGCGGCGATTCTGATGTCCAATATTCTGGCCTCGTTCCGTATTATCTACAATGATGAGAGCTTTGAATTGATGAAACTGGTACGCAAAGTTTCCGTGCAACTATTTAAACACAGTGCCCCCGAGCACTTCGCCACTCTCTTTGTGGGATTGATTGATCCGAAAAGTCACCGGATGACCTATATCAACGCCGGTCACAATCCGCCGATCGTCATGCGTCAAAGCGCGGCCATGGAATTTCTCGAACCATCGGGACCGATGATCGGCATATTTGACTCCTGCCCCTGGGCCGAGGAGTCTATCGATCTGTTGCCCGGCGATCAACTGGTGATCTTTACCGATGGCGTGACCGAAGCCGGCGCCGAAGTCGAGGAATACTCGGACGAACGGCTGGAAAAATTGATCAAAGACAATCGCCATGAATCTCCCCAGTCGCTGGCAAAACTGATTATGACTGATGTGGATGAATTTGTTGTCGGTGCCGCCCGGTCCGACGATATTACTATGGTCTTAATAAAAAGGGACAAGTGATGCTGGAAATCGGACAGCAAATAGATAATTTCATAGTCGTCAAACGCCTTGGCTCCGGTGGCATGGGCGAGGTATATCTGGCTGATGATCAAAAACTTAAACGCCAGGTTGCTCTTAAAGTTCTTCATTCCGAGTATTTTGACGACAGCCAGCGCGAAGAACGTTTTTACCGCGAGGCTCGCACGGCCGCCGGCATCACTCACCCCAATGTGACCGCCATCCATAATATCAACTCCACTACCGACCCCAAGACCGGCAAAAACTTCAGCTATATCGTCATGGAATATGTCGAAGGCAAAACCATGGTCGAATATCTGAAACAGATCGGCGGCGACATCTCGGCTATCGTCCGCCTCTCCGAAAAAATCGCCTCCGGGCTGGCCGCCGCTCACAAAGTCGATGTCGTTCACCGTGATATTAAGGCCGACAATATTCTTCTCGACGACAGCGACAATCCTAAAATCCTCGATTTCGGACTGGCCAAACCGATCTCTCCAGTGCAAATGGGCGATAAGCAAAACACCGACACCATTTCTCAGGAACTGACTCAGGCAGGCAAAATCGTCGGCACGGTTTCATACATGTCACCCGAACAGGTTCGCGGCGAAGCTCTCGATTCCCGATCCGATGTCTTTTCCTTCGGCATCCTCCTCTATCGCATGATTACCGGAAAACTGCCGTTTGACGGCAATACCCAGGTCTCTACTCTGGCCAAAATACTGGAAAGTCGTCAGGAACCGCCCAGCACGGGAAACGATAATATCCCCCCCGAACTGGAACGGATTATCGACAAGTGCCTGTATAAAAACCGGGAAGATCGTTATCAGGACACTCGCGATCTGGTTGTCGATCTGCGCAACCTGCGGAGACATTACGAAAGCCATATCTCCGGCTCGACCACCGGTATCACCGATGCCATTCCCCGTGGCGGCATCACCAAAACGTTCAATCTCAGTTGGAAAATGATAACGGTCATGCTGGTCGTGGCAGCCCTGGCTACGGCAATAATCACTCAGATTCTCGACGAATCGGATAGCTCTACCGGACCGCTGGTCTTCGCCGGAGAAAATGCCTTAGCCATTCTGCGCTTTGACAATAAAACTCAGAGCGACGATCTGGCCTGGCTGGAAACCGGATTACCGGAAATCCTGCAAACCGATCTGGCCGAAAATCCGGCTATTTCGATTATCAGTCGCGATCGCGTCATTGATTGTCTCAAAAGAAAAGGCGAAAAGGTCGATGACGCCCCTTCGCATCAGGCCTGTTTGGATGCCGCCCGTACCCTTGGCGCCAAACATGCCCTGTCGGGCGCTTTCTACAAAGTTGAGGATCGTCTGAGGATCGACGCCCGGGTCGAAGAGCTGGCCACTGGAAAAATCATTCATACCGAGCGAGTAATCGGTACCGAAGCTTTTGCCATGGTCGATAGTCTTACCCGGAAAATCGCCCGCTCGCTGGGTATGGAAGAATCGCTGACCTCCGATCACGATGTCTCCACCTTCACCTCCTCCAACCCGGAAGCCTACAAACTTTACCTGGCGGCTATGGAGGATTTCAATAAAGAGCTTTACACGGAAGCAGTCGACGGATTCAAACAGGCCCTGGCTCTCGATTCCACTTTTGCTCTGCCCTATATGCGTATCGCTATGGCCTATGTTTTCGACGGCCGCCAGCAGGATGGCGCTCATTGGTTAGCCAAAGCCGAAAAATTCCTGGACAAGCTCCCCATGTGGGAACGAAACATTCTTGATATTTATGGCGATCTCTGGCTCCGGCAAAATTATGACGATGCCTTTGTCAAAATGGAAGTGCTGGTTAAGAATTATCCCAATGAAAAGGTGGGACGATTCATTTATGGCCTATTGATCGAAGCCTTCCAAAAAGACACGGTCAAATCACACGCTCAACTCGATACCGCCCTGTTATTAGATCCCAACTACCTGTTTGTGCTGACACAGTATGCTCAGTATTACATGAATTATAACGATCTGAACAAAGCTCTGGAATACGCTCTTCGTGCACGAAAAGCGCAGCCTGATTCACCCGCGCCTCTGCTTTATCTGGCCCGGATCTATAGCCGCCAAAATTCATATGATGCGGCTATCCGTGAATACGAAAACCTGCTTAAACTGCGTCCCGGCGATGAAAATGCTCTGCTCAGAATTGGCCAAATTCATATTCGCCTGCGCTATTTCGATAAATCTCGGGAGTATGTGGAAAAAGTCAAAGATTTCCATGCCGATGATCCCTACATCATGGACGACTATTACAATGCGCTGGCCAATCTGGAAATGTGGAACGGCCAATTCCGCAAATCGCTTGACTATCGTCATCAGGCCATTGAGCAGTACCTTCTGTCCGGTGACAGCCTCCTTATCGCCAGTGGCTACGAAACTATAGGTTCCTTTTTCCGGCGTTTCAATATGGACGACAGCTGCCTTTATTACAGTCGCCTCGGCCATGAATGGGCCCAGACTTTTCAGAATATTGGCTACCCCCTGACCCTGATCGAGGTTGATCCTACTTCGGAAGCAACCGCTCGACCAATTTTCGATAAAGCCCTGGAAATTTTTAGAACCCGGATGCCCACGGATATGTGGCCCTTACTCGACGCCGTTCAGAATCTGTTTGATTCTTATATTGCCTATGACACGACCACCATGATCGCCAGCTTTGAAAAAATAAGCGAATCCAATATGGGCAGCAGAGATGGCACCTTGCGAACTATCGCTTTTCTGTACACTCTGACCGGCAGATACCAAGATGCTCTCGAAATCCTGCCCCAGTTTGTATCGGGCGAAAGGATCACATCCAATGGGTTCACCTATCCCTACGTCCTTTATCATATTGGCCTGGCTCACGAAGGATTGGGCCATACCGAAGAGGCGATCATAAGCTACCGGGAAATGCTGAAATACTGGGACAATCCCGATATCGTGACAAAAGAAATCAAAGACGCTCGCGAGCGCCTCTCTCGCCTGACCAGTTGATATTTTAACATCGCGTAGGGCAGAAGTCCCCGACTTCTGCCATTTCATAGTTGGCGATCGTCCTCGTGCGCCAACAAGCATTCCAGTCATCCACGCGACAGCCAGACTTCGTCTGTTTTTGGTTCGGCCTACGGCCTCACACCCGAGTTTGGTCATACCGGCGACAGCCAAAAACACGCGAGTGTGTTAATGCTTGACAAATTGTGAATATTGGCTATAGTTGTAATATATACCTGTAACACCTTGTTATAAACATCAGTCATTGAACTCTTAGGGCAAAGGAGAATTATAATGAGTAAGAGCAGATTCTCATTAGTGGTCACGGCATTGATCGTATTTATTGTCTTCGGCTCAAATATTGCCCAAGGCGCATATATTTGCGGCGACGCCAATAGCGATGGGGCGCTAAACGTAGGCGATGCGGTGTTCATGATTA
>JAAEQF010000740.1 GCA_024231695.1 FCB group bacterium
ACGGTACACGGGAGTGTCTCCATTTTGATATGTTGTTTTACTATAAAGTTATCAGAAATAACAGATGCGGATTTTCAGTAGGGATTTTGCCGTGAAAGCCGATTAAACTTTGTTCCGTTCTTAAGACGATTTTTTCCGCCAAAAAGGGTATTCTCGGATCCGGATGATCAAGTATGATTAAAATATCGGCAGAACAATATAAATTATGTGTAAGACCGCCCTGCCGGAAGTCAACAGGGCGGTTTACCATATTATATACTAATTAACGAAGAACTTGTTTAACCGTTCGAAGGAACGCATTTATATCCGTAACAGTGAAGCATGGCGTCGCCGTCACTGTACATTTTCCGGAACTCGATCTTTACCTTCATCCCGATCTCAACCTCTTCCATGTCCACATCGGCGAGCATCGCGGTCGTCCTGGTGCCGTCAGCCATCTCAACGATCGCTACAGCATAAGGCAAGTCAACGTCAAAACGGGGTTCCGCCACACTTACTACGGTATAAGTGATCACTTCACCTTCCGTTGCCATGGCAACATTTTTGAGGTCCCGGGATTTAAGTCCCGGAGTCACCAGCCGGGGCGGGAAAAATGTTATTCCTGTTTTTTCACATTTATTCGCTTCGTATCTATATCTTTGAGGGATCTCCCTCCAGTAACGTGCGGGTGTAGACATCAGACCACCTCCATGATTGTACAGACTGCGCTTGCTCCAGTTCCACCCATATTCTGGGCCATTCCTGTTCTGGCATCTTTGATCTGCCGCTCTCCGCTCTCTCCGCGAAGTTGATGGGCGATCTCTATGACCTGGGCCACGCCGGTTGCTCCGACAGGATGCCCTTTCGATTTCAATCCACCGCTTGTATTAACGGGCAGTTTACCATCGAGCGCAGTCATTCCGCTCTCGGCCGCCTGACCACCTTTACCTTTCTCAACAAAACCCATGGCTTCGATCGCCATGATCTCAGCTATGGTAAAACAGTCGTGCACTTCAACAAGGTCTATATCTTCATGCTTCTTCCCCGCCATCTTAAAGGCATTTTCGGAAGCAATTTCCACAGACTTCAACCATGCCGGATCGGGACGATGATGCAGGGCTATTGTATCCGATGCCTGGCCGATCCCGGAGATCTTCACTATAGGTTTATCTGTAAACTTCTTTGCCATTTCAAGCGGGCACATAATCACGGCTGCCGCTCCGTCTGTTATCGGAGAACAGTCGAGAATATGCAGCGGATCACAAACCAATATTGAATTCAGCACCTGGTCGACAGTAATTTTTGTCGGAAACTGCGCGTTTGGATTCATCGAACCGTTAAAATGGTTTTTAACCGCAACAGCCGCTAGCTGTTCCGATGTTGTTCCGTATTTGTGCATATGAAGGCGCGCCATCATGGCGTACAATCCCGGGAAAGTCGCGCCGTTGTAAACTTCATATTCCTGGTCAGCCGCGGTTGCCAGCGCTGCCGTGGCAACGGAACCGTCGACATCAAGCATTTTTTCCACACCGCCGGCAAGAACGATATCGCTCATTCCGGAGGCAACTTCAATAAAGGCCTGGCGAACGGCGGCGCCGCCCGATGCGCAGGCAGATTCTACTCTTGTAGCAGGTATCGGGTTCACTCCCAGATAATCGGACATTAACGCGCCGATATGTTCCTGTCCGACAAAAAGCCCGGCAGACATATTTCCGACATACATTGAATCCAATCTATCGAGACCAGCGTCGTCAAGCGCGTTCAGCGCGGCTTCGACGAAAATATCCCGAAGAGATTTCTCCCAGAGCTCACCCCATTTATGTAATCCTAC
>JAAEQF010000741.1 GCA_024231695.1 FCB group bacterium
CCCAGGTTCCACCAATATTATGATAAAGACTAATATTCGTCAAATTCATGTTTGTTGCATTACATGTGAAAGTAACATTACCTGTAGTACTCCAAGTATCTGTTGCAGGACTAACCAAGTTAACAACAGGTGTAGTCGTATCAACAACAGTAATATTGATCATAGTCAAATTCACATTACCAGCAGTATCATTTACGAAAACTGTTACAGTATAATCGCCAGTTGTTGTGAAGTTTGCAGTAAGTAAAGTAATATCAGAACCCTGATTCGTAACAGTTGTTAAGAGAGTTCCATTAGGATAAGTGATATTAATCTCAGCGTAACTCGAATTCAAATCAGTGAAGTTCCAGTCAATTAAAACATGATCATCACTCCACTCAACAGACGTATCATTAATTGAAATATTAACTGAAGGCAAAACAGTATCAACAAAAACAGTCCAATTACTGCCAGATAAATTACTGTTTCCAGCACTATCATACGCTTCACAATTCCAAAGATATCCTGTGTTATTCTCAGCAATGTTAGAAACATTGAATGAAGATTCGTTTGCAACACCAGTAATCAAAGCAGTTTGATTCAACTCCCAGGTTCCACCAATATTATGATAAAGACTAATATTCGTCAAATTCATGTTCGTTGCATTACAAGTAAAAGTCACATTACCCGTTGTACTCCAGGTTTCATTCGAAGGACTTTCTAAAGTCACAACAGGACTTGTTACGTCACCAACAGTAATATTGATTATTGTTAAATTCACGTTACCAGCACTATCATTCACAAATACGGTGACAGTATAATCTCCAGTTGTTGTGAAGTTTGCTGTAAGTAAAGTAATATCAGAACCTTGATTAGTAACAGTTGTTAAGAGAGTTCCATTAGGATAAGTAATATTAATTTCAGCATAACTGGAATTAAGATCAGAGAAATTCCAG
>JAAEQF010000742.1 GCA_024231695.1 FCB group bacterium
TTCAAAACAAACCCACAGGCGAAGCCTGTTTTCGGTTCGGCTTGCTTCGCTTGCCTCACACAGGTATTGCCTGTTTTTGGCTATCTGGGCAACAACCCCAAAGTGGTGGGTCCCCTAAAAATGAGCAACCAAAGCCAAATCTCTCGTAATTCATTGCATGATAATCAAATGACGGATGTGAAAGGGTGGGTAGGTGTATGACTCACTCATCAGTTCAGGTCAGACCAACCCACAGCAAGCTGTGGGCGACCCAAACTTTGGTCGTACACGCGACAGCCAGAAACAGGCATCGCCACGGATCGTACTGGCGACAGCCAGAAACACGCGATGCGTGTGGCTCCGCCACTGGTAGTACTGGCGACAGCAGAAAAACAGGCTCCGCCTGGTGGCGGAGCCTGTGAAAGGGTATTACTTAAGGAGATATGTTGCTCAACTACAGCGTTCCGTTATTTTCTTTTCCGACGAACCAGTCCGGTGCCCACAAGGCCCGCGCCCAAAAGAAGAAGAGTCATCGGTTCCGGGATAGCGTCCGAAGTGATAAAGGTCGTGTAAGCGTTGGTGCCCAGACTGTAATGATCGTTGGAACCAAGACCGTCCGGCATCGACGCCGGGTTGTTCCAGAGATTGATGGCACTGCCATCGCCGCTGTACATGCCCCAATCCCGAACCGATCCAAATTCGGACGGGTCGATGGCGATTTCCCAGTACGAGGATGTTGCCACCAGGTCCTCGATCATTCCGCCATCGGTGTTGTTGATGTAATTCCAGTTGCCGGAATAATTGAAAGCATCGAGTTGTTTGAATTCGCTTTGAGTCAAATTGCCGTCATCGGACATACCGAAAGCGGAACTCATACCGGAAATTTTGATGTCCCATTTAACCCGGTTCCAGTATTGGTTGCCGCCGGCGTCGATATTGTGAAAGAATCCCAAAGACAAACCATCGGAATTGTCATACATGAACATTTTACTTCGATGTGCCTCCGGAGCCGGGCCATTAATCGGGTGGACCGAAGCCGAATAGTAGTCCATGTTGTCGTAAGCTGACGCCGCTCCGGTATAGGCGGAGACATTCCCCAGATGAACGTCCTTGACTCCGTCGCCGTCAGTATCCTGCCAAATGCCATACATTGTGGTCGCACTGGCCGACGCTGACAGTCCGAAGACGATGATAATGAATAAGATAGAAAGTTTTTTCACGATTTCTCCCGTGTGATTGTTTTCTGATTTATAGGAGAGAATGAAGCAAATAGCTTGCCTAATGCGATGCGATCGTGTAAGTCGTTACAATAGCGCGATATAGAAAATTAAATCGCTACCCTATTTCGGCTTCTGTTAAGCAGAATTGTACAATTATTGGACAGTAAAAAAACAGCGAATCGGAGCTTTTTACTCTAACCTGCTATGAATAAGCGTCATCGCATTATCGGCAATTGTCGGGATTTCGTACGCCGGTCACATTACCTTCGTATTTTACCAGTTTGATAATCCGGAAAGGGGAAAGCCGGACAATTTTCGTTTATCCCGGAACTGAATCGATTGAATTTTGTTCTATCTGAAAAAGGTAAGGATTGATAATGGGTTTAAGAACTCTATTTTTGATATTTCTGGGAATCAGGTTGTTGTTTATCGGGGGATGCACCGACAAACAACAGCTGGAATCTCATAAGGAGCCGGTTATGCAGTTGACCGAACACAGGCAGATAAATTTCAATACAATTTCAGGCGGTCAGGCCAGCCTTGAGAATTTCAAGGGCAATGTTCTTCTGATCGTCAACACGGCCAGCAAATGTGGTTTTACCAAACAGTACGCCGGGCTGGAAAAACTTTATCGTGACAATCAAAAAGCAGGATTGATCGTCATCGGTTTTCCGTCCAATGATTTCGGCGGCCAGGAACCGGGGAGCGACGAGGAAATTCTTAATTTCTGCCAAAAAGTTTATGAAGTTACTTTTCCGATGATGTCCAAGACCGAGGTTGTTGGAGAGAACAAACACCCGCTTTTTAAATATCTGACCGAAGAGCCGCCGCTTGGCGGCGATATCAAATGGAATTTCAGCAAGTTTCTCCTTGACCGTGACGGTAATCTGGTAGCGCGTTTTGCTTCCAAGATTGAACCCGATGATCCGGAACTACTGGCCCAAATTGATCAGCTTTTGAAATCGACGCCATAGCGAGTGTTATAAAAAATTTCGTAGTAGTCAGTGACTGTTAAGAGTATCAGTTACAAAAAAGGGACGAGGGATCGTCCCTTTTTGTATTTGGTTCGATAACCAGTTAAAACTCAAAAGCTCCCATATCAATTATCGGCGCCGTGCCGTTACCGGTGTCGGTCGTGGCCGGATCATCGACGAATCTGGCTCTGTCCCAGTAATCGGTTGATATTGGAAGTTGTTCGGTAACATCGGCGTCATTGTCGAGGTCATACACGTCGATATTGTTACCGGCATCTATGCAGGGCGACCCGGCCATTAGGCTAAAATCATAAATGGCCGCGTTGGTGAAGCCAGGCAAGCTGTCGATATTGCCGCCGTTATCGGTCCCGATGTCGGCCACCCAGGCGGAACTTCCGCCGCAGGACTCAATATCGCAATAGGAGAATTGCGGGTTCGAGTAAACATCATTGGAAACTTCAGCGTAACTACCAATGGTGGAATCACCATAGAGAATGCAGTTGATCAATTGCGGAGAGCCATCCTCATTACGTAATGCCCCACCGTCGATTAATGCAAAGTTTCCGCTGAACACGCAGTTGGCCAGAATCGGATCCGCGTTATCGAGGTTAAACATCCCTCCACCATTATTGGCCTGGTTTTCCATAAGCAGGCAGTTGGACATCCGGGGATGAGAATAGCGGTAGTTGCAGACTCCACCTCCTCCGACACTCGCAATATTTTTAGAGAAATGGCAGTTTTTTAGAATAGGCGATGAGTAGTAGTCGTTGTGCAGCCCGCCGCCATTATCGGAGGCGTTGTTATCGGTGAAATAACAATCGATCAAGTTTGGTGAGGAGGAGTAATTATGCATGCCGCCGCCCTGCTTGGCGGCGGTATTGCCGGTAAAATTACAGGCGGTCAAGGTTGGAGAAGAGCCCTGTGTATTTAGCATGCCGCCGCCGCCGGTATTGACATTGGTGGAAGTTGAGGAATTAGCGGTGAAGTGGCACTGGGTCAGGGTGGGCGATGAACTGGTATAATTGTACATGCCAGCACCACGTCCGGCCTGATTACTGGTAAATACACAATAGGTTAACGTTGGGGAGGCAGAGTAGTTATAAATTCCGCCTCCTTCAATACCGCCGTTGTTGCTGTTAAAGACACAATTAGTCAGCGTAGGTGTACAATCCTGGAAATGTATTCCGCCTCCGCCCTGGGCCCGATTGTTGCTTAAATGGCAATTGGTCAGGCTGGGTGAGGCATAACGACAATAAATCGCACCGCCGGAATTACCGAAAGCGCTGTCACAACTGAAGGTGCAGTCGAGCAGGATCGGTTCCGAATCAGGATTGGAATCATCATAAATATAGAGGGCTCCGCCGAACTGGCCGGCGTTACAGCTGATAAACTGACAATCGGTTATGGTCGGTGAAGAGCGATACATCCATATACCTGCGCCGCTGAATTCAGCAGTGTTGTTGAAAAACTCACAGTTGGTCACAGTCGGAGAAACGTCGTTGATATATATCGAGGCGCCGCGCTTGGCATTGTTGGCCGTAAAGTAGCAGTTGGATACAGTCACCGAGGGAGAGACTATATATATGCCGCCGCCGTTGTCGTCATCGGCGTTGCCTCGGGTAACGGTAAAGCCGTCGATCTCCGTGTTGGCGGCGCTTTGAATGAAGACGACGTGATCGGTTATATATTCGCCGTCGAGGATGGTTTCATTGTTGTCGTAGTCGCGTTGCGAACGTTCTGTTTCCATTGCCCCGGAACCGCCGTTATATCCTTCGAAACCACCGTAAAGAAGAACGTCCGGTTTCATGGTCACCACCGGTATGGTGGGATCGACGCTTCCACTGAAATATGAATTGGCCGCCACCCAGATTTCACCGCCGCCGGCGATGTCTGAGGCATCGACAGCAGCCTGGATGGTGTGATAGGCTGTCGCCCAGGTCAGGCCGTTTTCCGGTCCCGGCGAAGTTGGATCGACCATCAGGTCGCCGGTCACCTGAGAATCATCATTGGTAATAGTTCCGACAGCCTGGGCATCACTGATAACGGCATTGACGGCATTGCTGAGATTGACGACAACGGTTTCATCCGATTCCACGTCCGTATCGCCGTTTACGGCTACGGCTATGGATTGAGTCAGCGGATTTCCGTTGGTGAAGGTTAGAGTGCCGCTGCCGGCCGTGTAATCATTGTCGGCGGTAGTAGCTGTGCCGTCGGCCGTGGCCCAATCCACCGTGATGTCGCTTCCGGTTGCCGGAGCGGCTGAGATGATTACGGTAAATTGAAGATTAGCGGTACCGGCATCGCCTTCGACTACGGAATTGTCGGCGATGATAACTGTTATCCCGGCATCATCATTGTTTATTGTCCCGACGCCCTGGGCATCACTTATATTAGCGTTGGTGGCGTTACTGAGATTAACGGTAAAAGTCTCATCGGCTTCAGCCGTAACATCACAGTTGACAACCACCGATATTTGTTGAGTCAGGGGATTTCCGTTAGTAAACGTCAGCGTGCCGTTTCCCGCTACATAATCGTTATCGGCTATCGTGGCCGAACCGTCGGCCGTGGCCCAGCCAACAGTAACATTGCTTCCCGAAACCGGTTCGCTTGAGATAGTAACGGTGAATTGGAGGGTGTCCGTACCGCTGTTGCCTTCGACAGTGGAAGCATTGCCGATAGTGATCGTTATCGGATCGGGGCCGCCATTCTCAGACATCGGATTATCTGAGCTACATCCCATGAAGGCTATAAAGTTGATTATTACCAATGATAAAAGAAAAAGTCGTTTTGCCGGCGATACGCTAATCATGTATCCCTCCCGAATGACGTCGTTTTGTAGAAGTGAAAACCGAGATTTTACATACCCAGGTTGCGAAAATCATACTTGTCTTATTGAACTGTCGTATAATATTAAAGTCTTTCCGCCTTGTCAAGGATTGTCGGTATCCCGGTAGAGTAATTACCTCAATTTAATGAGGGCCGGAGGCAGTCTGACTTTTTCCATTGAGTTTAACCTTTGGTCCGTTTGAAGCGATGCCTTGCGACTATGTCACAAATTATTCATACTGCTGTAGATCAATAATGTAGTAGTTGACAATCATTGTCGGCTTGCTATATTAGTTTCAACGTCTGTATTCGGGGAAAACGGAATATCGGATACAGATATCATTATCGCCACCGGATCCGGCATCAATATTATTTGACCCGATGGATGGGGACCCGATTATGATCTCATATACCCGAACTGTTCGATACTTTTTGTTTTTTTGTTTTCTTGGCGCAGCGGTAACAGCCCAAAAATTCGGCGAAATCTCCGCTGAAGAGTGGGCTGTCGTACCTCCGGTTGATTACCCTGAAGCCAAGGCGGTAGTCATTTTCGATCACGGCGAAATGGAAGTGACGGTTTATCCTCTGCGAGTGAAATTGGTTCGCCATGTACGCATCAAGGTCTTCAACAAGGCCGGAGCCGAGGAGTACCTGACGGTCGACCTCCCCTATGCCAAAGGGGATAAAATCAAATCCGTCAAGGCCCACACCATCAATCCCGACGGTGAAATATGCAAAATTAAAAAACTATATAACAAAAGTGCGGGTGGATACAAAACCAAATCGTTTTCCTTTCCATCGGTGGAAGATGGCGCGATTGTTGAATATCAATATACCCAAACTCATCAACGGCTGGCATTACTCGATCCCTGGTATTTCCAGAATCCACTCTACACGATGGAGTCGCGCTTTTCGGTGACTCCTGCGCCGGGTTTGAGCTATTCGGCAGGGGCGCATTCGGTCCCAGATGAGTGTCGTGATCCAAAGGCGGAGGATGTGGTTGTCAAGGGGCTGGCGGCTCAGAAATTTACCTGGACCTTACATGACATTTTACCGGCCGAAGATGAACCGTTGATTGGAGCGGAACTTGATTATAAATCATCTCTGTATCTTCAGTTGACAGAATACCGTGATAGTCGCCAACATATCCCATTTATAAAAAACTGGGCATCTATCGGCGCGATGGTAAAGGAAAGAAAAGAGGAGCTTCTGAATAAATGTAATGATCTGGTTCAGGAATTGTCGGATTCTCTGTGCGCCGGGTGTGAGGACAACGAGGAGAAGAAAAAGGCTTGTTACTTCTACGTCCGAGACAATATCGAAACCCGGGATGACGCGGAGAATAATAGTTACAAAAACCTTTTGAAAAATAAAACCGCCGATGCTACCGATAAAAATATCCTATTTTCCGTTTTGTTACAAAAGCAGGGGCTTAATGCTAATCCGATGATGATCGGTACTCGCGATCAACATGCCAGACTGAGATACGACGCTATTCAGATGGATATGATAAATTATGTTATCGGCTCGGTTTTCGAGGATGACGAATATTTCGGCTATGACACCAATGATAAGAATTCTGTTTACCCATACTTGCCTACCAGAGCTTTGGTCGAAAATGGGCTGATTGTTGATGAGGATACCTGCCGCTTCAGATCTCTGAAGCATTACCAGCGAAAGAGCGGATTGGATGCTTCGTCTTTTCTGGCGTTTCACGAGGACGGTTCCGCCACCTGTACTACAACAGTATGGATCAGAGGCTATAACATGAATCAATACCTTGAATATGTGGAGGATTCGGTAGATTCAAAATTCTGGATGGAAAAACTTTTCGGGGATGTGGATTTTGATTACGAAGTGAAGGATATTTCCATCGTGCGGGAATTGGAACAGGATCGGATTAAATGCAAATTGGTTATGCAATTTCCTTCTTTTTGCGAAAATATCAATGATAATTATCTGTTTTCGCCTTTTTCCCTTTCCCTGTTCAAGAATCCATTCACTTCATCCCGGCGGGTGTTTCCGGTGGATTTTCGTTTTCCTTTTAAAAATCGTGTTCGCCATCAAATCCTGTTGCCGGAGGGCATGCTGGTGCATGAGGTCCCCGATGATATCGACCATAAATCTCGCGGATTAAAATATACAAGGGCATGCATGGCTCAGGGTAATCTGATAAATATCAAAGAAGAGCTGGATATTACCAATTCGATTTTTCATCCTTCTGATTACGGAATGCTCAAAGGAGTTTTCGACGCCATCATTACTTTTAACGAGGATCAGATTCTGTTTACGGCGTCACCTGTGGCCGGTGATGAATAGTGTAGAGGATTTGATTTGAACATGGCCAGAATCACGTTTGCGTTTTTTTTCTTCCTTGCCCTTGCGGTAGGGGCCGACAGAACTGTCTCCGCCGATGAAACCCGTTCATCGAACGATGGTGCGATGATAATTGACGAGGAGTATGTTTTTGAAGTTCACAACCAAAAAAAGGCGTCATTTTCGGTCCGCCGCAAAATCGAGATTTACAAAACGGATCATCAATCGCTGGCAATGGTGCCGTTGACCAAATCCAAATTTATCAAGATCAAGAAATTTGAAGGGGTCTTATACAATGCCCGCCGCGACACGGTGGCGGTATTGAACCAGAAAGACGGCCTGAAGGTATGCGGGTTTAGCGACTTTGCTTTTTTTGCCGACGATTGCCAGTGGTTTTATGATCTCTCCAGCAAAAATACGCCCTATACCATAGAATACTCTTATGAACTCGAATTGAAATCACTGTTTTTCTGGCCGGGCTGGACGCCGCAAAGTTCCGTCCCGGTGAATCATTCCCGTTACACTATCATCGCGCCGGAAAATTTCGCTTTTTCGACCAGAATCAACGGGGATATTCCGGCGCCCGAACAAATACTGGAAAAGGGAAAAATCAGGACGGTCTATGAACTGTCCGATGTGCCGGCGATGGAAGATGAAGACTTCGTTTACAGCCGGGACCAAGCTACGATGACGGCGAGATTCGTGGCTGCCGAGTACGAACTGGACAAGTACAAATTTTCAGGCGGCAGTTGGGAGAGCCTGGGCCGCGACGGCTGGTTGATGATGCGGGACTGTTTCGTCCTCAATGACCGGCAAAAAACACTAATTGAGCAGATAGAAAACAGCTCCGGAAGCCAAAAGGAAATCTGCGACCGCCTGCATGAGGAACTTATCGGGAGTATCAGGTATGTGGCTATCGAGATCGGCATCGGCGGCTGGCGGCCAACGACCTCGAAAGAGACTTTTGAAAGAGGTTACGGCGATTGCAAGGATTTGTCGATCCTGTATGTCTCGATGCTCAATCATGTCGGTATAGAAGCCAAACCGGCTCTGGTAATGACCAAAGATGTATCCCTGACTGATCCGGCCTTCCCCGAAATGGTTTTCAACCATGTAATTTACTTTGTTGTTCTCGAAGGTGATACCTTATGGGCCGATCCCACCTGTCAGTTTTGCGATGTCGGCGATCTTCCGTGGCAGGACGAGGATATCTTCGTTCTCGCCGTCGATTCCACCGGAGGTAGTTTGATAAAAACGGCCGCTTCCACCGCCGAGGATAATTGCTTTATCCGCAAAGTCGAGATCGATATAGATAACGATAGCACTAAAACAGTCCAAACCGCCTATACACTTTCGGGCACCGGTATTATACGATACTTGTTGGAAGCGTTTTCCCTTTATGAGAAGCCTGACATGCGGGAATCGTTCTTACGCGACGGAGAGTTTGGCCTATCCAAAAAATTAATTTATGACAGTATCATCGTTTCCAGCGAGCCGGTACCGGTGATTAATGCCTTCGGATCGATGAATAAAGCGATACAGACCTTGGGTCGGCATAGGTTTCTTACGACCGAATATTTTTCGCTTTTTCGCAATCGGGAAAAGACCAGGCTGAACGACCGGGTTTTGCCGGTTGATATGAAATACCCGATCTCCGTTATCGATTCAATTATTGTCAACTTGCCGCCCGATTGGAGATGGGAAAAACTTCCAGATACAGTGGCCTACGAGGATAATTTCGGATCGGTGCATATTGATTGTGTGATCGCCGATGAACGATTGATAATATCCCGGATCAGGAAAAACCACAGGCATTTCATCGCCCCGGAAGAGTTCGCTGCTTTCAAGGATCATTTGGAAATTATCGAAAAGTCGATGGACAGTTACATCGGTTTTTTTATACAGTAATAATCGACACTCTGTTTTTTGCGGTGAGCCGGGTGCGGGGTGATATTACTCAATATTGATAAACAGTTTACCTTCATCCAGATCGAGCGGGAAGATTTTCAATTTATCCTTGGCTGAACCGTACAGGATTTTGCCTTCGTAATCATAAGTCGCTTTACCGATGCTGCAACACTGGACAGTGTTGTCGCCGGGGACCGGGTCGAGATGTCTTTTGCCATGTTGACAGACGTTTTGGAAGGCATGATAGTTGCCGTCATCGCCGTGAATAATCAGCACTTTGTCCGGCAGGTCGTCGCGTTCGAGCCTGATGGCTCCACCCGGATCGGTCAGTTCCGAGGTGCGATCAAGATCAACGATCAACAGACCGTCCTTGAACGACCAGCACGTTGGGTCCTGCGGCGGTTGAGTGATACAGACGCCGAAAAGCCGCTGGAAAATATTGCGCTTATTGAAATTCATATCCAGACTCCCCGTTTATTCAATATCAAATATTTCCAGTTCCGGGATATGGCCGGTGGCGGCATCGAGACCGATCCCGAAATTGTTATAGCCAAAATTGCTGTCGGCCCGATCCGGTGAAAACCAAACGGCGTTATCTCTTTGATTGTTGGAGGGCTCAATTTTGCCTTCCGCTTGCAGAAGATAATTGTCCGTACCGGAAGCATCGATAAAGATCCCGGCTGATTTTGAGTAATAGGTATAGTTGAACAGTTCGGTTGGTCGGGCAAAATCGGTGCGGAACGTCGCCCCGCCAAAACCCTGCTGACCTTGGCCATAGGTGTAGCTGTCGGCTCCGGCCATGTCGAAGAAAAAGGCGAATGACCTGATTTGGGCCAGGCCGTAGGAAATTATTTTGGCTTCATATTCGTCGTTACCGCGGCGGTCGATGAACAGGGCGTTGGTATAGTCCCAGCCGAAACCAAAAGCCGCTCCAGCCGTTTCAGTCAGGATATGTTTGTCGTCACCATCCTCGTCGATTAGGATGGCGTTACAAAAATGAGCACCTGAGGCTTGAGTGAAATAAACCGATTGATATTCGTCGTTGCCATCGCCATCGTAACAAATGCCGGTGCCGAACCAATAACCGACGCCCAGCGACCAGTTGCCGGAGATATATTGGTCGTCACCGTGGATGTCGATTATTGCCCCGACCCCTCCAGCCCAGCTGTGGCCGTCGGAACCGTCGCCTCGTCGTCCATACCCGGCTCCCTGAGCGTAGTTTCCCGCGATTTTATGTTCGCTATGATAATCGGCATGGCCGCCAATGGCGGCCGACGGTTCGGCCGTGTAAATATCATTGCCGGAATAATCTGCCAGACAACCGATTCCACCACCCACGCTGCCGCACCCCTGACCGTCACCGAAAAGGTAATAATTATCGTTACCGGCGCAATCGATAGCCAGACCGATCCCGAAATAACCAACGCCTTGTGCCGAATTTTGGGCCCTGTAACTATCACTGCCGTCTTTATCGAATAGAACTCCGATACCCAAGAAACCGGCTCCTTGCGAAAAGAGAGTTCCCTGATAACGGTCAGAACCGGCGGCATCATAGAGAAGACCGACACCAAGAATTCCGGTTCCCAATGAGGGGCTATTGCCGTTATCGCTTATATAGCGATCATTGCCGCCTAAGTCGAGCAGAAGCGAGATACCCAGGTCGATACTTGATGTTGCTCCGGCGGAACCGGTATAGAGGTCATCTCCGCCGAAATCAAGGATCAACAGGCAGTCATCGGCGTCGATCTCATTGTCGTCCGTTCCGGTGATGACAATCCGGCCCTGCGGTGTGGGAAAGTCGAGATGATAATCCGGCGGAACCTTGGCGGCATGGGTGCGCAGTTCTTTTTCGGCTTTTTCCGCGGCGGCAGCGACTTTCAGGGCGGCATAACAGATTGATTCGAAATCTATCTCTCCGGCGGCGTCATCGATTTCCGGATAATAAATGGTTCCATCCTCCTGAGTTTCGCTCAAGTCGCGAATTCGAAAAACTTTTAATCTTGTATCGAGAGGAATACGGCGGATGCCCAGATCGCGCCAGTGGATAGCCTCGCGCAGGTTTTCGATCAGACCGGCCAGGGCGATTTTGGCTTCCTCGGGAAGAGGTTCGAGCTGGCGGGCCAGATCGGCACGAAGATCATATCCTTCGTATTTCCGATTGAATGTTGTGTAATGTATTTTTTTGCCGGCGGCCAGATACAGATTGTCAATGGCGGAAAGCAACGGTTCGGCGGTTTGCGGCGGATCGACCAGATTGGCACCGTAAGAACGAAAACCGCCGGTTTTATGTTCCACACCCAGAAAATAAAGCAGATGATAGAGATTGTCGGTGGTACTGTCGAGGCGGGCGGGATCGCAATATCTCCTGACTGCGCCGCCGAATGACTTGCCGTAATCATATAGTTTGAGCGGTTCGGCAAAAAGATCGTCGAACGATTTTATCTTATAGGGGATATCGGCCGGAAAACGGCCCCAGTACCCTTTGGGGGTGAAACCGAGGTCCTGACGACTCAGGCCGATCGAATCGAGCGCCGTCTGCAGCAGGTCGGGTTTATCCTCACCCCGGACCGGGGCGACCATTGTAATCAGAATCAAAACCACTGCCAATATCCGCATCATAACCCTTCCTCCGGAAAATCGTTATGGCGGAAAATAAGCCGGTGAGAGGGTTCGATCCAGTTAAAAAGATGAATGGGTAATCATAATTCATAGTTTTGATCGAATATTAAATATCCTGTCAACTATAAAATGCAGGGATAGTATGAAAAAAAAATATTTTTTTTTATTGACCTTAACCTCAATTTTGGCAAAAATAGGGTTCGACCCGATATTAAAGGGATTCTTAGACATTTGTCTGAGTTTGATTATGGGGAGTTGAGTACCGGCCGAATCTTGACCGGACGATGAAAACAAGGAGGAAGAGATTGCGTTAGGGATGACGCTAGTATCCAATTCTAAAAAATAAGTACACTGTTATAGTTGGGCGTCTATTAACGAGGAAATTATCAAAACGAGTATTTAACTTCAAACGAAGGGAAGAAAAATGAAGAAGCTGTTAATGTTTGTGGTACTGTTTGCCTTTGTGCTGGGCAGTATGGCGAGCGCATCTGAAAACCGCGTCTATACGATGGGTGATGCCAATAACATCGTGAAAGACGAATACAACATCTGGATGTACCCCTCAACTATCAACCAATATCCCCGGTTGTTGACGATGTGCATCGATGGTGACATCGACCAAATGGGAGCGCATTTCCAGTTTGGTCAAGATACCGAGAATCCCTGGGTATTGGGTGCCTATTTTGAAGATGGGTACTACTGGCCGGATATCCTCGATGACGTTTATTATGGTGATGGGTTCTACTATCTTGAGGACAATCGCCGCATTTCGTTGTTCTATGGCCGTAACCTGGGCGAGATGCCTTTTGGGTTCACCCTGGATATCATTCACTCCTCCACTTCCTACGAGGCTCCGGATGATAATCCAGAAGCCGGGCTCTCAAAGTACACTATCGGATTCGGTTTTTCACCGATGGAGGGTAAGGCTGAAATTGGTATTGGATTCTCAATGATGTCCTGGACTGACAAGGACGGAGACGGGGTTGATAACACCAAGCCATCCGGCAATATGGAATTTATGGCCACCGGTCGTTATTGGATGGAAGGCAGCGGAAAATACACCTGGGTTCCTCACGCCGCACTGTGGTATGAGAAACAGGGTCGTGAGGATTACACCGATGGTGTTCTGGATGGTGAGGAAACCAATACCGAGATGGCCTTTGATCTCGGCTGTGGCATGAATTACGAGGCCGATGAAGATATCCTGGCGATTGCTGATATGGGTTTCCAATTCTGGAATGAAAAGGGAGAATGGACACCGGCCACCGGTGATGCGGTAGAGAATAAAGAATCCAATATTGCCCTTCCATATTTCCGAATTGGTCTGGACGCTAAAGTCTTCAAATGGTTGGATGTTCGCGCCGGTACCTATTCAACCTGGGATCGCTGGAAAGAAGAAGACGTGGCTGACGAAACCACCGATAAGCACAACAGTGTTGACACCGATCTGTTCCTCGGTATCGGACTGCATTGGGGCAACCTGGAGATCGATGGCGAGATGGATCCCGATTTTGTAGAAGACGGGCCATATTTCCTCTCCGGTGAATATGAAGATATGTTCTACAGTGTATCAGTAACTTACTGGCTCGACTAAGAATCACCTTGATTGACATCATAGAAGAAACCCCGCCCGTTTGGGCGGGGTTTTTTTGTGTCTCCGGCGGTTCTCTTCAATATCAGATTTAGCCTGTTGTATGCAAGTCGGTAGAAGCTGTGCATAGTTTGCAGTTGTTTGCGCACAAGCAGGCTCAAATGGTCCAGTCGGCATGTTTGCATTAAGTAAAATAATAGCAAGAAGTTACGGAGAGTGGCCTCGCTTTCGGAGGCAATGTCCGCCGCAAAAAATTTGAAAATACGATAAGGCATAGGGTTTGCATTATTCCCTGCTGAGATGACACGCAAAGGAGAGACAATGCTAGCTCAGAACTACAGCCGAGGTTTCACGGACGATAAGTTGAAAGCCACTCCCGAACCGAAAATAAAGTATGATGAGGGCGGCTTTTACATCATGACTATTTCTGAAAACGTGAAAGTCTATATCGATGATTATTATCGTTTTCTGGGGCACAGCTATGACCAATGCATGACTGAGCTGGCTCGAATCGACAATAAACTGGATAATCTCGGTCCTCAGTGGAGCGAGACGCGGGCCTATTGTACCGCTTATAAGATAATTTTAAATCTGGTAGTAAAAAACATCCGCTCATTCTATAGTGACAGTTCGAATTTTGGCGTTTTCATGACGCCCTGGTGCTTTGGAACGGTTATTCTCGAAAAGGTTGAGACATTACAGGATCGGTTGTCCAAGGGTCAGGTAACCGACGATTCACTGCCCGAGGACACTTATTACGTGACCCGCTATATGGATGAGATTTACCGAAAAGTGCTTCTGGATCTCTTTGATTTTCCGGATGAGGCTTTCAAGATGCGCTGGCAATACAGTGAACTACTAAAGCGTTACTCACGTGTTCTGCAGAATATCACCGGTTCATTGCAGTCGGTTCTACTATCGGTAAAAAGTTACGGCGTCTAACCATTTATGCCCTAAAAGTAGTGTATTAATAAAAAACCCGCCTTTTCCTCCTGGGCGGGTTTTTTCTTGTCAAAAAAGAATGACAACTGACCGATATGTATAAAGATCGAGGTATGAGTGTATTATGGCAATTATGAATAGTAAAAGAACGCTGACCGACAAATTTCTTCCAATCTATCTGGAGGCTTTACGGATAGATTCCGTGATCGATTTTGATCTATATTTGAGTATCGGTCATGATTTGGTGCTTTACCGGGCGGCCGATCTGCCGTTTACCGAAAAAACCAGAGCCACGCTCCTCGATAACAACATCAAGCAGTTGTTTATTCCCGGCGGCGAACGTTCCCGTTATCAGACTTATATCGAATCCAATATAAATCAGATAATCGAGGATCGCGAAATACCAGAAACGACCAAAGCCGGAATCGTTTATGACAGCACCAAGCTGCTGGTCAAGGATGTTTTGGACAATCCCACCCTGAGTGATAATATCAGGCGTAGTAAGGATCTGGTGGAATCCTCAGTAAACTTTGTCATCAAAGGGCAGGATGCTTTTCATAATCTCCTTATGGTGATGTCTTTCGATTATTATACCTATACCCATTCGGTCAACGTTTGCACGTTTGCCGTCGCTTTCGCCCGTCATTTGGGTTACAGCGACGAAGATTTTCTGATCAATCTGGGCACCGGCGCGTTATTGCATGATGTCGGCAAGACCAAAATATCCGACCGTATTTTGAATAAGCGTTCCCGATTGAGTCCGCTGGAGCTTGAACTGATCCGTAAGCATCCGCAATGGGGTGTCGATCTGATCCGCGACACCAATCTGGTTCACGACAGTTCCTATTATGCCATTCTTCAACATCATGAACGAGATGATCAGTCGGGATATCCGGCCGGTTTACGAGGCGAGGATATTCATATATACGGTAAAATCACCGGCATCGCCGATTCTTTCGATGCCATGACCACTCGCCGCGTTTATCAGAACGCTGTTGAGACTTACCCGGCGTTGAAGGCTCTTTTTGAAAGAGAAAATGCCTTCGACCGCAATCTTCTGGAACAATTCGCTCTCCTGATGGGACCGCGCGAGATGGCGCAATTATAGCGCATTTCAGTCCGGTTTTTAATTGTTCGCAGCCATAATCCTGCTTTATATTCAGTTCTCGAAACATGGAGGACGACATGAAAAAAATCATTATTGACACCGATTTGGCGCCCAAGGCGCTCGGTGCCTACAATCAGGCAGTTATCGTCGAAGCCGGGCGATTGCTTTTTATCTCCGGTCAACTCGGTCTTGATCCCGATTCGATGAAAATGGCTGAGGGCGGAGTGGCAGCTGAGGCGGAGCTGGCAATGAATAACATTAAAGCTATTCTGACCGAAGCCGGTTGCGATTTCTCTTCGGTCATCAAAGCGACGATTTATCTGGCCGATATTGGTGATTTTTCGACCGTCAATGAAATCTATGCGTCCTGCTTTCAATCGGATGCTCCGGCCCGGGCCGCCTTTGCCGTGGGAGCACTACCTTTGGGGGCGCGAGTGGAGATTGAGGCGATTGCGGCTCTGTAACGGTCAATGACGCGCAATATTCGGATATTTCTTGTTACTGAGGCGATACTGGCCGCCTGTGGCGGATTTATTCTGCCGATTTATGTCCTTTATTTTCGGTACTTCAGTATAACCCTTTTCGAAGTGGCTCTTTTGGCGGCGGTTTTCGAAACCTCGGTTTTGATTTTTGAAATTCCCACCGGCCTTTTGGCCGACCGTTTCGGTCGCAAGCAATCAGTAGCCATCGGATTTACCCTGTTTGCCGTAAGCGGTCTGGTTTTCATCCTTTTCCGCAATCTAACCGGATTTATTTTTGGCGAAATAATCTTCGGGCTGGCTGAGGCGTTTATCTCGGGGGCGGGTGAGGCGCTGGCAGTCGATTCGATCGAGGAGAATGATAAAGACCGGCTTATGAATCGAGTTTTTATACTTCGGAGCCGGATTCGGATCGTGGCCACCACGGTTTTTATGCTTGGCGCCGGGTTTCTATTTATCGCCAACGTTTCGATAACCTTTTATCCGATACTTTTGGGAGGGCTGGCCGGTCTGGGTGCGTCGATGTTTTTTGTAGTCAATGAAAAAGGCGACACGGATGGACAGCGACTCGGTTTTTTTGCGCCGATCGGCAATATGCTGAGGCAGATTAAAATATCGCCGCTACTCAAGATTATCTTTATCCTGTCTGTCGCCGCCAATTTCTCGTTTGAGGGCGCCGATCAATACTGGCAGATACTATCATCAGAAATATATGACATTGATATTCGGTATTTTGGTCTTCTGACCGCCGCCGGAGCGGTTATAGCCTTCTTTCTGGTCGGGCCGGTTACACGGCGAGCCGCCGGGGGGATATCTTTGCCGCTGATGATATTGATTCTGGCCGGCGTGGTGATATCATCGTTACCAAACATTCCGGCTATGCTTTTGCCGCTGCTCTTGATTCTCTATTTCATTTGCAAGGAAATGATAACACCGACCTTTTCGATCATGATCAACCGGGCGATTAAAGCGGAGGGTCGGGCGACTTTTCTTTCGGGCTACAATCTGGCTTGTTCGGTGGGCGAAGTTGGCTCAGGACTGATTGTCGGCATAATTGCTTCGCGTTTGGGTCTGCCGGTGGTTTTTGTCCTCTGCGGCGGCTTTCTGGTGCTGGCCACGGTAACAATCATGTTCAAATCTGCGTTGGTTTCCGGCAAATGATCGGGGAGCTTGCCCGAATCGGTATGAACGACGGGTTTTAAGGCCGAAAATCAACACTTTTGGCGATTTTCTTTTTGCTTATTTGGTTGTAATACTTCAGAAATCCCTTGACAAATATGGTCTGATGTAGTTAATTACATAATGTCAGGGGTAAAGTCTCGCCTTTGCATCTTTGATCACCCAGACAAAAAAAGAGCACAAAGTTTTACTCGCCAGTGGTCATACGCTGGAATTAACTTTTGACTTTTTAATCTTTTTGAATCGCGGGTGCATGATAACCATGCTATCGCCAGCCCAAAGGATTCGGTCGTCCTCGTGGTGTGATATTATCGCCAAGGCAATCATCTCATCTGCTTCTGGAACGGCGAATTATCCTTCCACCATCGGTTTCGTCCGTTTACCATCAAAAATAAGGCAAAATCCATGAAAATAGATATAGACGATTGTTAGGAGGAAGTATGCACACATTTAAGGGGAAACTGCCGACGGGGCTGTTGCTTTGTATTATGGTCCTGACGGCACAAATGGCGTTAGCCGATCTGACGCCGCCTACACTAACAGCCACGCTGGAAGCGGGTCAATCAGTCAGCGAAACAAAGACGGCTACCGTCACCGGGATTATTCCCAAAGGTGATATCGTTTTTGCCTTTGATCTGACCGGCAGCATGTCTACGTCGATTAACACTGCCAAGGCCCAGGCAGTCAATATCATGACCAGTCTCAATACTTTGATTGGCGATTCCAAGTTCGGAGTCATGTCGTATATGGATTATCCGCATTCCTATAGTTCTTGCGGATACAGTGCGACCTATGGTTCTCCGTCAAGCGGCGATTATGCTTATAATTTGGACTTACCGCTCAATTCCGATTTTACGACGGTTTCCAATTCTATAAATTCGCTGGTTCTGGGATATGGTGCCGACGGCCCGCAGGATTACACGCGGGTTTTTTATGAAAGTTATGCCGATGCTTCGATTGGGTATCGCACCGGGGCGAAGAAAATTCTCCTCAATTTCGGCGACAACATTCCGCATGATTGCGATATCAATGAAGGCGTTCCCGGTTATTCCACCGTTTCCAGTCGGGGTGGCGATCCCGGTCGCGATGAGATCATGGGTAATGGCGATGATCTGGATTTGCAGACCGTTCTGGCCGGCATGGCCTCCAATGACATTACTCTACTGGAAATACACAGCAGTTCCAGTTATGGAGCACATTGGGATTACTGGACCGGTTTAACCGGTGGCGAAAAGCATCTCCTCAGTTCTCCCGGAGATATTCCCACGGCCATTTATAATTTGATCTTGGCTCAGGCCACGGAAATCGCTTTGTTGACTCTGGAAACGGAACCGGGTTATGAAGCCTGGTTGACTGATGTCGCTCCAAGCCAGTACGTCGATATAACCGCTCCGGCTTCGGTCGATTTCGATATTCAAGTGACCGTACCTCTCTGCACTCCGGCCGGATACTATGAATTTTACATCTACGCTATCGGTGACGGGGCCGAGCTTGGTGCGCAATTGGTCCAAATTACGGTGGAAGACAACACTCCGCCGATGGCTAATTGTCCGGCCAATATCACGGTCAATAATGAACAAGGCGCATGCGGTGCAGTGGTCAATTTCACGGCTACGGTTACCGACGATTGTCCGGGAGCTACCATCTCCTGCAATCCGCCTTCGGGAACGTATTTCCCGGTTGGTACGACCGTGGTGACGTGCACTGCCTATGACGCCTCTGGCAACACGGATGTCTGTACTTTCGAAGTTACGGTCATCGACAACGAACTGCCGGTGGCAACCTGTCCGGGGAATATAGCTGTCAATAATGATCCCGGAGTTTGCGGAGCGGTGGTGAATTTCACGGCCACGGCCACTGACAATTGTCCGGGAGTGAACATTTCTTGTGTTCCTCCTTCGGGCTCCTACTTCCCGGTTGGAGTGACCGTGGTTACATGTACAGCAGTCGATGGTTCTTTTAACCAGGATGTCTGTACGTTTACGGTCACGGTTACCGACAACGAACCTCCGGTGGCAAATTGTCCGGGGAATATGGCCGTTAACACCGATCCAGGTGTTTGCGAAGCAGTGGTGAATTTCACAGCCACAGTCACCGACAATTGTCCGGGCGCATCGATCGCCTGTGTTCCTCCGTCGGGTTCAGTCTTCCCGCTGGGTATGACTTTGGTTACCTGTACGGCCCTTGATGCTTATGGCCATCAAGACGTCTGCACCTTTGAGGTTACTGTGGCGGATAACGAGGCGCCGGTACCGGTTTGTCCGGCAACGGTTAACTTGCAGTGTCTTGCCAACGTACCTCAGCCGGATATCGGCCTGGTTACGGCCACCGATAACTGCGATCAGAGCCCGGTGATTACTTGGGTGAGCGATCTGTCTGACGGTCAAACTTGTCCGGAGACGATTACCCGGACTTATCGGGCCACTGATGCATCAAGCAACTGGGCTGAATGCCAACAGTTAATAATTATTGATGACACCATTGATCCGGTCTGTACTGTTCCAGCAAACAGTTCCTTCTTCCAATGCGAACCGACGGAGGTTTGTCTGCCGGTCAGCTGCAGCGATAATTGCGACATCGATCCGACCATGACTGTCACGGCCGGCAAAGGGGTTATTAACAGCGGAACCTGGTGTTACACTCCGACTGTTGATGAAACATTTACGGTTACGATTCAATGTACCGATGACTGCGGCAATACTTGCGAAGACAGCTTTGAGGTTGGGTTTGTCATCAACAAGCCTCCGGTTGTGACCTGTCCGCAGAATGCGGTCATCCATTGGGATGATGTTTATGATGGCACAGCCACCTACACCGATCCGGACGCCGGACAGAGCGTCTACTTTAGTCTGGGCAGCGGTTCGCCGGTAAATATGGGTATTAATGCGACTACGGGAGTCATTACCTGGCCAACCACTAAGTACGATATTTGCGACAACAACGTCTGGGTGATAGCCACCGATAGTTGTGGGGCCAGTGACACTTGTGAATTCAATATTTGTGTCCAGAACGACCCGCCGGAAATTGTCTGTCCGCCTGATACGGTCAGGATATGGTGGGGCTATACGGCCATGGGTTCGGTGGCGGCAACTGACCCCGATGATGGTCCCGAACCGCTGAATTACACTTTGGCGAGTTTTTCCGTTCCCGGATTGGGAGTGATCACTATCGATCCCGACAATGGTGACTGGACGTGGGAAACCGAAGAGACCCATGATTACGTCGGCGTTTTTGAGCTTTGTATCAAGGTCGACGACGATGCTCCTGTATGTCCCGGCTGTTCGCCTCGCAATGCCGACACCTGTTGCGTAATTATCAAAGTCCGGCCGCGGCCACAGATAGTCATCGAGAAATCACACAAAATCCTGCAGGGTCATTTCACCGATATTTCGGTCACGATTGAAAACAGTGATTTGGATATGGGCGGTTTCGAATTCCTGATTGCCTATGATGCTTCGGCGTTGTCTTTTATCGAGGCTACCCCGGGACAGTTGCTTGAGGATTGCGATTGGGAATATTTCACCTACCGTTATGGCGCCGACGGCAATTGCGGAGACGCCTGTCCTTCGGGACTTCTGCGGATTATCGCCATTGCCGAATCGTCCGACGGTCCCAATCATCCGTCGTGCTATGGCCCGCCGGATTACGATCCATATGAACTGGCCAGAATTAAATTCCTCGTCACCAATGATCGTACTTTCGATTGTCAGTATGTTCCGATTAAATTTTTCTGGGGTGACTGCAACGACAACTCCGTATCCTCAGTGGATGGCGAGATCCTCTATGTTTCGGATCATGTCTATGATTTTGAGGGTACTGACATAACTGACTCAACTTTTGGTTTCCCGACCTACTACGGTGTGCAGGCGGGATGTCTTGAGGGTGACAAGACTGTGCCCGTGTCGTTATTAGATTTAACCAACGGTGGAGTGGATATTGTCTGCGCCGATTCGATTGATGCCCGGAGTGATATCAACGCCAACGGTATAGCTAATGAAATCGCTGACGCGGTTATGCTGACCAATTACTTCGTTCACGGCTTGGGCGCTTTCCTTGATCACGTGGAAGCATCTATTGCCGCATCCGATATCAACGCTGATGGTATCTCGCTGTCGGTGGCTGATCTGGTTTATCTGGTTCGTGTAATCGTCGGCGACGCCAATCCTTATGCCAAGCCCGAACCGTTTGCACAAGCGGTTTCAGTTGGCTTGCAGGTCAATCATTCGGCAGTTGGACTTTCCACCAACTCATCGGTTGAATTAGGCGCCGGATACTTTGTCTTTGAGCATGACGGATACGAAATCGGTCAGCCGCATTTGATCAACGGAGCTTCGAATATGTCGCTGAAATACAGCGATGAAGACGGAGTACTACGCGTACTGGTTTACACTTTCGAAAAGGGTGTGAGTATCCCGGCTGGACGTGAAAACGTTTTCGCCTTCCTGATTGAAGGTGAGGGAACGGTTCGGCTAGTGGAATCGCAAATAAGTGATTATTGGGGCAATCTGATGGACGTTAAAGTCGAGAGCGGCCCGGTTATGCCGTCCAGCTTTGCGTTACACCAGAGCTACCCCAACCCGTTTAATGCGACAACAACCATCATGTATGAACTACCCGAACCGTGCCATGTCCGGATTGATGTTTTCAATGTTCTGGGACAGAAGATCATCACGCTGTTTGACGGCCAGGAATCGGCCGGTATCCATAGTGTTGATTGGAGAGGCGTCGATGAATCGGGACGGACGGTTTCCAGCGGTGTTTATCTATATCGTCTGAACGCCGCCGGTTTCACTTCTGACAAAAAGATGGTTTTGATGAAATAGTATAAGAGGAGATATTTGGGGAACGCTTGCGTTTTGTAGCGTACACGTAATCACGCAGGTTAAAATAACACCGGGTGGCTTTAAAAAGCTGCTCGGTGTTTTTAATTTTTGGGATTGGCACATAACAAAATTTAGGAATACACCATATTTCCTCTTGACAATTATTAAGCTGATAAATATATTAATTCTTGAGAGGTAACTCAAAAATCATTTTTGCCATCAATTGAACCAACAGCGCCGGTTAAATTTACGGATAAACCGGGGGGAGTCAGCTTTACCAATGTCCAATTATCCTTAAGTAGGATGCGATTGGGAGTATCTCTGCGTTGAGGAAAAATCAGGCGATGGTTACTGTGGGCCGAATTGGACAACATTTAGTGAACAGCGGGCTTCTACCGGATCAATCCCAGGGGAAAACAAAGAAAGGGAGGTTTTATGAAAGCGTCCTGGATAATGACGGGAATAATAGTTTTGGCAGTCATTCTTCCGTCGGTAACGCTTGGCGAATCGGTTTCTTCGCTGTCCGCGGAGGCGCAGGAAACAGAGCGAAGAATTTCGGATGTGGAAAAGAGTCGGACATTAATCCCCACGCCGCCGAAAGCAACGAAGACAAATCGGGCTTACTGCACCTCGTCCGGGGGAAGTACATCTTACGAAAGCATATCATCGGCCTCGATATCAATCAATCCGGGTGGCACCACGGCAACACTGACAGTCCAGATTTATATCGCCAATCCGACCGGTTGTATCGCCGGTAACCCGTGTCCTGAATATGATAATAGCCCGGAGTATGTAAATGCCTGGATTGATTGGAATCAGGATGATGACTGGTATGATGGCAATGAAAGAGTTATGGACGCGGCCGGGACGGGTTATCTGAACATCAATTATCAGGGTACGATGACACTGGTGACACAGTTTACAATTCCCGCCGGAATCACCGGCGAGCGGGCCATGCGAGTCAATCTGGGCTGGGGATATGACCCTAACGATCCATGTGATCCCAGTTGGGCATGGGGAGACGTTCTCGACTTGTTTGTCAATTTTGGTAATCTGGCCGTGACTCGGCTTTCGGCTCAAAATGATGTCCCTATCGATAATGTGGCTGACCCCATATGGCGCAAAATTATAAATCCCGATGGTTCGCTGGCCGATGATACGCCTCCGGGAGATCGGGTTATTGCCGATTCCAAGGCCAGTGGTTCGTTTGATATTCAGGCGACGGTGACTGCTCTGGCTCCCGCGCCAACCTGGAATCCAACCGTTGACTGCATGTGGAGTCTTGACGGTCAGGCCGGGATCAGTTCGTTTACCGGTTGGTCGGGGACATTTACGGTTACGGTTCCTCAAAGTGTGGGCGTCTATAATCTGACCATATTTTTCACCATTCGTGATCCCAACGGTAATGTTGTGCGCCAACAGACAGTGATGATGCCGGTTTACATTACCTATGATATGCCTCTGGCCGGTGTATCTCCGCCCAAGCTAAAATGGCTGGAAAGCGCCTGTACCTGGGCTTCAGGGGCGGTCACCGAAGGCAATGTTCTCGATTTTCTCACCACCGGAATTTACACTCAGAGCGGGGGAATATACGAGGATTTTTGGGTAAGTTGGAGCAATTATGTTGAAAACAGTCCCGGAGTGCAGGCCAATTGCGTCGTTTTCTCCGATGTTTGGGACGGTTTGTGTCAGGTTCTGGGAGTGGCCGGTACGTCCGTGCAGCGAACCCGGGGATCCAACAACATTGGCTTCGTCACCAAAGGCGGCACCTCAATGGATGGAAAAACCGGTAATGCCTATGCGCTGGCGGCCGGAGGCCCACCATGCGACAAATGGTGTTTTGGTATGCATCAGGTTGGCAGAAAAACCAATTACTGGGATCCGACCATGGGTGTAATCAATTTTACACCTATCAACGATTTCATAAAATGGAACATAACCGGCTGGGGTGCCGGCGGAATTATCAATGCCGACGGAGGGCACACTATCCAGTCTGCCGGTGGAATGGTCGGTGCCACCTGGTCCACCGTTACCTATGATCCGGCTGTCGAGATTGCGGCCGGGGGGAGCTATCCGACTGGAAGCGCTATTCTTCCCGGTGAATTTTCCGATGCGGCTTATGACGATAACGGTGACGGTTGGTATGATCGCCTGACGGTTACGGCCACTGTTCTGGTATATAATCCCGGGAAATTCAGGCTTCAGGCGATAGTTACGGCCGGTGATTCGGTGGTCAGTGTAACTCCTTCCTGGGCGGCCTCAATGCCCTCGCATGTCGACTCACAGCTTTCGTTTGGCGGCCACTATCTCGAATTATCGTTCAGCGGCGAGGAAATTTATCGCTCCGGTTATGATGGCCCATATATTATTGAATGGGTACTGCTTGACTCCGTGAATGGCTTTATGGATAATGCCTTTCAAGTCACAACGACGGCTTATGAGTATATGGATTTCGGCGAACTCCCCGCGCGTATTCAATCACAATGGGATGAAGGCGTCGATCTGGAGCCGAACGGTCTCTATAATTTGCTGCGCTCCCATGTCACCGTCGATCTATCGCGAGAAGGAAATTTCTCAGTCGGTGGAATTTTACTCTCGGATTCAATGAAAGAAATCGCCTCAGCCGCATCCGCTTCCAGTATGATCGGCCCCGGGATGGTTGAATTCATCCTGGATTTTGATGGCCCGGATATCAACGAAAGCAATAAGTTCGGCCCCTATGATCTATCGGTCTGGATTTTGGAAACCGGCGAAGGACAAGTTAGCGAGGGGGAATTTTCTACCGGTTCCTATTCCCCCGACAGTTTTGAAGTTGGACCCATTGGATTAATTGGTGACCCGGATACTTCTCTAGTCGATATTGACAGCGACTACCTGATCGACTCGCTGGTCATCGAAATAGACTTCACCAGCGATTCAACCGGGATTTTGGAATGGATCGGGTGGCTCGTGGATGGCGAAGGATCATCGGTGGCCACAGCCACAGCCCAATACGATCCCATGGCTGCACGGGATGCCGGCTCGGCGGATGAGATGGCGGGAACCGTTCACCTGAGTTTCGTTGGCACTGAGATCAACGCGAGTAATCTTGATGGTCCGTACACACTTTCATATCTGGTGGCCACCGGTACGCCGGGAATGGCCGGGTTTGAGGATGTCTTCACCACCGAGTATTTACCTTACACGTTATTCGAAGCCCTGCCGCCACCCTTGATTTCTTACGTGGGCAGTTTCAGCGACTCACCGGTAGATACTAGCGGAAATGAGTTGTTCGATTATCTGGCCTTCGGCTTCTATGTCTCGGCAGCAGATAGCGGAAATATAATCGGCAACGGTCTTTTGGCCGATATGTATGGTGAAGAAATTCAATGGTCCTCAGGATACGTCCATTGTCCAATGGAGGACTCGTGCTATTTGGAAATCGACTTTGATGGTTTAGCTATAAGCGAGCACGGGGAGTCAGGACCCTATTACCTTAAGAACCTGATTGTCTATCATACTGGTGACCCCGGACAGATGTACTCGGAGACCATGGAAATTGCTTCGGCATCGTATGCCTACACCGAGTTTACAACCTGCGGAGATGCCAATACCGATGGTGCCCTAAATGTCGGTGATGCGGTTTTCCTAATCAACTATGTCTTTAAAGGCGGCGCTGCCTCAAATCCGCTCTGCATCAGTGACGCTAACGGCGACGGCTCAATCAATGTCGGCGATGCTGTTTACATGATTAATTACGTCTTCAAGGGTGGATCAAAACCCTCTGGGTGTTTCGATTTATGCTCGGAAGATTAAATGGAATTGAGAAAATGAATTCCGCGAGAGGCCCTGATTATTGGGCCTCTCCGGACGTGTTGTAATCGTGTAACCACAAGTTTTGGTTGTACTTAAGCGTATTTTTATTGTCTGTTTTCGATTACGATGAGCGCGGCAATTTAACAAATAACTTGACAATCGTACCTGAATTACATATCTTGATAGTGCCTGTGCATTTGAGCACTTCTTTGATTTTCCTTCTTTGATTAGAACAGGACAACCGGCACTGCCAGGTTCTTGTTTGGGTTTTGACTATTCCGGCCTTTTTCGATAGGCCTGATTATAAAATGTGCGCATTATTGCGCATGCCTTTCTATTTTGCGTGTGTTTAGAAAGCATCGAGCCGTCATCCTCTGGCGGCTCGATGTTGTTTTATGAGAACGGCCTTCAAGCCAACGGTTGCACCTTACCGGACAATTCAAAACGGTAGATAATCGCCCATGATGGGCGATTTTTATCTGGAGCCGGAAGTTGTTGAGCTACTTGTTCCTTAGCCATAACCGAAGCATCGCCCCGGTGTAGCCGCTATCGTAACAATATAATATATATGGAGTTAAAAAATTTAAAAATAGCTTGACAATTTGGCTAATTTGGCTTTCTTATCGACTTAAATTATGCCGCTTTGTGAAGATCGTCACATGACGAAGTTGTCGCTTTGCGGTGAAAGAGGTGGATATGCCAGCTGACTATAGCGCTGTTCTGATATTTATCATCGCCGGTATCGGCCTGGTTCTGTTTACCTTTCTCCTTTCCCGTCTTATCCGGCCGCATAACCCGAGTCAAGTCAAGAATGATACTTATGAATGCGGTATTCCGATAATCGGGGAGAGTTGGGTTCAGTTCAACAACCGTTTTTATATTATCGGACTGATCTTTGTGATCTTCGACGTGGAAGCGGTATTTCTCTTTCCGTGGGCAGTGGCCTACAATTCTCTGGGACTATTTGCCCTGATCGAGATGGTCATTTTTATCGCCATCCTTCTGGTGGGGCTGGTCTATGCCTGGAAGAAGGGAGCCTTGAAGTGGGTATAATTAAGAAGCTCCCGGTTTACGCCGAGAAAGTGCCGGGCGGTGGTCTGGTAGCGACCTCGGTAAATGGTATTTTGACTTTGACTCAGGCCAAATCGCTCTGGTACTTTTTGTTCGGCACTGCCTGTTGCGCTATTGAACTGATGGCTACCGGGGCCTCCCGTTACGATTTTGATCGTCTGGGGATGATCTTTCGGGCCTCGCCAAGGCAGTCCGATCTGCTGATCGTCGCCGGAACAATTACCCATAAAATGACCCCGGTCGTCAAACGACTTTATGATCAGATGGCCGAGCCGAAATACGTTCTGGCCATGGGCGGCTGTGCCATCGGTGGCGGACCGTTCTACTATGACAGTTATGCCGTACTCAAGGGGATCGACAAAGTTATCCCGGTGGACGTTTATGTTCCCGGTTGTCCGCCCCGGCCGGAGGCTCTTCTTCAGGGCTGTCTGGAAGTTGGTAAAAAGATCAGAACCCTGAAAATGGATGACTGGAGCTGAATCAGCCGATGACCAGGGAAGAACTTACCGAGTATATAAAAGAGAAATATTCCGGGGGAATCGAGGTTATCGAAAACGACCAGCCGGAACCGTACCTGATCGTGAAAACCGGCGAAGTAAAATCTTTCGCCCGCTTCGTTCACGACGATCTCAAGTTGCAAATGACTTTTCTGATGAATCTGTCGGGTGTTGATACCGGGGAAGCGTTCGAAATCGTTTACAATGTCTGCTCGCTAAAACTCAAACACCGGATATTTTTCAAAATCATTCTCGACCGGACCAAGCCCGAATTTGAATCGTCCATTTCCGTTTGGCCTGCCGCCAACTGGTACGAGCGCGAGGTCTGGGAGCTTTTCGGAATCAATGTCGCCGGACATCCCGACCTGACCAGATTTCTTTTGCCTGATGACTGGGACCAGGGCGCGCCGTTGCGCAAAGACTGGGTGGGGCGTGACGTGATTCCGTTCCCGGAGGGGAAATAATCATGGCCAATAAGCTTCATACAGAAGAGATGGTCATGAACATGGGGCCGCAGCATCCCGCTACCCACGGGGTCTGCCGGTTGATCGTGACCATGGACGGCGAGGTAGTCAAAGACTGCATTCCGGTGGTCGGTTATCTTCACCGAGCCATCGAAAAAATTTGTGAAAACAGGACCTACGCCCAGTGTATCCCGCTATTGGACCGTTTCGAATATGTCACTTCGATGTCCTGCAACTGGGTCTTTGCTCTGGCCACAGAAAAACTGACTGATCTGGAAATTCCTGAACGAGCCGAATATTTGCGGGTCATCATGGCCGAACTCAACCGGATGGCTTCGCATCTGCTCTGTATCGGCGTAACAGCCATGGACGTGGGCGCGCTTACGCCCTTCCTGTACACTTTCCGTGAACGGGAATTGATTCTCGATCTCTTTGAAATGACCTGCGGCCAAAGGTTGACCTACAACTATATCTGGGTGGGCGGGGTTTCCAAGGATATTCCGCCGGAATTCATTCCCAAATGCCGGGAATTTCTGGATATCATCGACGGGAAGCTTGACGACTACGAAAAAATATTGAATAGAAATCCGATCTGGCTGGCCCGCAACAAGGGTGTTGGTATCATCACCGAAAAGATGGTTCACGATTATGCTATTTCGGGCCCATCGGCCCGCGCCTCGGGAGTCAATTTCGACATCCGCAAGCATGATCCCTATTCGGTTTATGATCGGTTCGATTTCAAAGTCCCGGTTTTCTACGGCTGCGACTCTTACGACCGATATCTGGCACGAATGGAAGAACTTCGCCAGTCGGCGGTGATTATCCGTCAGGCTCTGGATCAATTGCCCGAGGGGCCGATCCGGGCCAAGGTGACTATGAATTTCAAACCCAAACCGGGCGAAGTTTATTCGCGGATAGAAAATTCACGCGGCGAGATGGGCATTCATCTTGTTTCCGACGGCAGCAAGAAGCCGTATCGGCTCCGGGCCCGCGGAGGCAGTTACAATCACCTGATGGCCCTGCCGGAAATTGTCCGGGATCTCAAAATCGCCGATCTGGTGGCTATCTTTGCGTCGCTTGACATCATTTTGCCGGAGATTGATAGATAATGGAACTGGCACCTGTTTTCAGCTGGTTGTATGAGCTTTTGGTTTCGATTGGTCTGGGCGACACTCTGACGAGTATTATTGCGCAAGTGGCTGTGGCCATGATCGTTTTCGGAGCGTTGTGCCTGGTGGCGTTATTTCTGGTCTGGTGGGAACGTAAAATTTCGGCCCATATTCAACAGCGTTTCGGGCCGATGATGACCGGCTGGCATGGTATATTGCAAACCATCGCCGACGCCCTCAAGTTGATCCAGAAAGAGGATATCATTCCCACCCTGGCCGATCGCAAAGTTTTCCTATGGGCTCCGATTATCGTCTTTGTCAGCGCGTTTGCCGCCTATGTGGTCATGCCCTTCGGCGAAGGCCTGATAGTATCCGACCTCAATATCGGTATTCTCTATATTATCGCCATTACGACCTTTACCATCATCGGTATGCTGATGGCCGGATGGTCTTCGAACAACAAATATGCCCTTCTGGGCGGGATGCGCTCGGCCGCTCAGGCGGTCAGCTACGAGGTTCCGCTGGTATTATCAATTTTGGGCGTGGTCATGGTTACCGGATCGATGTCGATGAACGACATTGTTAAGGCTCAGTCCGGCTGGGGCGGGTTCCATTGGAACATCTTTTTTCAGCCCCTCGGCTTCATCATCTATATTATCGCCGCCACGGCCGAGGCCAACCGCACGCCATTCGATCTGCCCGAGGCCGAACAGGAGTTGGTGGCCGGTTTCAACGTCGAATATTCGGGTATGAAGTTCGCCATGTTCTTCCTGGCCGAATTCGTCAATATGTTTACGGTCTCAGCCATAGCCGTCACCGTTTTTCTGGGCGGCTGGAACGGGCCGTTTTTACCGTCATGGGTATGGTTTTTGGGCAAGACCATTTTCATCGTCTTTATCTTGATGCTATTCCGCTGGACCTACCCGCGCCTGCGCGTTGATCAATTGATGGAATTTGCCTGGAAGGTGCTATTACCGCTGGCCTTCCTGAATATCATATATGTTGGGGTGTTAGCAAAATGGCTGAATTGGTAAAACAGTTTGCCTCCGGGATATACAACCTGATACTGGGATTGTTTACCACCACGAAACATCTGGGGCGGCATGCCATCACCATTCAATATCCCAAGGAACGCTGGGAAATTCCCGAACGTTCGCGTGGTATGGTCGTTCTTTTGACCGACCATGAAACCGGCAAGCTCAATTGCACCGCCTGCATGCTATGCATGAAAGCCTGTCCTACGGCTGCCATCGATATCGGTGTCTATAAAGATGAGAAGAAAAAGCGGCACCTTGAATCGTTTACCGTTGATTACAATATCTGCTGTTTCTGCGGCTTGTGTGAGGAATCCTGCAATTTTGCAGCCATAAAGATGGCCACTAAGTTCGAATTTCCGGCTTTCGACAAAAAGGACCTTTTCTGGGATATGGACAAGTTGGCCAAAATGGGCCTTGATGTCCCCTACGAAAAGCCGGTTAGAAAAAAACCTGCGGCCAAAAAGCCGGTAGCCAAAAAGCCTGCCGAACCGAAAGCGGAAACTCCGGCCGAAACCAAACCGGCTGAAGCGAAAACAGAGACTCCGACCGAAGCTAATCCGGCTGAACCGAAAGCGGAAACTCTGGCCGAAACCAAACCGGCTGAAGCGAAAACAGAACCGCCGGCCGAGTCCGAGAAGGCTGCGCCCGAGGGCGATAAGCCTGATAAAGATGATTCCGGACCACAAAAGGACGAGGGCCAGTGATGGAACAAGCCGTCTTTTATCTGTTCGCCATTATAATTGTCGTTTCCGCCATGCTGGTGGTTTCGATGAAAAATATTTTTCACTGTGCGCTGGCATTAATCTTATGCCTGTTCATGGTGGCCGGTATTTATGTTCTTTTGCACGCCGAATTTCTGGCCGTGATCCAGGTTCTGCTCTATGTCGGGGCGGTGGCCATCTTGATGATTTTTGCCATCATGTTGACCTCCAAACTGGCCGGACGAGAAGTGATGATGACCAATGAACAGAGCACGGTCGGCCTGTTTTTATCCATGATTATGGCCGTCAGTCTTTTTTGGTCGCTGAAAAATACGATTTTCCGATTGGCCGACACTTCACCAGCACCGCAGTCCACGCTGGAGATCGGCAAACTGCTGATGACCGACTTTGTTTTACCGTTTGAGCTGGTCTCGGTGTTGCTTCTGGCGGCTTTGGTCGGCGCCATAGTTATCGCCCGGCGGGAGGGCAATTAGTATGGAAAACCTGATGTACAATCTGGAAGTCAGCCTGTGGAGTTATCTGACCCTGGCGGCGATTCTGTTTTCCATCGGCTTCTACGGCGTAGTTACCCGCCGCAATGCCATTGCTATCCTGATGTCGCTGGAATTGATGTTCAACGCGGTAAACATTAACCTGATTGCGTTCAATAATTATGTGACTCCCGATAAATTCGTTGGTCAGATTTTTGCCATTTTCGTCGTCGTCATAGCCGCTGCCGAGGCTACGGTCGGACTGGCCATCGTTATTCTCATTTACCGGAACTGGCGCGGTATCGACGCCGACCGGGTCAACCTGTTGAAGTGGTAATATGCTGGAATACTCGAGTATCATACCGTTTTTACCGCTGTTCGCCTTCGCGGTCATAACATTCTTCTCCCAGCAAAAGGAGAAGTTTTCGGCCGGTCTGTCCATCGCCACGATGGGTATTGCCTGGGTGATGTCGATCACGATCCTTATTCAGATGCTCGGTTATCACGGCGAGCATGCCTTCCGGCTGGAGCAAGCGTTTGATATCGTCAATTTCGAAGGCTTCCGGCTGGAACTGGGAGTCCTTTTAGATCCGTTGACGGCGATTATGCTCATCGTCGTTACCACTGTATCCCTGATGGTGCATATTTACTCTCTCGGATACATGCACGGCGACCCGCGCTTCTCCCGCTTCTTCTCTTATCTGTCGCTGTTTACCTTCGCCATGCTCGGCCTGGTTCTGGCCAACAACTTTTTCATGATCTTCATCTTCTGGGAACTGGTCGGTCTGACCTCCTACCTGTTGATCGGCTTCTGGTATGAAAAGAAGTCGGCTTCCGATGCCGGTAAAAAAGCTTTTATCACGACCAAGGTGGGCGATCTGGGCTTCCTGCTGGGCCTGATGATGATGGGCATGTATCTTCAGACTTTCAATTATGCCGAAGTTTTCGACAAAGTCGTAGCCGGTCAGGTTTCCGGCGGGCTTTTGACGGCTTTGGCCCTTCTGGTTTTCTGCGGAGCGGTCGGCAAATCGGCTCAATTTCCTCTGCATGTCTGGCTGCCCGACGCCATGGAAGGTCCCACGCCGGTCTCGGCCCTGATCCATGCCGCGACGATGGTTGCCGCTGGTGTTTATCTGGTAGCCCGGACTTTGACCATTTTCATCCCCGACTGGCATGCTTTCACTGAAAACGGAGCGTTGACCGATGCGGCCATGACGGTCGCGTATGTCGGCCTGTTCACCTCGTTTTTCGCCGCCTCTATTGCCCTGGTCCAGAATGATATCAAACGGGTTTTGGCTTTCTCTACGCTGTCGCAGCTGGGCTATATGATTATGGCGTTGGGTTTGGGCGGATTTACCGCCGGTACGTTCCATCTGATGACCCACGCATTTTTCAAAGCTTTGCTGTTTTTGGGGGCCGGATCGGTTATTCATGCTGTCCACACCAATGATATTCAGGAGATGGGCGGGCTTTGGGGCAAGATGAAAACCACTTCGCTGACCTTTGTTATCGCCTCGCTTTCGATTGCCGGTATTTTCCCGTTGTCCGGATTCTGGTCCAAGGATGAGATCCTGGCCTCGGCGCTCAACCACCCCTTATTTTTAATCGTCGGTCTGCTGGTGGCCTTTATGACGGCCTTCTATATGTTCCGGCTCTGTTTCCTGACTTTCGCCGGTGAACCACGCGACCAGGAAAAATTCGACCACGCCCACGAATCGCCGCGGACCATGACCTGGCCTTTGATCTTTCTGGCCGTATTGTCGGTTTTTGCCGGATGGGTCGGTATTCCCTGGCTGTCGCACGGTTATGCTTCATTCGTTTTTCACGGCCATGCTCATCATGCCGAACCAAATTGGTTCCTGATGATTGGCTCCTCTCTCGTGGCTATCTCCGGAATCGGGCTGGCTTATCTGATGTATTACAAGAAATCGATTTCGGCCGATGCCGTGGCCGAACGGTTCAAACCGATATACAATCTTTTTTACAACAAGTACTACATTGACGAATTTTACGATATCGCCTTTATAAAACCGGCTCATGCCGCCGCGCGGTTCCTGTGGAGATTTGACGGCAGTGTCATTGATGGTCTGGTTAATCTGCACGCCACGGTGACAGTGTGGCTGGCCGATGTCAAATATTGGATCGACGCCAACATTGTCGACGGTATCGTCAATGCTCTGGGAATGATTACCGCCGCCGCATCTTCGGCTTTTCGCAAAATCCAGAGCGGCCGGCTGGCGCATTATCTTCTGGTCGTTTTGTTCGGCCTGATTGTGATAGGACTTTTGGCAACCTCGAACCTTCTAAATTTGGCCTTAACCGAGGTCGGGATCCATTAGAGGGACCGGTAGGAGGATAGATTTAAAATGAGTTACAGTTTCCCGCTATTGACCTACACCATCTTTACGCCGCTATTGGGGGCGTTGGTGATATTCTTTATCGACCGGGAAAAACACAATGCCATCAGGTGGGTAGCGACCTTTTTCTCCTTTGTGGCCTTGCTCTTGACGCTGTTGATTCTCCGGGATTATAATTGGGCCACAAGTGAGATGCAGTTTATGGAACTGCACAACTGGATACCGGCCTTGGGCGCTCAATACATCCTTGGGCTCGATGGTATTTCCGTGCCGATGATGGTCCTGACCGGACTGCTTTCGTTGATTTCCATTGTCATCAGTTTCAACATCACCAAACGGGTCAAGGAATATTTCGTCTTCTTCCTCATGTTGGAATGCGGCATGCTCGGTGTCTTTTGTGCCCTTGATTTCTTCCTCTTTTATGTTTTCTGGGAAGTCATGCTGGTGCCGATGTATTTCCTGATCGGTATCTGGGGCGGTCCGCGGCGCGAATACGCGGCCATCAAGTTCTTCCTCTATACGCTTTTCGGATCGCTGTTCATGATGGTGGCCATTCTGATTCTTTATTTCACCTCCGAGCCGCACACTCTGAACATGCTGGAATTGACTAAAATCGGTCCATCCTTCGCCCACAATATCCAGATTCTGACTTTTGCCTTCTTCTTTATTGCTTTCGCCATCAAAGTCCCTGTCTGGCCTTTCCATACCTGGTTACCGGACGCTCACGTGGAGGCGCCGACGGCTATCTCGATTATTCTGGCGGCTGTGCTCTTGAAAATGGGAACTTATGGCATGCTCCGCATCTCCTGGCCGATGCTGCCTGAAGGATTGAGGTATTTCTCCATGCCGATTGTCATTCTGGGGGTGATTGCCATCATCTACGGGGCCTTGGTTTCCATGGCCCAGAAAGACCTTAAAAAACTTGTGGCTTACAGCTCGGTGTCGCATATGGGCTACTGCATGGTTGCTCTGGCGGCCTACAGCTCGGTGACGGCCATGGCCGGGTGTATGTTCCAGATGATCTCGCACGGACTTATCACCGGGGCACTCTTCCTCTTGGTTGGCGTGATTTATGATCGAGCTCACACCCGTGAAATCGCCGCTTTCGGCGGGCTGGCTAACAAACTGCCGGTTTACACGGCCATTTTCACTCTCTTCGGGATGGCCTCTTTGGGCTTGCCGGGTATGTCCGGGTTTGTGTCCGAGTTCATGGTCTTCATCGGCTCTTTCCCCTCCTATCCGATTTTCGTTGGTATCGCCGTATTGGGCGTGGTTCTGACCGCGGCCTATATTCTGCGAATGATTCAGAAAGTATTTTTGGGCGAATTTGACGCAGATAAATGGGGACACCTGACTGAAATCAATGTACGCGAGACGCTTTGCGTGGCTCCGCTGGCGATTTTAACCATATTCCTGGGCGTCTATCCCAAGCCTTTGACCGATTTGATGAAGGCAACCCTGGAAAATCTTGTAACATTAATGGCGCGATAAAATGGTTGATATAACACCTCTTATACCGGAAATTTTCCTTCTTTGCTGGGCCATAGTCGTGCTTTTGGCCGACCTCTTTTCCCAGCGGCGGACGGTCGCTTTACCGGCCTGGCTCAGTATGGGCGGGCTGCTCGTTACCGGATTCTTGATGTTCAAGCTGCAATGGGGCGCGCCCACCATGATGTGGAACGGCATGTTTGTCACCGACCATTTTGCTCTGTTCTTCAAGATTATCTTCCTGAGTGCGGCTTTTCTGACCATCGGGTCTTCGTTCGGCGCGGTCGGCCGAATGACGCATCATCGCGGCGAGTTCTTTTCGCTGATCCTCTTTTCCACCGTGGGGATGATGTTCCTGGCTTCGTCCAAGGAATTGATTACCATGTACATCGGGCTGGAATTGACGACCATTCCGCTCTTTGTTCTGGCCGCCTATAACAAGACCGTACGCGCCTCATCCGAGGCCGGTCTTAAATACCTGATTATCGGCGCCACTTCATCGGCTGTCCTCCTCTATGGCCTGTCGATAATCTACGGTCTGACCGGAACGACGTTCCTGTACGAGATTACTATCAATCTTTCCATCCACTGGCTTTCTTTCGGTGAACTCGGCCCGGCTTTCTCCGTGGCCATGATAATGATTATTGCCGGTTTGGGTTTCAAGCTGGCTTTGGTGCCTTTCCACATGTGGGCGCCGGATGTTTATGAGGGTTCGCCGACACCGATCACTGCCTTTTTATCGGTCGGCTCCAAAGCCGCCGGCTTAGCCGCTTTTGTCCGGATTTTTGTCGGCATGTTTGTCGCCTTTTCAACCGATGTCATGGCTCCCCGCGATTGGGGCACGATGGTGGCCTTTCTGGCCGCGGCGACCATGATTCTGGGCAATATCGTTGCCCTGCGCCAGACCAACATCAAACGGATGCTGGCCTATTCCTCGATCGCCCAGGCCGGGTATATTCTGGTCGGCGTTGTGGCCGCCTCTCATCTGGGCGTGGCTTCGCTAAGTTATTATATGTTCGCATACATGTTTGCCAATATGGGAGCTTTTGCAATCGTGGCCATATATGCCGAACGGACTGGTTCGGAGAATATCGCCGATTATGCCGGACTGTCCAAATCTTCGCCGGTGTTATCGATGCTGATGGCTATCTTTATGTTATCTTTGGCCGGTATCCCGCCGCTGGCCGGATTTTTGGCCAAATATTACGTCTTTGCCGCCGCGATTGAGGCCGGTTATACCTGGCTGGTTATTATTGCCATTTTGACGGCGGTGATTTCGCTTTATTATTATGCCAATGTAATTCGGGTTATGTATCTGGTGCCGGATGAAAATCGACACCATATCGTCCCCTCGTTTCCGGCCGGAGTGGTCTTGACCCTGACCGGAATCGGCGTGTTCATTTTCGGGATTTTGCCGCAATCAATTCTGGATCTGGCCCTGAAGGCGGCCTCCTGCTTTGCCTTCTAAAAAATAGTTTGTGGCTTAGCAATTGACATTCGCCGGGTAATTTAATTATTATGGAATCAGAAGGCTCTGCCGATCTACTATATCAGGGATAGACTATGTCAATTACGGGGAAAATCAGCTCTACCATAAAAAAGCAGTTTATATCGGGACTGTTGGTTACCGTTCCGCTGATTGTAACCTATTTTGTTCTGCGCTTTCTGTTTGATCTGCTGGACGGCATTTTAAACCCGGTCACCGAAGGTCTGCTCGGGTACGATATCCCTGGTTTGGGCGCCGTAGTTACTATCCTGCTTATTCTACTGGCCGGGATCATTACTACCAATTATGCCGGGGCCCGGCTTTATCACTGGAGTGACCGTTCACTGGGACGGACGCCATTGGTGCGCGTCGTTTATACCGCGGCCAAACAACTGGTGCAGTCCATGTTTACGCCCAGCGCCCGAGCTTTTTCGGAAGTGGCTTTCATCGAATACCCACGCAAAGGGATATATGCCATCGGTTTTTTATCCGGGAAAAGCAGAATAAAAAAAGGCGATACGGTAAGCGAGATGCGCCTGGTGTTTATCCCATCCACACCGACTCCTTTCACCGGACTGGTCATTTATGTGCCGCTGGAGGATATTTATCCTGTCGATCTGGGCGTCGAGGAAGCAGTCAAATTATTGGTTTCCGGAGGTATTGTAGCGCCACCGGAAATAGCCATTGAAGGCGATAGTAAAAAACAAGAGGTTTCTCATGCGGCTGGCTAATTTGTTAGACGAAAGACTGGTCACCCATTCTCTGAATGCTACCACCAAACGCGAGGCGATTGCCGAACTCCTGGATATGATTCGACAGAAGCATCCCGAATACAATTACGATATTATTCTGCAATCGGTTCTGGATCGGGAGGAAATCGAGGATACGGCTTATGGTCGGGGCGTGGCTTTTCCGCATGCTCGCACCAACGCCGTCGGCGAAATGATTATCGCCGTGGGTATCTCGCGATTGGGACTTCTGGACAAGACCCCCGATGATCAACCCCTGAGAATGATCTGCTTGATGCTGACCCCGTCCAGTATCGCCAAACTGTATCTGCAGGCTCTTTCGGCCTTTGCCACTTTCGCCCGTGATCCCGAAAACCTGGATAAAGTGGTGGGTGCCGGATCGGACGGTTCGGTAATCGATGCCATCTGGGAATCGGGGGTGACGGTTGAAAAGGAACTAACGGCCAAGGATATCATGAATCGCGACGTGGCTACGGTTAATCCCGAGGATAGCCTCAAAAAGGTGGCCAATATCATGTTTCGCAACCGGCTCTCGGCTTTGGCCGTGATCAGTGAGGATGACCGTCTGCTGGGTCAGATCACCGATCGTGATTTGATCAAGGCGGCCTTGCCCGATTTTAAATCGCTGATCTCCAACCTCAATTATTCCATGGACGTGGAACCTTTCGAGGAACTACTCAAGCGCGAAGACAAGATTCTGGTTAAACAACTGTACACTACCGATCAAGAAGTGGTTAGCCGGGATACCAAGATCGTGGAAGTGGCGGCAATGATGTTATTTAAGGATTTGCGTCGGGTTTATGTTGTTGAGGATGACAAGCTTTTGGGCATCCTTCTACGTAAGAATATCGTCAACATGATAATCCGGGGGTAGGCACCTTTTACCTCCTTCTTCTCAGCAACAACAGAATCAATAACAGCACCCCAAATGTAACGACGATAGTTGCCCCGGTTGGCGTGTCCAGGTGAAAAGATAGAATTATCCCCAGAATCGATCCCAATAAACCGAATAGCCAGCCGTAAATCAGTCTTCGGCCGATACTGTCGGTTACCAGCGCGGCAAAAACGGAAGGCACGACCAGGAAAACAAAGACCAGCAGCACACCACAGATTTTCACCGACGAGGTGACGATTACGGCGAAAGAGGCATAAAAGAAAAAATCCCAGAGCCGGGCATTGGCCGGTTTTCGGCCCTTACCGAAAGTCAGGGCAATAAACCTCTTTCGAGCCAAATAATGAAATAATCCGACCACTGCGTACATGCCGGCCGTTTTCAAAACCATGGACGGGGTCACCGTCAGGATACTGCCGACCAGAAGATGGCGAATATGTTCGCCGCCTTCGGGTGAATGACTGACGACCAGAATGGCGGCGGCGGACGAAACGGCATAGATTATACCGATAAATGCTTCCTGCGGTACCTTGCCCTCGATATCCTTGGTAAAGGTAAAAATAGTGGCGCCGAGGAGGGCTAAAAGCAGCGAAAAGAAATAAGATAGATCGGTACCCGGCTCATAACCCAACAGTAGAGCCAAAGTCATGCCCAGTGCCGCCACTTGGGCCAGCGAGAGATCGATGAAAATGATCCCTCGCTTGATGACATGCAGCCCGAAATAGACATGGATTCCGACTAAAATCAAACAGGCCAGGAAAGGCCAGGCGAAAAATCGGAGATAATCCGTCATTTAAGGGCCTCCAGCAGGCTATTGACATTTCCCCTCAGCCAATCGACATAGGTTTCCTTTTTCAACCGGCCTCCGATTGAAGGGAATAGGGTAATTAATTTGACTCCGGTGGCGTCGGCTAATTTACGGGGGACGCGCTGATCGAAATACGGTTCCATGGCGATCACCTTTATCCCGCGCGAACCGATTAATTGCTGCAGCTTCTTGATATGAGCCGGCGAAGGCGGAACGCCCGGGTAGGATTCGATGAATCCGGCCGGTTTCAGGTCGGTGAATTCATTGAAGTAGGGCCAGGAGTTGTGATAGTAGATGATTTCTTTATCTCTCAGCGGTTCCGCCAATTGGCGAATAGCCTCGATTTCCCGCTTGAACTGATCGAGATATTCAGCCTGATTTTTGGCATAAGATTCGGCGTGTTCCGGATCGGCAGCAGCCAGCCCCTCGACGATGGCATCGGTAATAGGTCCGACATTATCCGGGCCCATCCAGTAATGCGGATTTCCGAAACGATGCAGGTCGCCGTGACGGGCGTCGGCCTTGAAGGCGGGAATCTCCAGCGGTCTTACATATTTGGAGCAGTCAAAGACCAGCAGACGATCGCTTCGTGATCCATCGATAATACGATCCATCCAAACGTCCAGTTCCAGGCCGACCTTGAATACCAGATCGGCTTTGGCCACCTTCATCATGTAGCTGGGGCGTACTTCGACAAAGTGAATGTCGGCTTTCGGCGAAGCGATAGCCGAGACATCGACTCGATCCCGGCCGATAGTCTCGACCAGATAGGCCAGATCGCTGGTCGAAGTTACTACTTTGACTTTACCCTCGGCCCAGGCCGGTAAAATCAGCAACAGCAACAGCAAACATCTATATAAATTCATGGCATGCTCCTAAAAATTGTGCGGTTGATGGGGACCAAGGCTGAAGACGAACTGCAGGGCAAGCTCCCAGAAACCGTCGTCCTCATCGGATTCGGTCCAGTGACCGGTCAGCCTGACCAGACTGGTTTCTTCGACCGGGGCGAGGCCGACAAAGAGGCCGGCCCGCCAGATGTCAGAGTCATGAATTTCCAACTCGCCATCGTGGTCATGCTCTTCTTCGAGAGAGGTAAATTCGAAAATACCGCCGAGGTTGTATTTCTGCCGGAAGCGGTAGTCGGCATATAAATAGCCACCGTACGATTTAAGATCATCGCCTTCGTGCCTTTCTGCGATCCGCATCAAAGCTTCACCTTCGACTTGAAGAGAGGTATAGCGCGAAGGTTTGTTTTTGAATTTAAGGTCAACTCCGTAAATGCCGGCTCGAAGTTGTTCCGGTTCGGCATGGTCGTCATGGTCTTCGTGTCCCTCGAGACTGTAAACACTATTTATCATCGAAATGCCCATCGCCAGTTCGGAGTTTTCGGAAACGGCCAGCGAGGTCGTCAGTCTTGAAAATCCCCCCAAGTCGATTCGTTCCGGCGTTTCCTCCTCATGGTCATGATCGGTATCGTCATGATCGTGGGAGTGACCGATCAGGGCGTCGCCTTTGAGCAGGCCGCCCATCAATTCGGTGTAGGCGTTTCCGGTCGGCAAAAGGAAAGACGCCCGGATGGCCATATCGGCCAGACCGTGCTCGCCGAAGAAGTGTTCATGCGGCAGGGGACGTTTGATAAACGACCAGGCATGTTCATGGACGGGATTGAGTCGGCCATATTCCAATAGGTATTTTCCTGCCCGAAGGTTCATTCCCAGCGGAAGCCCCCGCAGGATGGTACCGTAGATTTCCTCGATCTCGGCCTGATCCTCACCGTGCCAGCCGATAACGGCCTCGGCCCGGGCATAGGGATTAAGGTAACCGCTGATGACGATTTCCATTTGCGGATCGGCGACAATTAGTTTTTCGGCCTCGGCCGGCAATGAACCGTTATCATGGCTGAATACGCGAATGTCGCCGATTACCGAAAGATCGGGATTAAGACTTGTCTGTGCCAACAGGTCATGCCCGACCGGCAATAGGCAAACAATCAGCCCGATAATCCAATAGCGCATTATTTCCTCCTAAGGAAATGCTTGAAGAGCAGACGCACCAATCCTATTAAAAATGCCGGTAACGCCTGATCAAATTAATCGCGGAAATTGGATCAAATGGGAGGAGCGCGAGGAGAGATGTGTAACAGGGTCATGCCCCGGCGGTTGTCGCAGGAAAGCGGAGACAATATAAGAATAATCACCAGAAATAGGATAATGGCCGGATTACTGCAGTACATGACCAGATGTGAGGCCACCGTGCTTATCGGGCAGTGATCATCATCACACTCGGCGGCATGGAAAAGAATCAGGCTCAGCGACAATATTACCACCGACACGATCATAGCGATGATGAAATAAAAGAGTCCGCTTGAATATGCCCTGGCCGCAACCATGTCGATTGACCTGTCCGGTTAAATCTCGCAAATTATGATATATTATTATACGCATTTCCCAGTTTAATTCGCAACTGATTAATTTGGCAATTTTCGCTTGATTATAGATTCTTGACAGTTAAAGAATAGTATGGTACATTCTGCCTTAATAAAAACGATTGGCAAAAACCTGGGCGGAAGTAAATGACAGACAAGTCCTCTACAAGCACTTTGCGCATAACCATCATGATCATCGCCATTCTTCTGACTCTGCCCGGAATTCTGGTCAAATTAGGGATTATCCAAAACGGTTACGGCGCCGAGGCGCTTCTTTTTGGACTGGGCCTTTTGGGGGCGGCGCTGATGCTTTCCTGGGCGGCCGAGGTCAGTCAGATGGATATATCGCAGGGGTTTGCTTTGGCTATCCTGGCTTTTATCGCTGTCCTGCCCGAATACGCCGTCGATATGGTGTTCGCCTGGAAGGCGGCGGGCGATCCGCAAATGGCCCATTTTGCCCTGGCTAATATGACCGGAGCCAACCGGTTGTTGATCGGTTTGGGCTGGCCGATGGTTTTAATAATATTCTTTATTAAAACCAAAAAGAAATCGCTGGCGTTGTCCAAGGAACATTCCACCGAGATTTTTTATCTGATTTGCGCCACGGTGTATGCCTTCTCAATTCCGTTCAAAAGCAGTCTGAACCTGATTGATGCCGCGATTCTGGTGGCTATTTTCGTGACCTATATAATCCGTACGGCCCGGGCTGAAGTGGAGGAGCCGGAACTGGTCGGACCGGCGGCCATGATCGGGTCTTTTTCAACCGGCGTACGCCGGACCTGGGTGGCTCTCTTATTTTTGTACTCGGGATTTATAATCTTTATCTCAGCGGAACCGTTTGCTCATTCGCTGGTGGAATTCGGCCGCGAAGCCGGCATCGACCAATTCCTGCTGGTTCAATGGGTGGCGCCATTGGCGTCCGAGGCCCCGGAATTCATTGTTGCCGGCATATGGGCTTCGCGCTTGCAGGCGCAGGCGGCCATGGGCGCACTGATATCCTCCAAGGTCAACCAGTGGACACTTTTGGTGGGGACTCTGCCGGTGGTATATTCCATAGCCTCGGGCAAAGTTTCCGCCCTGCCCCTCGATATGAAGCAGGATCATGAAATCTGGCTTACCGCCGGACAATCGATTTTTGCCGTGGCCATATTATGCAATCTTAAAATATCCTGGTATGGAGCGATAATGCTGGTAGTGCTGTTTATGGCTCAGCTTATTTTTTCAGAAATCCGCATGGAAGTGATGTGGATATACTTGCTCTTTGCTGCTGTGATTCTGTTGCGTGAACGCAAACACCTGCCGGGGCTGGCCAAAATTGGCCTGAAGTTCAAGTAGTTTCTACTTTTCTTTGGCGCGATACCCGATTCGTGGAAACGGATTAACTACCGACGAAACGATGTTGGTCAGATGCGACGAAATTCGCTTTAAAAAGCGTACGTAAAGGGCCAGGGTCACGGCATCGCCGACGGCGAAACCTTCCGGAGGACTGATAATCAGTTCTTTGTTAACCAGATCACACCAGCCGGAAATATTTTTATGATCGGTCATCAATTGCGTCGCCAGGGCTTCGTCAGATTTGGTATATGCCTGAGCAACCTGCTCGAAACGGTCGGTGATTACTTTTTCCACTTCGCATAAACGCTCTTCGTACTGCAGTCCGGCCAGTTGTTTGGGGTGAGCCGTGGCCAGTTCATATATATTTTTTGTGTAATCGCCGATCCGTTCAACATCACTGACTACTGAAATCAGGATTAAACCGGGGGAGACGTCTGCGGGCCGAGACACGGACAGCTGGGTTAAGACCATGCGTCTGACTTCCCGCTCGTATTTGTTTATTTTTTTATCCGCAGCATAGATATCGAACTTTAGTTCGGATGAACCGGAGTGCCTCAGCGAGCGCACTGATTCTTCGAACATGATGTAGTCCTCGCGAAGCATATCCGCGGAGGCATCAAAAGCCTCTTTAAGCAGATTGTCGGCTGAGAACAACTCTCTTAGGAATTGGAACATTTTTCTACCTCCACAGGTAAATCAGTATCACCGGTACAATAAAGAAAATGACACCGACAAACGCAATAGGCACAACCTTCGATTTTACCGCCAGATCGGCCATTTTTCGGGCTAATGACATGGGAATTCTTCGCAACGGCCAGAAGACAAAGATTCCGCTCAGGTTAAAGAGCATGTGAGCAAAGGCAATGGTGACCGCGGCTATATTTCCGGTGGCCAGCGAAGCCAGGATGGCCGTAGCCGTGGTGCCCAGGTTGGCGCCCAGAGTATAGGGGAAAACCTGGAAAAGGGTCAGGACTCCCGATCCAGCCAGCGGGATAACGATCGAGGTTGTGATTGATGATGATTGCACTAGAACCGTAATACCCAGGCCGAGTAGGAAAGACCGGAAATTAGTCTTGAAAATATAACGCTGGAAAAACCCGGTCAGGCGGGACATGAGCATCGATTTCAGTACTCTGACCATGAAATTGAGCGAGACAAAAAGCAGAACAATGGCGATAACCGTCCCGATTATAGCGTTGTTGTCCAACATGTTCAGGACTGCAGCAATTACCGGCTTTGTGATAGCTCCCAACGGATTGAATAACTTCATCCCCCCATAGTCGGAAAAGGTGTGGGCCAGATAGTCGCTGAACCGACCGAGAAAATTGGTCTTGATCTGGATTGGCAGAAAAAGTATTACGGCCAGCAGATTGAAAATATCATGAACCACAGAAGAAGCAAAAGCCCGACGAAACTCGGCCGATCGGTTGATATGGACCAGTGAGACCATAAGATTGGTGATGGTCGTCCCGATATTGGCGCCCATGATGATCGGAATAGCGTTGCCCACACTCATCATTCCGCCGCCGACCATGCCGACTACCAGCGAAGTGGTCATGGATGAGGATTGGACGACACTGGTTACCAGTATACCGATAAATAGTCCGACAATGGGATTGGCCGTGGTGGACAGCAATGTTTCGGCGAAACCTCCGCCGAACAGCTTCAATGAGCTACCCAACAGACCCACAGAAAAGAGGAACATGTACAAAAACCCGAGAAGCAGAGCGATACGGAGGGGAATTGATGTTTTTACAGAAGGCAAATTTCTCATCGATCCTTTTATCTGGTAGGCCGGTAACCGGCAGTTCCCTTTTCTTACCGCGCGTAATAATCATTCAAAGTCTGAAAAAGTCAACCATATTTCACCCTAAGATCAAAAAAAAATCGAGTGAATTTGCCTAAATTCCCCTCCCATAATTTACCTGACCGGTCACCTTGATTGGAACTTGACAGAGATTTTAATTGTATTAGTTTAAAGAACCGTGGCACCAGACAAATTGAATGAAGGAGAAACGCGTGCTTTCAAAACACTGTTCGATCATACTGTTAATCATCTCTCTGATAATCTTCGCGATTTCCTGTGGTGACAAGGGTGTGCCGGTAGATACAACGACCACCTCATTGACAATTGTTTCCGGAGATGGTCAGATTATTTCGGCCGGAGATTTTCTCCCCGATTCCCTAATGGTCCGCGTAGTTACCGACAAGGGTGCCCCCGTTCCCGATATCAACGTATTGTATGAACAGATCACGCCGCTTGACGGCGACGGTCTTACCTGGAATGGGCCGCAGGTTACCAACCTCAACGGCTATGCCCGCAATAAATATTATGCCAACAACCACATCGGCGTGGATACAATTCAGGCCACGGCTTCCAACATTGATGATTCTATCGTATATTTTGTTGTCAACGTTATTGCCGGAGCGGTTGACACTTTGGATATCTCGGAGGGTGACAATCAGTCCGGTACTGATGGACAGCCCCTCGCCGAACCCTGTGTGGTTTTCCTGATCGACAAGTACGATAATCCGATTTCTGATTACCGCGTGCGGTTCGTAGCTCAAGACGGTTGTACGATTACAACTGATTCCACGACTACCGCTGCCGATACCGCCATTACCCGGACCAATGCCGCTGGCTTGGCTTCGGCCACATGGATTATGGCTCCTGATAACCCAAACGGTTATTCCGTATTGTGGGCGCAAGGTTTGAGTAATGATGTGGTTGCTGATTCAATTTCCTTCAGTTGTTTGGTTTTTCCCTGATGCTATAGCCGACTAATCCGTTTTTTCCTCCGGGACAAAATCTATCACGGATAGATTCGGCTTGTTTTGAAAACCGGTTCGCCCGATATTTACTATCATGTTGAAGTATCGCAAAATCGATGGACGCGAATCCGATCCGGCACCGATACGGTGGTTGCCGTATATTTTATTTCTGGCAATTACCGCCGTGCTGGCTATTCCGCTTTTGAAAAATATTGGCTATTGGGGTATTCGCGACTGGGATCTGTTTACCACTTTACATGCTGCAGCTGTCCGTTCGATTGTTGAATTTGGGCAATTTCCTTTTTGGAATCCGTATATTGGCGGCGGTAATATATTGTTTGCCCACCCTGAAGTACCGGTTTTAAATCCCCTCTTTGGGTTACTTCTGATTTTCGGACCGCTAATTGGTCTGAAAATTCAAGTAGTGATTGTCTATTTCATCGGTTTGACTGGATTTTACAAATTGTCTCGCCAAGAGGGTATCGGTTTTTGGGGCGCATTGATGGCCGCGATCGTTTTTATGCTCAGTTCCTATCTGACATTGCATTTCGCCGTCGGCCATATCCCTTTTCATTCTTTTGCTGTTTTCCCATGGCTGCTTTTCTTTTATAGAAAATCGCTGACCCACCCTTTGCATATACTTTCTGCCGGAGCGGTAGTCGGTTTCATTATCCTCGGCTCCGGAGCGGCCGTGCCGCTTTTGTTTTCACTCTTTTTTCTTTTTCTTTTCAGTCTGTTCGACTGTGCGCAGGGAAGAGGTCTTCGGCCGCCGTTGTATGCGATTCTGGCCGGCATATGCGGTATTCTATTCGGAGCGATCAAGTTTTTCCCGATGTTTGATTATCTCAACAGGCATCCCTGGATTCCGGATGGCACGGTCCAGATAACCTCCTGGTCGGCGCTGCCCAAAATGTTTTTCAGCTTCCAGCAATCGCCTTTTGCCCAACATGCCACTGAAGTCTGGGGCTGGCATGAATACGGCGCTTTTATTGGGCCGATGGCCGCATTTCTGGCACTGGTGGCCGTTGTCACCCGCTTTCGTCAGGTATGGCCCTATGTGGTTTTGATCTGCTTTTCGCTGGTTCTGGTTTTGGGTTCATTTTGGCCACCTTTTTCTCCATGGGATCTATTACACAAACTACCCGGCTTCGAATCGATTCGTGTGCCTTCCCGTTTTGCCCTGCTGGCTTTGATTTGTGTCGCCCTGTTGGCTGGCCGCGGAGTCGATGCTTTACAATCGCTGTTTGCCTATCGGAGAATGACTTTGGGGATTTTACTGTGCGGAACCGTTTTGGTGACTCACCTGATCGTCTGCTTGCCCATTTTGAACAAGGCTTTCGTCCGACCTCCGGCCAAATTGAGAATCAATGCTGATTTTAAACAGATTGAGGGCGATCCCAATCAAATGTACAGCGCCTTCTTAGCCAATCGAGGTACTTTACGAGCCGCCTGGCTTTCAGCCTACCGGCCCGGCCGGGGGATTCTGGGACAGGATAATCGGGCCAGCGAATGGTACAGCGAAAACAAAGCCGTCACGGTTATCGGCCGCGAATTCAGCCCCAATCGGCTGGCTTTCGATTTGCAGACGGTGACCGGCGGGACGTTAACAATTTCTCAGGGATTCGACCAGGGCTGGCGTCGAACCGATGGCGGGGAAATCAAACCGGTTTCTGATCTAGTCTCCTTTTTCGTCCATCCTACCGATCAACGAATTATGCTTGAATATTTCCCGGATTATTTTATAGCCGGAGCGGTAGTCACCAAACTATCAATATTATCCGCCATTTTCGGACCTGTAATATACCGCCGCCGCCGTTCCTCAAAGATACCACGCCGATAGTGATCTTTTTGTATAATTTCAAGTACGGCAAGCGATTATATGTGTCAATCGGAGCGTGCGACCGGGAACAAGCTCTTGACAATGAGTATAATGTATGTTATACTTTGCGGTTGAATATTAATTCTTTATTGGCGATAAAATAGGTGATTTTACATTGACCATTTTACGTTTTTTGTATCTGGCAGTTTTGTTGATTTATTGCCTGGTTCCCTTGACGACGCTGAGTCAGACTTTCGATCCGGCATCAGTCGGTCAAAACCAGTCTCCGACTTATTTGATCCCTCAGATTGATATAGCTGGAAACCTGTTGCAGCGGATGCAAATCAGATTTCTGGATACTTTCATTGATCCTGATCAATATATTGTGGGGCCGGGCGATAAATTGGGCCTGTTTTTCACTTCCAGCGATATCGGCAATGTCAGCGCCGAAATAAAATCCGACGGATATGTCTTTATAAAATCGGTCGGGTCCCTCAAAATTGGTCATGTAACCCTGCGACGCGCAATAGAGATAATCATCGAAAAAGTGAAGACAGTTTATACTAATACCGAATTCGGTGTTCGTTTGACAGGTTATCGGGTGGTTCGCCTGAATGTGATCGGTGAGGTGGCCCATCCTGGAATTTACTACGCTCCGGCAATCTGGCGTGTTTCGGAAATCCTTGATCTGGCCGGTGGAGTCACATCTCGGGCTGCTGTCAGGAAAATTGCTTTACGTGGTTTGGGTGATACTTATCTGGCTGACTTGACCCGTTTCACCAGCCTTGGCGACACCGAGAAAAATCCGATGATTTGCAAAGGGAATATAATCGACGTTTCCGCTCGGCAGGTTGGATCGGAAATGATTACTATGGCCGGTCGGCTCAATCAACCGGGTGTATTTGAACATACGGCCGGGGACTGTTTGGCCGATTATATCGCCTTTGCCGGCGGACTAAACGGCAATCAGACCGAGATGGAGTTCATTATCTCCACTGCGGGCCGGGAAATCGACCGTCTTGATGGAGCGGCGAAAAGTGCCAACAATTATGAACTCAAGCCGGGAAATAACGTAAAAATTGAATGGAAAGACGGTCGTCGGAACTTTGGAACGGTCGGAATTTTTGGTGCGGTGATTCGGCCCGGAAGGTATGTGCTGGACCAGAGCGATTTGTCACTCCAGACCCTGTTGGATCGATGTGGCGGAGAGAGTGAAGACGGTTGCCCGGAAATGATTCGGATATTTAGAACCGATTGGATAAAGGCCACACAAGGAACGGATTACGATGGGATCAATATAACCGGCGGATTGATCAGCCGGAATCCGCGCCAACCCTGGAACCCGGCGGAGTTTATGCTTCTCGACGGCGATTCGGTTTTTATCCCGCACCGGACCGGGATGGTGGCTGTATCCGGGGCCGTAGCCTCACCGGGGTTAGTCCGGTTCAGCGACGGTCAAGGAATTGGGTATTATTTGAAGCAAGTGGGTGGACTCGGCTTCGATGCCGATAAATCGCGGATGGTTGTGATCAACCCGGCCACCGGCGGCCGCATCGATGCCTCTGATGCAGGGGATTTGTTTGATAGTGAAATACTGTTTGTCCCTCAAAAGGAAAGCCAGACGAAACCATGATGCCAGATGCGAATAGAAATTTTAATCTTTGGAAAATGCTTCTGGTTTTGGCCCGGTACAGGAAATTTATCGTCAGCCTGGTAGTCTTATCCACGTTAGCGGCGGCGGTGACGGTCTTGGTATTGCCCAAATGGTATCGCGCCAAAACATCGATTCTGCCGTCGCAGTACGACCATTCACTTGGAATTACCGGCAATTTTGCCCAATTTACATTGTCCTCGGCCGGCTTTGATCTGCCGATCATGGCTACCCCCTCCGATGTCTATGCGACCATGCTTAAATCGGAAACGGTCGCCCGCAACGTGATCGATGAGCTTGATCTGATGGCCTACTTTGAGCAGAAAACATTTCAGGAATGTTATCTGTATCTGAAGGAAAAGACCGCTATATCCATCACCGGCGAAGGTGTCGTCGAACTCTATTTTGAGGACAAGGATCCGGAGATGGCGGCCAAAGTAGCCAACAGCTTCATTTTCCATCTGGATCAACTCAATCGCGAGGTGAAGGCGGCCAAAGCCCGTTCCGACCGTGAATTCATACTGGAACGACTCAACACTACCAATATCGAGTTGGATAGTGCCCGGGCCCGGCTATTGGCTTTTCAAACCAGCAACAAGGCCATTGATTTGGATCAGCAAAAGAAAATGGCCCTTGACGCGGCATCCGCTCTTAAAACCCAATTGGCTATGACGCAAGTTTCCCGCGATGTCAAAAGCATTCGATATTCTCCGGATCATCCCGATGTGCTTCACCTGGAAAACGAAATCAAGCAATTGAAAAAACAATTGGCGATTGTCGAAAAAGGTTCCGGGGATGACCTCTCCTACTTCGGACTGCCTTTGGCGGATATACCCGAATTGGCCATTCGTCACGCCGAATTGGCCGCCGACCTGGCAATACAGGTAAAGGTCGCCGATCTGTTGACCGGCTTGTACGAAGAAGCCCGCATCAAAGAACAGAAAGACACGCCCACTATTTCGATACTGGAAACAGCCTATAAGCCGGAGATCAAATATAGACCGCGGCGCACCTTGATCCTCATCGTAACTTTTGCAGCATCCCTTGTGCTGGCGATATTTCTGGCGCTGTTCGGCGATTATTTGTCCGAATTAAGGCGTTTGGCGCCGAACGATTTTGAACTACTGAAACGTACTCAGGATGAGTTCACCGGCAAAAAAGGCTGATCCGATTATTGATGTGAATACAAAGTTATATTGACCGGGCCGGATATCGCCCGGTTTCCAACCGGGGGAATTGACAATGAATACTCAAATTATAGATACGACCGCCTCTATCGGTGAGAGTACTACCCTGGGCGAATTTGTTGTTATCGGTGAAAACGTTGTTATCGGGAAAGATTGCATTGTCGGCCATCATGTGGTCATTCATGACGATACGGTGTTGGGCGACAATATCAGAATAGACGACCACACCGTCATCGGCAAGGAGCCGATGCGGGCGGCCAATTCGGCCGTGACCAAAGATCAGCGATTGCCCTTATGCAAAATAGCCGACGATTGTATCATCGGCACCGGCGCCATAATTTATCGCGGGTCGGACATAGGCCGGCGGGTTTTAATCGCCGATCTGGCCACAGTGCGCGAAAACGTGACCATCGGTGAATACACCATCATCGGCCGCGGCGTGGCCGTGGAAAATTTCTGCACCATCGGCCGCTACTGTAAATTGGAAACCAATGTTTATATTACGGCCTATAGCAAACTGGCCGATCGGGTTTTTGTGGCTCCCTGCACGGCCACATCCAACGACAATTTTGTCGGTCGCACCGAGGAGAGATTCAAGCATTTCAAGGGGGTGACAATCGAGACCGGCGCCCGTATCGGCGTTAATGCTGTCATCCTGCCCGGAAAAACGATAGAGGCCGACTCGTTGGTGGCGGCCGGTGCGGTAGTAACCCGCGATGTTCCGGCTCAAAAAATAGTGGCCGGCATGCCGGCGCGAGTAGTGCGTCGGGTGCCCGAAGAACAACTTCTTGAAAATCAGGACTGGCCCGAATAAAGGAGAATAAAATGGCGGTGCCTCTTATAGATTTAGGCCGGCAATATGAGCCGATTCGCGAGGATATCAACCGGGCTGTTAACCGGGTTCTGGATCATTGCGGCTTCATTCTGGGTCCGGAAGTAAAAGCCCTGGAAGCGGACGTGGCCGAGTTCTGCGACGTCAAACATGCTATCGGTGTGGCTTCCGGAACCGATGCGTTGCTCTTAGCCCTGCATGCCTGCGGCGTGGGGCCGGGAGCGGAAGTCATCACTTCTGATTTTTCCTTTTTTGCCTCAGCCGGAGTTATCGACCGTTTGGGGGCCAAGCCGGTACTGATTGACATTGATCCGGAAACATATAATATCGATCCGGCGGAAATCATCAAGGCGATTACTCCCCAAACCCGAGCCATTATCCCGGTTCATCTTTTCGGCCAATGCGCCGACATGGATCCGATTATCGAAATCGCCAAAACGCATGGTCTGAAAGTAATCGAGGATGCAGCGCAGGCGATAGGGGCACAATACAAAAGCCGTAAAGCTGGAACCTTGGGTGATGCCGGCTGTTTTTCGTTTTTCCCGACCAAAAATCTCGGTTGCGCCGGTGACGGTGGAATGATCGTCACCAATGAAGACGGTATTGCCGATATGGCCCGCAAACTTCGTGTTCACGGCGGACTTTCTGATTACAATCACGAGGTTGTCGGCTACAATTCCCGGCTGGATACTTTGCAGGCAGCTTTGCTTCGCGTTAAACTGCCATATTTGCCCCGGTGGACCAAGGCCCGCCGGGCACATGCCGCTCGCTACGACAGGGAACTGGCCGGGCTTCCATTGATTACTCCCAAAGTCAACGACGGCGCCTATCATATTTACAATCAATATACCATCGCCTGTGATCGGCGTGATGAACTGGCCGCGCACTTAAAGGAAAATCAGATCGGTCACAAGGTTTACTATCCAGTCCCGTTTCATCTTCTGGAATGTTTCGCCGATCTCGGGCACAATTCAGGAGCATTCCCCATTAGCGAACAAGCGGCTGGAAGCGTGCTCTCCCTTCCAATTTTCGGAGAAATGACCGAGACGGAGCAGACAGAGGTTATTGAGGTCGTTAAACGGTTTTTTGCCGGTTGAGGTAAAAGATTAAGACGGGCGGATATAGAAAATAAATGGCCGCGACAAAGGCAACAGTAGTATCCGTTAGCGGCGCGCGGCCGCGGTTGGTCAAACTGACCGGCAGAGCCACCGCGTTGAATGATAAAGTCACATCATTGTATTTTGCCCCTCTGCGCCCGATCAAAAATTATCTTAAGGCCGGTCATGGGCAATAATGTCGATTCGATCAAAGAGGCGACTATTGGAATTGCCCTGCTGGTATTGATTTCCAAAGGATTCGGCTTTGTGCGCGAAATGGTGATCGCCTATAAATTCGGCACCGGGATCGAATACGACGTTTATCTCATTGCCGCCTCCATTCCGATAGCGTTGTTTGCCTGGTTTGGGGCGACCTTTTCCAGCATGTTTATTCCGGGCTATGTCCAGGCGCTCTCCGATAGAGATCGGTCTCGGGCTTGGAAGGCGTTGTGGACCGATTATAATCTGGCGCTTATCATTTCGGTGGTTGCGGTCTTGGCGCTGTTGGCGAGTGCTTCGCAGATTATCCGGGCCATCGCCCCCGGTCTCGATGAGAAATATTTGTCCGAGGCGGTCTATATGACCCGCGTCTCGGCAATTATTGCCGTTCTGGCGGTTTTGGAAGCGATCTTTCGCAGTGTGCTCAATGCCGAAAAAAAGTTCATGGTCCCGGCCGCGGGACCAGTGCTTTTCAATCTGGTTATCATCGGGTCGGTTGTCGGGTTGTCCGGTTCTCTTTCGGTCAGGGCTATTCTGTACGGGTTGGTTTTCGGATACGCGGCTCAGGTTCTCTTTACTTATATCCCTTTCCGGCGTTTCGAAATTTCACGTCATTTCAATCTCCGCTTCAACCGCGAGCGCATCAGACCCTTTTTCGCCGCCGCTGTGGCTATCTTGATTATCGAAGGAGCGGCTCATCTGTACGGAATAGTGGATCGTTATTTCGCTTCCTCCATGGAGTCGGGCATCATCTCCACGCTGGGATATTCCTACAATCTGATGATGCTGCCGATAATGATTTTTGCTTATGCCCTGTCAACGGCTCTTTTCCCATATTTCAGCGACGCTTTTACCGCCGGGGATAAAAAGAGGATCAGTTATCTGATTTCACGGGGAATATCGATCTCACTGCTTTTAGCTTTGCCGACGACCGTCATCATCTGGATCTTCAGCGATAAGCTGGTGATATTGCTTTTTCGTCGAGGTGCATTCGATATGGAATCGGTGCGGCTAACGGCCGGTCTGTTGAAATATTTCAGTCTTGGTCTGGCGGCGCAATTTATTCTGTATATTATGGTCCGGGCCTATTATGCGGCTAAAAAACTTAAACCGCTCCTGTTCCAGGTGGGTATAGTTGTAATTGCCAAAATTTTCCTGACCGCGTGGCTGGTCGGCCCGCTCGGCCATATTGGTCTGGCGGTGTCGGCGATTATCAGCTACTGTATCGGTGCGCTGATTCTTTATATTTGTGCCGGTTCGGTTCTAACCCGTCTTGACGGAAAGGGCATCTTCCTGTATTTTATTAAAGTTGTGACGGCCGCCGCCGCCGCTTTGGCAGCGGGACAATTGCTGTATAATCGTTTTCTGGCCGATCTTGACCAATTCGGACCTTTGCTGTTTACGGCAGTTGCAGTAATCGGTGTAACCCTGATAGTCTTTACTGCCGTCGCCTATTTCCTTAACATTCCCGACGTACGGGAAATAGCCGGTTTTCGAAAGAGGAGATAGCCAACCGGTGTCAATGCGCATCAGTCATATCCCGTTTTACGACCGTTTGCCGGTATCCAGTTTGCGACTTTTGACTGCGGCCGCCGTTTATGCCGTGCCGGTGATGTTGCTGATGTTATGGAAACTACAGGCCGGAATTATTATGGCGGTTGCCCCCCTGCTGTTTTTAACTGTAGCTCACGGACCGACGGCAATCATGATTCTAATCGCCGCCTCGTTTGTTTATATCCCGCTGGGCGTCGATATCTTCCTTCTGCCCGCCGATCTGGCAGCTTTTGTCCTAATCGCTGCGTACGTTGTCGATTTATTATGCCGTGGTGCATCCCCGGTCCGAAACCGGATTGCCCGCCCTTATCTGGCTTATTTGCTGGTTATCGTGATCTCCCTGAGCCTTGAAGGATTTACTGATCTATCTGTGCGATTTTTTAGTCGCCAGGTAGTGCTTTTCGGCACGTTTGCCGCGGTAGCTCATTTCGGGTATAAGATTCGCGTTCGCCATTTCCTGCAATTAATGATCATCGCTGCCGTCGTTAACTCCTCGTTTTCCCTGAGTCAATTCCTGATGGCCGGTGGACAGATTAGAACGTTCGGAGCGGCCGGACTCGGATTTGGCGATCATGCCATGTTGGCTTTTCTTATATCGGTTGTGTATTATTTCTGGTCGCGCGATCTGCGAGCGAGATTCCTGTATGGAATGGCGGCTATTATCACAATGGGCGGTATGGTAGCCACCCAGACCAGAGCCTCGATCATTACTGCCATGTGGGGGTTGGCGATCGTCATCTTCCTCGCTCTCTGGGCCGGGGCGCGTCTGAGCCGGAAATCACCGAGAAGAAATTTGTTTATAGCCGGAGCGTTGGTTCTTCTGATCGTTCCTCTGCTGGCTCTCTACACGCCGATTTTTGAAGGTATTTTCTATCGTTTTGGAAGGATGGGCCTGGAGGCCACCGGCACTATTCTTCTGCGTGTTTCCTTGTGGAAGGCGGCCCTGTCCGCCTTTTGGGCCAATCCTTTGTTTGGTATCGGCACCGGGAATTTTGCGGCTATTCATCTCTGGATTCCGGAGGTTCGTTTCGATCCCATTTTTTATCTGGTGGCCGGTTTATCGACTCATGCCCTGGCTATGACGGCACTGGCCGAAACCGGACTGGCCGGTTTTTCGACCCTGGCCTATTTCCTTGTTCGGGCTGTTAAAACCGCCTTCCGTAATTTTTCAGAAGCAGAATCGAATTACGATATCGCCGATACTCACTGCCTGCTGGCGGTGGCTATTGCTGTACTGGGTTCATCCATTTATGCTGGATCCTGGTTCTGGGGTAACAACAGCTACCATATGGCCATTTTCTTCGGACTCATCGCCTCCTATCGACACCATCCCGATCCGCCCAAAGTCGGAGGGGAGGAGGCGTGATAATTGTTATGCTGGCTCAGGCCGGCTCCGTTCATAATACACGTTGGAGTCGCGGGTTGGCGGCCAGAGGTCATCGCCTGATTATAATCAGCAATGATAGCCTCGAATTCCCGGCCACGGAGATCGAAACGATTATTCTTCCCGGAAGTTCCGCAATCGCTTATTTTAAAAATATTCCCCGCGTCCGCAAAATCATCCGTCGCATCAAGCCGGATATCGTTCATGCTCATTATGCCACTGGCTATGGCCTGTGGGGAAGCTGTCAGAACACAGCGCCTTTTGTTCTCACTGTCTGGGGTAGCGACATAGAGGATGCCTTAAAAAATAAACTGACTACAGCCCCCATAGTCCGGAGGGCTCTGAAAATGGCCCAATGTGTCACTTCGGCCAGCCGCCACCTGGTTGAAAGGACACTGGCCTTCGAACCATCAGTTGAGGATAAAATCCATGTCGTTCCCTTCGGCGTTCCGCTTCCAAAAGAGGTGGATGATTCCTCAAAGACAAACGATGACATCATCCGCTTCGTTTTCACCAAGTATTACAAACCGGTTTATGCTCCCGACATTGCCCTGAAAGCCTTCGCCGTGGCCGCTCGTAAAAATAAAAACATTCGTCTGACAATGATCGGCGGCGGACCGATGGAAGCCGACTTGAAGCAGATGGCCGAAAACTGGCATCTGACCGGGCGAGTGGAGATAAAAGGCTGGCAGAGCATGGCTGCCACCGAAAAGTTGATTAACGCCGCCGATGTGATGTTGATGCCTTCCCGTCGAGAATCTTTTGGAGTGGCCGCGTTGGAAGCTCTGGCACATGGCAAACCGGTGATTGGATCCAAAGTAGGAGGCATCCCGGAGATTGTCGAAGACGAAGTCAATGGATTGTTGATACCCACCGAGGACCCCGAATCCTTGGCTATGGCTATCCTGAGACTGGCCGGAGACAGGGATTTACGCCGCCGGATGGGCCGTGCGGGTAAGGCCGGTGTCCGGGAACGGTTTGATTTTGAAAAGTGTCTGGATATGATGGAAGAGTTGTATGACCGAATCGGCACTTCGTAAAAACGCGGAAGTATAATCAATGACCGGAGAGCGAAAAAAAATCGATCAGATCTTCCGAGATCGCCAAGCTTTGGCTTCAAAATATTCACTCGACATTCCCGGAAACAGGTTAAATCTTGATCTCCTGCTTGAAGAGATCGTGAAATTTATCGGTCGGTCGTTCTCTGACCTGTCATCGGTCAAAATGCTCGATCTGGGCGCGGGGGAACTATTCTGGGTGGATCAGTTTGCCCGCATGGGTCTGACTGATAGAAACTGTTTCGGGTCGGACTTGCTTTTGTGGCGGATGAAAGTCGGCCGCGAAATCGGCCGCCGCCATAACGCTGCCGCTGCTTCGGCCGCCGAACTTCCCTTTGCCGATGAAAGTTTCGATCTGGTAACTCAATTCGTTATGATGACTTCAATTACCGATTTGGCTGTCAGGGAGAAAGCTGTAGCGGAAATGAAGCGGATTCTGCGCCCCGGAGGTTTTATCCTCTGGCATGATTTCCGAATCAATAATCCTTCCAATCCGCATACTCTGGCAATCGGTAAAAAAGAGCTGTATGGCTATTTCACGGATTGGCCGATTGACTGCCGGACGACTACTCTCCTGCCTCCACTGGCCAGAAAAATCGGTGGGAAACTATCACCGCTCTTGAAATTATTATACTCTCTGCCTATCTTGCGCACACATTATCTGGCGTTAATTGGACCGAAAGGATAGCATGAAAATAACCGGCGTACCGTTTTACAGGCAGTCATTCGGACGAAAAGAGATAGCCGAAGTCACCGATACCATCAAGAGCGGCTGGATCACTACCGGCAAAAAGGCCCGACTGCTGGAAGAAAAAATCTGCGCTTATGTCGGCGCGCGACAAGCCATGGCTGTCAATTCCTGCACGGCCGGTATGCACCTGCTTCTAAAGGCGTCCGGGATCGGTCCCGGAGACGAAGTCGTCACTACTCCCTACACGTTTGCTTCCACCAGCGAGGCTATCCTTTATACCGGAGCCAAACCGGTTTACTGCGACATCAATTACGACAGCCTTAATATCGAAGCCGATACGGCTGCGGCCAAATTAAATCGACGGACCAAAGCGATCCTGCCGGTGCATATTGCCGGTCTGCCTCTGCATATGGATCGCTTCGTTTCTTTGGTCCGAAGCAAAAAGATAAAGCTTTTCGACGATGCCGCCCATGCCATCGGTGCCTCCTATAAAGGGAAAATGATCGGATCGATCGGTGATGGCAGCGCTTTCAGTTTTTACGCCACCAAAAACCTGACCACCGGCGAAGGGGGGATGGTCACCACTCGACACGCCGGACTGGCTAAGAAGATAAAACTGCTTTCGCTTCATGCCATGAGCAAAGGCGCCTGGAAAAGATATGCCAAAGGCGGGTCATGGCGTTATGATCTGCTCGATTTGGGGTACAAATACAATCTGTCCGACATGGCGGCCTCGCTGGGTCTGGTGCAATTCGAAAAATTCGATAAACTTCAAGCCGCACGTAAAAAAGCAGCGGCGCGATACATAAAAAACCTACAGGATATCGACGCGCTCAAAATGCCGCTGGTCGAAGATTGCTCCGACCATGCCTGGCATCTGTTTATTCTGAGACTCCGGCTGAAACAGTTGAAAATCAACCGTGACCATTTTATCGACGAATTGAATAAACGCAATATCGGTACCTCGGTGCATTTCATTCCCCTTTTCCTGCAGTCGTATTATCGGAAAAACTTGAATCTCAATCGCCGTGATTTCCCCAATGCCGACAAGGCTTTTCGCGAAGTGATTACTTTGCCGTTTTTCCCCGATCTTAAAAATGCCGAGATCGATTATGTCTGCGAGGTGATCGAGACTATTTGTCGGAAGCAGAAGCGATGAAAAGGAGCTTCGATTTTGTCGTCGCTCTGCTGGGATTATTGATCCTGTCGCCGCTTTTACTTATAATCTCGCTGGCTACTCTGGCCACTATGGGTTCTCCGATATTTTTTCGGCAGATTCGAGTCGGTCGTGGCGGAGTGGATTTCAAAATCATTAAATTCCGTAGCATGATTCGTGATCGGGCAGGTATGGCTATTACCACAGGCAAAGACACCCGAATTACTCCCTTCGGTCGGTTTCTACGCCGAACTAAACTGGATGAGTTGCCGCAACTGTTCAATGTCGTTTCCGGCGATATGTCGCTGGTCGGGCCGCGGCCGGAAGTCCCTCAATTTGTCCGCCTTTACACCGAAACGCAACGCCGGGTCCTGGCTGTTCGTCCCGGCTTGACCGATCCGGCTTCGATTGTATATCGCGATGAGGAAAGCGTCCTGGCTCGTTATGGCGACCCCGAGAGGGCATACATCGAGAAGATCATGCCGGCCAAGTTAAAAATGAATCTGGCTTATCTCGAAAAGGCGGGTTTCTGGACCGATTTTGGCCTCATCCTCAAGACCCTGAAACGCCTTAGTTTAAACCGCTAAAAGCACTTGCTCCCGTGAAATCATTGCTTATATTATGAAGCTTGGTATTTAAAATATGCTCAGAAAACGATACACATATATTCAGGCTGTAGTCGATTTTATCGTCTTCAATCTGGTCACTTGGTTTCTGGCCTTTGTCCAGCCTGCCCTTGGGCGTCTCTATGGCACCGGACTTCTGTCCAATCTGATGCCCGGCCTGATCGCACTGATGATGGTCGCCCTGCTGGCTGTTTTTCGCCAGTATCAGCTCAAAAGGCGCGACCGCTTTCTGCGGCAGTTTCTGAGTGCTTTCAATGTCGTGACCCTGGGCTTTTTGCTGATTGTCGTCATCAGCTTCGACCTTGGAGCCTTGGTAGCCTCCGAACGCGGTTTGCTGGGATTGTTTCTATTAGGGCTTCTTCTGGCCACCGCCGTTTCCCGTATTATCACCTATCTTTGGATGGGTAGCCGGCCCGATTTTTCCCTCAAGGAACCGGTAATACTTAAAAATGGCAACGGTCATAACAGTACTGTGGATCAACCCTTAATCCTGCGGTCGAATCTGACGATTGACGAAGCGATCAGTAAAATCGATGAGTCGCCATTCGACTTTGCCGTTTTGACCGATGAGGATGGGTATTTTACCGGAACGGTTACCGACGGCGACATTATCGAAGCTCAACTCAATGACGCCGACAAAAACAAACCGATCCGCGAGATCATGAACCGCAGTCATCCGGTGGCTCGGGATTCGTTGACGGCAATCAAAATGCGCCAGATGATGATCGACCGAAACTTGCGCTTTTTGCCACTTCTGAACAATGTCGGTAAACCGGTGCGAGTGGTTTTGCATTCCGATCTGGACCCCAAATACCGAAACGGTAAAATCGAAAATAAATTGCGGCGAATTTTGATTATCGGCGGAGCCGGATATATCGGATCGATTATGGTCCGCTATCTGCTCAAACGCGGTTATCATGTTTCAGTTCTTGATAATCTCACTTTCGGCTATGACGCCCTTGAGGGTCTGGACAATCATCCAGCCTATCGTTTTTATAAAGGCGACGCCCGCAATATTCAGGACCTGATGACTTCGATGAAAGACGTCGATGCCGTAGTGCATCTGGCGGCCATTGTCGGCGACCCGGCCTGCGCTCTTGATCCTCGCGCGACTATCGATATCAATTATGAAGCCTCCAAGCTTTTGGTCGATGCCTGCCTGCATAAGAAAGTCGATCGTTTGCTTTTCGCCTCCAGTTGCTCGGTTTATGGCGCCAGCGAAAACGGCGAACTGCTGACCGAGGAGTCGCCTTTAAATCCCGTTTCGCTTTATGCCGAAACCCGTCTGCGCAGCGAAGAGGCGATTCTTAACCGAGCCGTGCCGCCTTTGGCCGTGACCATGTTCCGGTTGGCGACAGTGTTCGGATTTTCTTATCGCCCTCGTTTCGATCTGGTAGTCAATATCCTGACGGCGCGGGCTTTGGAGGACGGCGAAATCTCGATTTTCGGCGGTTCGCAATGGCGGCCCAATGTACATGTCCATGACGTGGTCCGAGCTTTCGTGGCCGGGCTGGAAGCGCCCAAAGAAAATATCGACCGGCAGATTTTCAATCTCGGGTCCGAAAGTCAAAACTATCGTATCTCCGAACTGGGCGAACTGGTCAAGGAAGCTGTTCCGGGAACGAAAGTGAAACTGGTCGAAGCCGAGATGGACAAGCGTGATTATAAAGTCGGGTTCGATAAGATTGAAAGCATGTTGAACTGGAAAGCGGGGATGACTGTCCGCGACGGTATCCAGGAAATTATCGACGCTCATCGTAATAAAAAATTCGGTCATTATTCCAAACGCATCTATTCCAACCTCAAACAAATGCAATAGGCGGAGCCTATTTTTGGCTGTCGCGTGTATGATCGAAGTACTCTTTTGTGAGCCCGGCGAAGCGCGGCGAACCAGAAACACACGAGTGTGTGAGGCCGAAGGCCGAACCGACAGGCATCGCCTGTTTCTCTGCTCGATCGCTGCGCTATCTCGCTGGCGGGGCCTGCCCTACACCCTGTGCCCAGGGTGCGGTACTGGAAAATTAATGTTGACATTATTTTAAATGTACTTATACTGATATAAGCGCGTTAAGTGGAGGAGAATATGCGATTTGCCTTTTTATCTCTGCTCATCATTGTATCGTTATTACAACCTTCCTCAATAATTTCGGCGGTTGAAATCACTTTTTCAGAGCCTTTTCTTATTGAAACTGATATCGATAGCACATGCAATTATACATATCCTACCTTATTAACTGATAGCGCCGGGGTTTTGCTTTATAATCAGCTTTCCACTGACACCAGTACGCAGATTATTGGATACCGATTCAATGTTGAGGGATCTCAGCCGGTGATAGAATCGCGTGGAAATGTCATACAACTGGATACTGCCCTTTGTGCGCCGTGGTTCTATGATCTTGGTGACCGTAAGGCGCTTTTCTATCATGAGTACACGGATAAATATCGAGGGCGCATGATATTTTTCAATGGCGATTTTCCGCTTCAGGAAGATGTCGACAATCGAATTCACCTTTACTCCGCCAACCAGGTTCACCCGCCGGCAGCGCTTAGAATCGATTCGCTTCTATATTTGACCCAGTTTTATAATTGGAGTCATGGTGCGGAAGAAGTCTTTTTGTCATCGGCCAATGTACTAATTAATCTGACAAATTACTCCTTTCTTCCTCCCGACGATTACGTGTTTTTAAGTTCCACCGCTGGACGCACTGCGCTGACTCCATGCAATGACACCGCAGTAGTCTCAGAGTATTGGCAATTCTGCAATGACCATGCCCCGGCCAGTTGTCGTGAGTATTTCTGTGGCTATTTCGGTGTTTTCTGGCAAGACACCACATATTTGAGATTCTCATTTAATGAACAGACCGGTTCCTGTAATTCAGGTTTTGATCATCATAACGATTGGTACTCCGATATATTTAGCGTCAAGGTCGGGGAAGAATATGTGATCTGGCGGGAAAACAGTTTTGATTTAATGCAGGCAAATACAGTTGACCGAACATTTGACCGGGTTGTCGATTTGCAGGCCGCCGCAGGGATAGACTTTGGATATTCTACTTCGCACCCATTTACAATTAATCCGGTGAAAATTGACGACGGCTACGCCGTTTTTATGATTAACAACCTTCATCCGTGGGAAAGTTATCTGCTGGTTTTTGATGGCCATTGGAAAATTGAAGGTCATGCCATTATTCCGTTGGCTGATTCAGCACACGAGTTTTCTCAGTTTGCGTATTGTCCACAGGACGAACAAATTTATTTTGCCTATTCAGCTTCGCTATCGGATTCGTATTCAACCTCTCGGGTATTTCTGCAATCGGTCGCTATCAACAACGTCACCGATGTCGAGGACGTTAATGGTCCCCTCCCTGGACAATTTTCATTAGAGCAAAATTCTCCAAATCCATTTAATCCATTGACTAAAATCGAATTCTATCTCCCACGGCAGTCAAAAGTCGAACTGTCGATATATAATATTCAAGGCCAAAAAGTAGCTACGTTGATTAACAGGAGTCTGCCGGTCGGTGATCATGAAATTATCTGGAACGGCACCGATGACGCCGGAAAGCCCGTTGCTTCTGGTGTCTATTTTTATAAAATCATTTCCGGTGATCTCTCCCAAGCACGTAAAATGATTCTTTTGAAGTAACGCACTAGTGCGTCTTTCACTGTCGTGTGGATGTCCAAATCCCAGTGTGAGCCAAGCGAAGCGAGCCGAACAGAAAAGACACGAGTGTGTGAGGCCGAAGGCCGCGAGGCAGCGAAGCGCGGCGAACCAGAAACACACGAGTGTGTTTTTACTTTATCAGTGGTGTCGGAATCAGGGATGGTTTGATTTAAATTATGCCGTTCTCAATTCGGGCAAAGTGGCGTGCCACTTTTAAAGATGAAATTTATGAGATAGACCGGATCGCCAATGTTGATACTTCCATCGCTGTTGGTATCTCCAATTTCCATCGGGACGGGCGAGGGGCCGTCCTTGAACACAAAGTTCATCAAATAGGTCACGTCGCCGACATTTACTACCCCGTCCTCATTGGCGTCGCCCAATCTGCAAATACCGTGTTCGTAGTAAATATCCAACATCTCCTGCCCGTGGCCTTTTGAGGGGGACTGAAACCACGCTCGCCAGAATTCGATAATGTCATGGGGGCGATGACCATCGATAAAACGATTGAGTAGAACGTCGAAGATATCATAAGCTCCCATATATAATGCATCACCCGTACCATCCGGATTGTAAGCATTAGGCCATGGAGCCGGGGGTACCTGATATGTGCTGTAGTCATCATCGGGATAATCATAGATATCCCATAGAAGACAGCAAACTGCCCCTTCGTATTTAATTCCATAGTCGTTTGCCGAACCGTTTATTTGACTATTAAAAAGATCTTGTCCATTTTCGGCATTATATGAATCGGTGTCAGCAAAATTATTGTATAGATCGTGGTAAAAACTGTCATTTCTGACTGCGTCCGAAAAGAAAGTGGCAAAGCCTTCAGTTGCGGCAATTTCAGGCGTCGATATACTAAACCAACCGTGCGGTCCGGGATCCCAGTCATCAAAAAACTGATAATTGCCCTCCAAAAAGTGGCCGTATTCATGCATAATTACGTCTTTGTCATAAGTGTCTGGATTATCAGAAATATTCAAAATATGAATATAGATACTGTCAGGATCGTAATAGGTTCCATATGCTTCATTGTTGGATATGATCTGAATAAGCGGTGCGTACATTCCCGTTACATTGATCCAGTAGTCCTGAGCAACCAATGCCGCATCGGCTATGAAAAAGGGGCCGCTTGCTGTTGCATCGGCGATGATTGTTGTATCATACACGCCGCTGGGCAAATCCGGCTGCTCGGGTGTTTCAATTTTATGAATATCTCCGTCGTATTCCTCTCTCACAGTGGTTGCGTCGTTGGCGGCATAAATGCGAAAATAGACATCCTGACCGGATAATCCTCCGTCATCAGTATTATCAACTGGCCCAAACGCAAAACTTCCATCGTTTTCTGTTACTGTTACATCTAATAATTGATCTGTGATTAGATCATTGTCCCACATCTCAATAGTAACATTACGTATCGGTTCCTGACTTATCGTTGGCGGAACCGGATCTGTGTAAAATAGCTGGCCGGAGTAAGTGATTTTGTTGGAAATCGTAAAAAAATAGGGGCCGTTCCAGGGTGGCTTATAGATATCTATACCATCATTGTATGCCCATAACCAATACCCGCCATATCCAAACATTGCCGAATCAAGACATATCGTAGTACCTTCGGCTGAGTTATCAAATGGCCCAATGGTGATTTTGAACGCAATATCGTTAAAATACGGAGGTAAACCGTCATTATATCTTTCCAAAAATGTAAAGCCCGCTGTGTCGCTTCCCTCCCCATCGGCGCTGAAATGGCGAATTCCAATATGCTCGTCAAACATATCCCCCCATCCAAGATTCATTGTATCCGCGGAAAAGTTATTCCACACTGCGCCGTCATCGGTATAAATTCGAAATCCATTGGTGATGCCTTCAAAATTGATATAGGTTGGGTTTCTCACTCTGATGTAGAACGTAATCGGCTCGCCGATTTTTAAGACACCCGGGAGGACAAACCATCGACATGATCAAGGGAGATTCCTGGGGGAGATTGGCGCAAGACTTCCTCTGGAATCGCCCCCTGCAAATCGTTTGAATCGGGATAGGCTATATTTCTATGCTTGGTCCGACCTTGCCGTTCCTTCTCTGTTCCCCATGGTGGTGGCGTTGCATATTCCATTCCAACCTTCTGATCGGCCAATTTAATCAGCATTTCCAGGGTAATAGTCATCCTGTAATATTGGTGATGACTGTCATAAAGGCAGGAATCAGGAATTGTACCCAGCAGTTTTTCTGCCGTTTCACGAGCCGATGCCTTACCCAGATCCAATATTACATCACACGTTTGCTGAAGCTGTTCATGGGTAAGAGTATCGCGGATTGGATGCGTATTCTTCCCACGGGATAGTTTTGGGGGCATATTAAAATGGTGGAAGAATTCAATTTTGTCACCAATGGCGACGAAGAATCTTCCCACTGTTTGACGTATATGCCCGCAGGTTAATGCCAAAATACAAAGACTCGTATCGACATCCGGCAAAACGATTTGGAATGTTTCGGACACCGAATAAGTGGAGTCAATAGGAACTGAAAATGTCGTCCGGCTGAGCGTGTCGTAGTAGTTCCGCGGATTAACAAATATGACACTGATTGACTCAGTTTCTTTGACCAGATATTTAAACCTCTCTTGATGTAGCATAGTAAATTCCACGTGCATGGTAATGGGCGCACCTTTGACCAGTTCGCCTTGCGGTTCAAATGAAATCTCATAGGGACTATTCCGGGGCGGCGTAGCGAAACACACTGAGCCTGCTGTCATAAGAATGACCCACAGGGTCACTGTCAATATTGCTTTAGTTGGTGTTCTCATTTTATTGTCTCCTATCCTGTTTTTGAAAGTCTGCTTATTATACAATATAAGACCGGCTATCTTCCAATATGAGTTTTGTTTGCAATCCTGTATTAAATCCCGAAAACGATTATCCCTTGCTCACTGATAAGATACAAGATTAATCTTATTAGTAAGGATAAGCAAATCAATTGTATTGTCAAATAAAATTATAATTGATAATCAAAAAAGGGAAAGATAATTATTGCTGTACTGCGATAAAGCCCCGGCAGGCGGGGAAGTTGGGCTGCTTGTAGATTTTTTTATTTTTGGAGATGCGTATTGAATTGAACTCACGACAGTGAAAATGTGGCTCCGCCATTTCACGAGCTGTCAGGAATCCTTTCCTGACGGAGGCACCCACTCCGGCTTGTCAAATACTCAATGCAAAACATATTCTCCACAAAACCACCCCTAATCCCTTTCCCGCCAGATTTTTTATAACCCGAAAACGGGAGGTTATAATTATGCAAACCTCTACGCTAAAAATTCGCATTACGATGACCGACAATCGCACACGAACCCTAAACGAACCCATTTTCGGCATAACCCACACGACGCCTTTTATTTACTCGTATTTTATTCAACAACGTGAAAGCGAGAAAGTGGTGGGTCCCCTAAAATGAGCAACCAAACCCAAATTCTCGGTAAGCCTATGACCAACAAAGAAATAAAATATGAAAATACGACATGGCTGTATGACTTATGGGGACAAATATCGCAAAAACATGAGCGAACCCAAAACGAACCCATAGCCCTACCCTCTACACAGCTACCACTTACAGAGAATTTGGGGTTATTTGGCTTTTTGAAACAAACCCACGGCCGATGGCCGTTTTTGGCGGGCTTCGCCTGCACACAGGAGATTGGGCATAATGGCGACAGCTAAAAAGCGGCGATGCCGCCGTCAGTCAAAAAGTGGCGAGCCACAAAAAACCCGCCTTACCGACGGGCTTTTAAATGTCTCTTTGATGCAGCGAACTACAACTTGTAAATCTTCTTGCGGCCGGTGTGGACGCGAGCCGTCGCATTACGCGTATCGAAAACCAGTTTGGAATGATCGACAATCATCTGATAATTATAATCGCTGTGATCAGTCAGGATAATCGTCAGATCGGCTTTTTTCATCAGGGCCGCATTCAGCCGTGATGATTTCACGGTCGTCTTGCCCATCCTTATAGACGGCACATACGGATCGTTGTATTTGACTTTAGCGCCCAGCTTGACCAACAGTTCGACCACATCGAGAGCAGGCGATTCGCGCACGTCCTGAATGTTTTTCTTATAGGCCATGCCCAGCACGAGGATATTGGTGCCTTTGACCGATTTGCCGTGGTCGTTTAAAAGCGAGGTCACGCGGTCGATCACCCATTCCGGCATATGCGAATTGATATCGCCGGCCAGTTCGATAAAGCGGGCATAATAATTCAGTGTTTTTAATTTCCAGGACAGGTAATGCGGGTCGATGGGGATGCAGTGCCCGCCCAGTCCCGGGCCGGGGTAGAAGGGCATGAAGCCGAACGGTTTGGTGGCCGCGGCGTCGATTATTTCCCAGACGTCCATGTTCATCCGCCGGCACATGACCGCCATTTCGTTGACCAGCCCGATATTTACCGAACGGAAAGTGTTTTCCAGCAGTTTGACCATTTCGGCCGCCTGCGTCGAGGTCACCGGATAGATGTTGGGGATGACCTGTTCGTAATAGATTTTGGCCATTTTGGTGCAGGCCGGAGTCGTGCCGCCGACCACGCGGGGAGTGTTTTTGGTTGTGTAATGAGCGTTACCGGGATCGACTCGTTCCGGTGAAAAAGCCAGGTAAAAATCTTTTCCAACCTTCAGGCCACTCTCTTCCAGTATCGGCTTGATAACCTCGTCGGTGGTACCCGGATAGGTGGTCGATTCCAGAACGATCAGCATATCTTTATGCAAATGCTTTTTCAACCAACTGACGGCGGCCATGATATAGCTGATGTCGGGATCTTTGGTCTTGGAAAGAGGAGTCGGTACGCAGATCGAAACGCAATCCATCTGCGCCATCAGTTTATCATCAGTCACCGCTTTGAGATGGCCCGATTTGATCAAAGGCGCCACGCGGTTGTCGGGGATATCATCAATATAGGATTTGCCGTTATTGATCAGCTTGACTTTATCCTTCGAGATGTCGAAGCCGACGACTTTGAAACCACCCTCGCCGTATTCCACCGCCAAAGGCAGTCCAACATACCCAAGTCCGATGATTCCGATTTTGGCCGTTCTGTCTTTGATTTTATCTATCAGCTTCTTTTTCATGCCGTTTCCTTAGTCTGTGTTGCCGTTTTTCCAGTAATCGAAAGTGTCTTTCAGTGTCCTTTCGATTTTGATTTCAGGCTTCCACCCGACATCTTTCCGGATCTTATGGTAACTTCCATACAAAACCGGTATATCAGCTTTACGGTATAACCGGTCGTCCCGTTTATGCTTAATCGGTATATCGGTGAAAGACATCAGTTTATTTAACAAATCGCCGATCAGGTAGGCTTTCCCCGAACAGAGATGGTAGGCCTCGCCGATTTTTCCCTTTTCGGCCAGCAGACGATATCCACGGACGATGTCACGGACATCAGACAGATCGCGCCGGACGGAAATATTGCCGACATCTACTTTCTTTTTCCCGCCACTCCTGGCGGCGGCGATTATTTTACGGCTGAAAGCCGGGATGACGAAGTTGGGCGTCTGCCTTGGTCCGGTATGATTGAATGGACGAGCTATCACAATCGGCATATCATATTGTTCGATATATATCCGGGCCAGATATTCGGCCGCCGCTTTTGACTGTGCGTAAGGGGAGACCGGGTTAAACAGCTGGTCGGGTCTCAGGGGCAGATCACCCTTTTTGACCGGACCGTAAATATCGGAGGAACTTACCATAATCAGCTTTCTTAGCCATTTCCGGCCGCGGATGGCTTCGAAGATGTTATGGCTGCCGAATGTATTGACCCGGATAGTAAGATCACCCAGACCGAACGATTGCCCCACTGAAGCGATGGCTGCCAGATGAAATAGATAATCAGGTCGGGCTTGTCTCAAGTACTTCCGGCAGGCATCACTATCGGTGATATCAAAACGGTCGATTTTGACTTTACGTCCGAGATGATCGATGTTGGCCGTCGATTCCTTCGGGAGGGCCGCGCCGTGCACGGCATAACCGTGGCTGATTAGTTCTTCGGCCAGATATGACCCGGCAAAACCACAAATACCGGTGATGTAGACTTTATTTTTTGGCATCTTCAAGTCGTTTCAGGTCTGCCTTGACCATCATTTCGACCAGACCGTTGAAATCGTATTCCGGTTCCCAGCCGAGAACCTTTTTGGCTTTGCCGGCATCGCCGACCAGCATATCGACTTCGGCGGGACGCATGAAGCGGGGGTCTTTCTTGACATATTTTTCCCAGTCAAGACCGACATAACCGAAAGCCGCTTCGACGAATTCCCGAACCGAATGCGTTTCCCCGGTTGCAATAACAAAATCACCCGGCTTTTCCTGTTGCAGCATCAGCCACATGGCCCGGACATAATCTCCGGCATAACCCCAATCCCGTTTGGCGTCGAGGTTACCCAGAGGCAGCGTATCGGTCAGGCCGGCTTTGATCCGAGCCACACCGTCGGTGATTTTGCGGGTAACGAATTCAAGACCACGCCGGGGTGACTCATGGTTGAAAAGGATGCCGCTGTTGGCGTGAATATCGAAACTTTCGCGGTAATTGATGGTAATCCAGTGGCCATAGACCTTGGCCACGCCATAGGGCGAGCGGGGGTAGAGGAACGTTTTTTCCGTCTGCGGTACTTCCTGTACTTTGCCGAACATCTCCGACGACGAGGCCTGATAGAAACGAATATTTTTGTTCACCAGCCGGATGGCTTCCAGCATTTTGGTCACGCCCAGGGCATTAAATTCGCCGGTCAGTACCGGCTGACTCCAGGAGGTCGGTACAAACGATTGCGCGGCCAGATTATAGACTTCGTCCGGTTTGATATCCTCGATGATACTGATAATGGAAAGTTGGTCGAGTAGATCGGCCTGCACGAATCTGATTTTGTGTTTAAAACCCTCAAGACGGTCAGACGACTCAGTCGAGGATCGGCGGACCATACCGTAAACTTCATAATTCTTGGACAAAAGCAGTTCGGCAAGATATGAGCCGTCCTGTCCGGTGATTCCGGTAATTAAAGCGCGCATAATCTTTCTTTCCTCTTTTGAGGTAAAACCATATCTGGCTCGAATATAGGTTTATACTCAGTACCGGTCAATTAGTTTATAGTCTCTTGGTGAACTTCCGTTTGGCGGGGCAACTGATAGGCCTCAGTCTCAAATGGGTTCTATAAACGAAAGATGACCGGCTAATCGATCGTAATAAAACTCACCTTCCCATCAAGAAATTTCTTGCGGATGTATTCTATTCGAACAGTATCATCCTCAAAAACGAACGATTTCCTTTCTCGATTCTTCGGTTCAAGGGACTCCAAAAAATAGTAATCTATGCTTTTCTTAACCTTGATATGTGTCTGGTCGTCTGTTTTACTTCCCTTCGGACCCTTGGGATTGCGATATAATCTGATTATAGCACCTAAGCGTACGTTTCTAAGTTCCAAGGCCCTGATTTTCCCCGCGTCAAATCCTCTCCGTCGGCTTTCGGTGATGATTTGTTTTTTATCATCGGTGGTTACATACGAAGCATCACTGCATGAATTATTGCGGCTAAGGAATCGAATACTTGACTCGAATTCCAGACAGCAGTCATCATCATTATACCACCAGTATTGAAAGGCGGGGCCAGGCGGGCCATCAAACTTACCCTTTTCACCCCAAAGCCCTGAGTATTTAAGCCATGCCGGTTTTGGATTTGTTATATCCTGTATATTTTTATAACAAAACCATGGAGTAAAATTGCTGCCTTCGCCCCCACAATCATCGTCCGGAAGCCAATCACCCAGAAAGTCGGCCAAACCGTTTGAGGTTAGGTCTATCATTGAACGCGCTTTGCGGCCGGGTGAAGGGTAGCTGGCGTGAGAATCCTTGGCACTGTATACAATCGGGTGAGTGGCTATTGGAACTATTTCATCCTTCTCAAGCTTGAAACCATCCTTATTATCCTGTCCATGCGAGTAAATCCATTTTCCCTCGTGATGATGGGCCGAATAATAAATCTTCTCAATATTTTCTGCATCATCATCGACCCGGATCGTAATATGTTCCCAGTCCCCTTCATGTGCGCCTCCAACAGAAAGATTTCCGTTATACGGGAAGAAGAAAACATAAAGGATATCCCACTTATAATTACAATGTGGTGCCCGACGGATTCTGGCATAACATTTTGCTTTTTCGTAACAACCGGCTCTGGTGGTTTTCTTGCCCGATTTGCGAATTTCAAGAAAATAGCGACTGGGGTATGTACCGTCAGAATGCTGACAGCGTTCATGATGTTTCAACAAATTCCCGACCTTGCCGACCCGGTCTCGTATCCCTTTGTCTCTTCCGCCCTTGATGTCAAGTCTTAATCGTACATTTTGAAGATACCTCTCGACAGTATCCGGGAAGTACTTCTCCTGTGGATGGAAATAAACAACCGGTGCGAATTTCCTCAGGATGTCCTTTCTCTTCGCCGGATCAAACGATTCATCACTCGAACATGCCATGGTTACCTCCCCGTTTAACAAATTGGTGATCGTTTTATGATAAACCCAATCACAATATTTTGCTATTTAAACTTATTGTCGCCGGAAAGATCAAATCCTCGGCATTGATAACCGTTGAAAATTCGTATTATATCGTAATGGAAATTTCAATCCAAAGGTCACGGTTAATCCGGCCGTGCACCTCACAATTCATTAAGTAATATACGTATAATGTTAAGCGATTTAAAGATAAAAGGTATTTGAAGATGGTTATCAAATAGCCCACAAAAAAAACCGCCCGGGTGGGCGGTTTTTTTATACTGAATTTCGAGTCGTGGGATCTATTCGGCCTTCTCCTCTTTGGGGGCGGCTTCGACTTTTTTAGTCGATTTGGCTTTGGCCTTGGATTTGGCCTTCTTGCTGTCGGCCTTGTCCAAAATCTTTTCTTTGATTCGAGCCGATTTACCGGTTAGACCGCGCAGATAATAAAGCTTGGCCCGGCGAACCCGGCCCATGGCCGTCCGCTCGACCTTGGCAATGTTGGGTGAA
>JAAEQF010000743.1 GCA_024231695.1 FCB group bacterium
CCCCAAAACCCCAAAACCCCATGAGTCGATTAATTGAGGTGCCAGATGCCTTTGGAAAAGATATTTGAGTATTTTTTATAATAATATTGCAATAAGTCTATCTTTAAAATGAAAACTAGTCTAGCAATCGCACTTTTAGCAAGTGCTACACAAGCCCAACAGGAGCTTACTGAGGCAAATAGTCTCGATAACTATGCACCCTACTATCGTGGACCTATTGTGGGTCGTGGAGAGGAGCGCCACGCAACAATTTTGCCAGCAGGCTATGCGTACCCTCGCAACCCCCATGCATACTATCCTCGACCTCACGAATATGAGGAAGAACACCCTTATCAGTATCATCCTACCTTCGCCAACGAGGCTGATGATGAAAATGAGGTAAGAGGCCGCACAGTAAGACGAAATATACAACACGGCAATCCTGCAGGCTCCCCTAAACCTAGAAAATCACCAGGACGTGGCTCTCCCAAACCAAAAGGATCTCCAGGACGTGGCTCACCAAAGCCTAAGGGTTCCCCAGGTAAAAGAAAAGGTTCTCCTAAGCCCAAGGGTTCCCCTGGCAAGAGACGCGGTTCCCCAAAGCCCAAGGGCTCACCTGGTAGAAGACCTGCATCTCCCAGACCCAAGGGTTCCCCTGGCAAGAGACCCGGTTCCCCCAGACCCAAGGGATCTGCAGGAAAGAGAGAGAAAGATTAGAGACGTCAGGATTAGCAATAAAGGCAAGACGACAGACGTCAAGACAAACAGTCTGAAAGAGATCAGCGTGACCAAAGGCAAGCGGACAGACGTCAAGACAAACAGTCTGAAAGAGATCAGCGTGACCAAAGGCAAGCGGACAGACGTCAAGAAAAACAGTCTGAAAGAGATTAGCGTGATCAAAGGCAAGCGGACAGACGTCAAGATAAACAGACTGAAAGAGATCAGCGTGACCAAAGGCAGAGAGATAGAAGAGACCAGAGACAAGATGATAGATAAACTTAGTAAG
>JAAEQF010000744.1 GCA_024231695.1 FCB group bacterium
ACTTTCATCAAGCCGGGTCCCTCCCCACCGTGACTTTGGTGGAGCCCCCTGAAAAATACAGCAAATTGCACTAAAGATAATGAATATTGCACAAAAACAGCAGAAAAAGTGCTTAAAAGTGTGCAAAAATGCGGCAAGGGAGGCCAAAAATGGCACCGCCGGCCTCAGAAGTGAGCCCGGATGGACCAAAATGGGCCCACCTGGGGCCACTTTTGTGCACTTTGGAGGCATTTTTGGCTACTTGGGGCGTTCCTTTGTGCATTTTTATGCATTTTTATTAGGTTTTCGTGAACACTTGTACATTTTTGATGAAAGGTCATGGGAAAACCACAAAACTACAGCAAATTGCACTAAAAATAATGAATATTACACAAAAACACAGAAAAAGTACTTAAAAGTGTGCAAAAATGCGCCATGTGTATATCTATAGCATAGGGAGTTAGAGACTGCGCAGACCAGAAACATGGAGACGGAAGCATGGCACTGGGTGTGGCACCTCCACAGCAGCCAACACAACGGCGCCCCAGCGCACAGTCATTTTATTTTTACGTGTAGCGAGAAGCATTGCCAAAAGTGCATCAAAAGAAAAGTGAGCAAAACTGCATGCAAGGTAGACAAAAGTGGCCCCAGGTGGGCCCATTTTGGTACATCTAGGCCCA
>JAAEQF010000745.1 GCA_024231695.1 FCB group bacterium
GGTGCCGCCACCCGCTCCGCCGCCGGCAGATCGCTCTCCGGCAGCGCCGCGAGCGCCCGGCGGTCGACCTTGCCGGCAGCGGTCCGCGGTAACGACTCGCGACCCAGGAAGCTCGCCGGCACCATGTACTCCGGAAGATGGCGGCCGAGGAAAACCCGCAGCTCCCGGTCCGCGGCATCGCCGGCCACCCAAGCCACCAGCCGCGGACCCCGGGGACCATCGTCGCGGGCGATTACCGCCGCTTCCCGCACGTCGGGGTGGCGAGCCAGCACCGCCTCGATCTCCCCGAGCTCGATGCGGAAGCCGCGCACCTTGACCTGACGATCAATCCGGCCCAGGAATTCCAGCTCACCCGCCGGCAGATACCGCACCAGGTCGCCGGTGCGGTAAAGACGCGCCCCGGCCTCGCCGGCAAACGGGTCCGGAATGAAAACCTCAGCGGTCAGCGCCGGACGTTCGAGGTAGCTCCGAGCCAGCCCCACCCCGCCGAGGCACAGCTCCCCGGCCACACCGCACGGCACCGGCTGCAGGGCGGAATCGAGCACCCGGACCACGGTGTTGGCGATCGGGCGGCCGATCGCCGCCGTGGCCGCGGCTACTTCCCCGGGCCGACAGCGGTGGAAGGTGGCGTCGATGCTCGCTTCCGTCGGGCCATACTGGTTGATCAGTCGGGCACCCAGGCGCGCCAGCACCCGCTCCGCCAGCGCCGAGCTCAGCGCCTCGCCGCCGGAGAAGACAAGCCGCACGCTTTCGCACCGCTTCACCTCCTCCTGATCCAGAAACGCCGCCAGCACCGAGGGCACGAAGTGCACCACCGTCACCTGCCGCCGGCGGATCAGCCCGATCAGGGCCGCGAGGTCCCGCGGCTCTTCGGCCGCCGGCAACACCACCCCGGCGCCGAAGGCAAGCGGCGCGAACAGCTCCCAGAGCGAGAAGTCGAAGCCCGCACCGGCGCTCTGCAGCACCCGGTCGGCGCGGCTCAGCGGATA
>JAAEQF010000746.1 GCA_024231695.1 FCB group bacterium
CCCCAAAACCCCAAAACCCCGTAAGTTTGAGATTTGTGAGTGAGTGATGGTTAAGAAGATAGATATCTTATGTGCTTGTTTTATGCCATTAATCTAGGACAGAGAAATAAAATTCGAGTGGTTCGAAAAGCGCCAATTTTAGTAATTCGCCGCGTCGCGAGACAAACAAGATTTACCGTCTGAGTTTCAGCTCTATGGTGCTTCACATGCAAGCGATCGGTCAATGAGGCCTATGAACTAGTTAATGACTTTATGCAGTTGCATCAATGCGGTTGTGCAAATTGTGGACCTCACTGGGGCTGAGCGAGGCCGGCCTGAATGACGGAGTCGAAGAGGGTGCCGAAGAAGTTGAGCCATTCTTGTTTGGAGATCTTGCCATCACCATTAGCGTCGAAGGTGGCGAAAAATTCCTCAATTTTCTTTGCGCGATCCTCTGCATCGGCGTTCTCGGGAAGACCAAGACCGTCCTGGGCGAGCTTGTTAATTTCTTGTTTGTCAACGAAACCGTTTCCGTCGAGATCGAGCTTGTCGAAAGCGGCAGTGGCGGTGGCGAGGGCGTCTTCACGGGCCTTATCAATAGTCTGTTGGTCGGCGGCTTACATCTTTAATACAAATTTTTAAGTTTAATAAAATCTGGAAATCTTCCCATAACCAAAAATTTCCAATCTACTATCTACCCACGGGGTTTTGGGGTTTTGGGG
>JAAEQF010000747.1 GCA_024231695.1 FCB group bacterium
ATATCAATTGCATCCGGCCAGAACCAGTAGCCAACTTCAGGGAGAATTCCAAATATTTTCCGTTTCTCAAACTGCTCACCGTACTGCCAGTCATAGGCTCCGCCATTGGTCGGATACATGCTGGGAGTGATACTGTAGTAATTCAGATGATACAGGCTGTCCAGAAGAGGACTGTACTTGGGCATATCGGCATTACGGACACTGCGGTCGAATCCAAACGGGCGAACATACATGTTGCCGTAAGAATGATAATTGACGATTACCGAGAAATCGTGCGCGATGATGAAATCATGCAAAGCCAGCGCCTCCGGCTCGGACCACGCCGCCGTGCCACGATAGGTCTCGTCGTATCCATCGTCCGTTGATCCGACATCATCAAGACCCCAGAGAAATCCCCAATTACGGTTCAAATCGACTCCGTAACTGCCGTCGCCGTTGTCCCGCAGATTTTTGCGCCACATGCCGCCGCCAAAAGGATTAGTGGTTTCATTATAAACATAGCCGTCGGGATTGACGATCGGCGTGATCCAGATTTCGGTTTCGTCAACGTACGATGTTATGGTCGGGTCTATGCCATAGTTGTCCAGCAATTGATGGATCAGATCGAGGGTTATTTCAAGGCCGATCGGTTCCCGAGCGTGGATCAGGCTGTTGAAATAGACCTCCGGTTCATCCTCGTCAACTTCGACATTATCAGATATTTTTATTCCCCAAAGCGGACGGCCTTCCAGCGAATACCCAATCGTGTCCACGAGCAAAAGCGGATTGGCGCTGAGTATGATCATCTGGACCACCGCTTCGCCATAGGTTGTGTATCCGCCCATGTCGCGGGTAGGGTCCAGCCGGGAGCGGTTGTAAGCTTCGATATTTTCGATTTCGATTTTGGCTCCGTAATCGGCAATCAACTGATCGCGAGCCGACAAGCGGGACACAACTTTTATTGTTCCGTCGGGAAGGATTTCCACGACATCATGGCCTTCGCGCAAAAAGTCATGATATTCTTCCAGTGAAAACGGACCGACCACCATCAGCGAATGGTCCTCATAAACAGGTCCACCGATCGCGCCGGCCGCTCCGGCCCAGACAGAAACCAGCATAGCAATTAATAACAACGTAATCTTACTCGACTGGAAATTCATCGGCTATCCTCCCATTGCCCGATATCTGTACTGACGGTAGTACTGTGTTGTAATTCATGTGGTAACTATGACAGGTCGATCATGTGGGTAAGCTGAGAACGCCCGGTACGCGGCGATCCTACCCTACCCTGCCATGTCCATATAGTATAGTTAATTAATCCGGTTTTGTCAAGATTGAATCCCGCCGGGTTTATACTGTTGTTGGTAATAAAGACGAGCTAATTGCCTGAAGTGTTGCGCTTTATTCACAAAAAAACACGACAGAGGGATTCTCCGTCGTGTTTTTGACAAATTGCGTTTTGGCGACGACTTGTTACAAGCTCAGATTCAATCCGACCGTGATAGGAAAATGATTGAAGCTGGCATCCTTGATTGAGATTTTGGTGTAGCGCATTTCAAGGAAAAACTTGAGTTTGGGCGCGGCATTTACCTTCAGCCCACCGCCAAAGGCATAAAAGAATTTCGTTTTTGGTTTCAAACCATCCAAAAAACCGTCGATTATATCCGACGAGAATTCATACTTGGCATAGCCGGCGCCGATTAAAGCATACGGCTTAAACTTTACTGTCGGGTCGGCCATATTGGCATGAACATCAATGCCGTACTCGGTGATAGTGAAATCGCCGCTGCTGCCCGTTTCATCTTTGAGCGGCAAGCTATGATATGATACACGGCCGACGGTTTCCAGAGTGGGGACGAGCTGTAAACCGAAACCAACCGACCCGTGATACCCGGTTTTGGCCATGTCACCCATATCACTGGCCGGAAAGGTCAAGCCACTTCCGCCATAGAGGTTGATTCCCATACCCGATTGCGCCGAAACGGGTGCGCTGAGAATGATCAAAATGGCCATGACTCCAATTATCTTTTTCATCACAAACTCCTTCATTTTCAATACTTTCGTGTCTATTATCGTGGATTGTTGGGGCTTACGGCAACAAATATCTTCAATATTTCGCCATCAATTGAACAAGCCGGTTCCGATTAAAAACTCGGTCACCTAAAAGAGACTCAGGATCATTATGTGATCTATTTCACTTGCGCAAAGCCGTTTGTTGTTTTATTTTAACTTTCTTATAGCCAATTGTTTTGTTCTTTTATGCATAGATGGAGGATTGATCATGGCAGATTTCAATGAAGCTTATATAGTATCAGCATGTCGCTCGGCAATCGGCACGTTTCTGGGCGGTTTGTCATCATTTACGGCCACTCAGCTGGGTGGATTGGCTGTTAAGGAAGCGGTCAAACGCGCCGGAATAGACCCCGAAAAGATTGACGAAGTGATTATGGGTCATGTTGTTCAGGCCGGCGTCGGACAGGCTCCCGCGCGACAGGCCCTGATATACGGTGGGGTTACGCCGACGGCAGGCGCCCTGACCATCAACAAAGTTTGCGGCTCGGGACTCAAAGCCGTCACTCTGGCCACTCAGGCTATTCGTCTTGGTGATGCCGACTGCGTCGTCGCTGGTGGCATGGAGTCGATGTCGGGTACACCGTATATCCTCCATGGAGCCAAAGCCGGGCTTAAATTCGGCGATCGCAAATTGCAGGATTCCATGGTTCTCGACGGTCTCTGGTGCTCATTCAAAAACTGGCATATGGGTGCTGCCGCCGAACTGATCGGCGCCAAAGAAAACATCACGCGCGAAGATCAGGATGAATACGCTTTTAATTCACACAAGAAAGCCGTGGCCGCTCAGGAAAGCGGTAAATTCGACAAAGAGATTTTTACCATCGAGGTGCCTCAGCGGAAGAAAGATCCCATTATCTTCAAGAAAGATGAGTGCCCGCGCCCGAGTATTTCACCGGAAGCTCTGGCCAAACTTCGGCCCGCTTTCCAAAAAGACGGTACTGTCACCGCCGGCAATGCTCCCGGTCTCAACGATGGTAGTTCGGCTGTGGTCGTCGTCTCTGAAAAGTACATGAAAGAGAACAACCTGGAACCGATCGCCCGCGTCGTCAGTTACAGCACCGCCGGCGTCGAACCGGAATTGATTTTCTATGCGCCTATATATGCCGTCCGCAAATTGTGTGAACGGATGAATGTCAAACTCGATCATTTCGACCTGATTGAAGCCAATGAGGCTTTCTCGGTTCAGTGCCTGGCCGACGGCCGTCAACTGGATTGGGACTGGGACAAGGTTAACGTTAACGGTGGTGCCGTCGCCCTGGGTCATCCTATCGGAGCCTCTGGGACGCGGATTCTCACTACTCTGATGTATGGTCTGGCCGATCGTGGTTTGAAGAACGGTATGGCAACCCTGTGTCTCGGCGGCGGTAATGCCGTGGCTATGGCTATTGAGATGGTCTGATAAATATATTTTCAATCTGGGAGAGAAAAATGAACGTAAACGACATAAAACAGGTAACGATTATCGGTGGCGGCACGATGGGCAACGGCATCAGCCATGTGTTTGCTCAATGCGGCTACAAGGTCAATCTGGTGGAAACCGAACAGGCTTATCTTGATCGGGCCATCAAGACCATCACCAAGAATCTGGGACGCATGGTCAAGAAGGAAAAGATCACCGAAGATCAGATGAAGGCGACGCTGGCCAATATCAATCCCGGCACCGATTTAAACGTTGCCGCCGATTCACAGCTGGTTATCGAAGCGGTCTATGAGGCGCTGGACGTCAAAATAGAAATCTTCAAGAAACTCGATGCCATCTGTGCCGATGATGCCATATTAGCTTCCAACACTTCATCCTTGCCGATCACGCAACTGGCCGGCATTACCAAGCACCCGGATCAATTCATTGGTATGCATTTTATGAACCCGGTACCGATGATGAAGCTGGTTGAACTGATCCGCGGCATCGCAACTTCCGATGAAACTTTCGCCACGATCAAGGAACTGGCCGAAAAACTGGGCAAGACACCGGTAGAAGTCAATGATTTTCCCGGTTTTATCGCCAACCGTCTGCTCATGCCGATGATCAACGAGGCCGCCTATGCTCTGATGGAAGGTGTTGGTACGGTGGAGGCTATAGATACGGTTATGAAACTCGGTATGGCGCACCCGATGGGCCCGTTGACCCTGGCCGATTTCATCGGTCTCGATGTTTGCCTGGCGATCATGGAGGTTCTGCATGACGGACTCGGCGACACCAAGTATCGCCCCTGTCCTCTCTTGAAAAAAATGGTTCAGGCCGGATATCTGGGACGCAAAACCGGGCGTGGCTTTTACACCTACGAATAGGAGCTCGAGTGATGGATTTCAGGCTATCTGAAGATGATCTGATGATTAAGGAAACGGCGGCCGATCTGGCCGCCAAGCGTATTCTACCTAATGCGGAAAAATGGGATGAAGAGGAAGGCCTGCCTCAGGATATCCTCGATGAACTGGCCGAACTCGGCTACTTTGGTATGATGCTGCCTGAGGAATATGGCGGACTCGAGTTTTCCACCGTGACTAACAACTGCGCCATGGAAGAGCTGGCCGCCGCTTGCGCCGGATTGATGATTATGCTCTCGGTGCATAATTCCCTTTGTTGTGAAGCCATAAATCGTTTTGGGTCCGATCAATTGAAACAAAAGTTTTTACCCGATATGGCTGCCGGGAAAACTATCGGCGCCTATTGCCTGACCGAACCGAATACCGGCACCGACGCCGCCTCCGTCAAAGTTACGGCCGAGAAAAAGAGTGACAATTATGTCATCAACGGCACCAAGACCTTCGTTACCAACGGCGGTCTAGCCGGTGTTTTTATCGTCTTTGCCGTTACTGATGCAGAAAAGGGCACCAAAGGAATATCCTGTTTTGTCGTTCCCAGGGACACTCCCGGCGTCACTGTTGGCGCCAAGGAAAAGAAAATGGGCATCAAGGCTTCCGATACCCGCGAGGTCTCTTTTGCCGATGTCGAAATTCCGGCCGAAAATATGGTTGGCGAGGAAGGGTCCGGTTTCAAAACAGCCGTGATCATTCTTAACAACGGCCGTATAGGCGTTGCTTTCCAATCTCTGGGTATTGCTCGCGCCGCCTACGAGGAAGCAATTAAATACTCCAAGGAACGCGTTCAGTTCAATCAGCCGATCTGCAATTTTCAGGCCATTCAGTTCAAATTAGCTGAAATGGCCACCAAGATTGATGCCGGGCGTCTTCTGGCTTTCCGCGCCGCAACCTTGAAAGATGAAGGCAAAAATGTCGCCATGGAGTCCTCTATGGCCAAATTATTTTGCTCGCAAGCTGCCAATTGGGTCGTCAACGAAGCCGTACAGATTCATGGCGGGTATGGCTACATGAAGGAATATGCCGTGGAACGGTATTTCCGTGACGCCCGGGTGACGGAGATTTACGAGGGCACGACCGAAGCGCAAAAGATGGTCATTTCACGTCAAATACTCAGGGATTAATAAATTGCTGCTGACAAAAGAACAATTACAGTTTCGAGAAAAAATCCGCGCCTTTGCCGATGAGAAGATAGCTCCCTTGGCGACCCAAATCGACCTTGAGCAAAGATTTCCGACTGAACACCTTCCGCTTCTGGCTGAAATGGGTTTGATGGGAATGGTGGTTTCAGAGGAATATGGTGGTTCGCCGGTGGACACGGTTTGTTATTCCATTGCCGTCGAGGAACTGTCGCGCGTCTGCGGTTCCACCGGAATAACCATCGCTGCTCACAACAGCCTCGGCTGTTTCCCCATTTTCAAATTTGGGAGTGATGAGCTGAGGAAGAAATATCTTCCCCGTGGGACCAAAGGTGGCGAACTCCTGGCCTTCGGCCTGACTGAACCAGACGCTGGTTCCGATGCAGGAGCGACCAAGAGTACGGCTGAGAAAAAGGATGACCATTGGCTGGTGAATGGCACCAAGTGCTTTATCACTTCGGCCTCGCATGCTTTCGCTTCCATCGACACGGCCCGAACTTCGGACGAACCGGGAGTCAAGGGCATATCGTCGTTTATTCTGGAGAAGGATTGGGACGGCTACGACATAGGCAAGAAGGAAAACAAAATGGGTCTGCGCGGTTCCGATACTGCTTTCCTTCATTTTACCGATGTCAAAGTACCTTTCGAAAATCAGCTGGGTGCGTTAGGGGAGGGTTTTAAACATTTCATGATCACCCTTGATGGCGGCCGGGTTTCTATCGGCGCGATGGCTCTGGGGCTGGCTCAGGGCGCCTACGAATGCGCTCTCAAATATGCCGGCGGTCATATGGAAAACGGCAAGCCGATCGGGACCACGCAAGCGGTGCAATGGCAGTTGGCCGATATGGCCACGGAGATTGAGGCTGCTCGTTATCTGGTCTATGGCGCCTCGCAGATGAAGGATGCCGGAGTGAAATATTCCAAGGAGTCGGCTATGGCCAAGCTGTACGCCTCCGAGGTCGGCAACCGAGTTTGTTTTCAGGCAATTCAGATTTTGGGTCTGGAAGGCTTCCAGACCGGGCCATATCCGGCCGAACGAATGTATCGCGATGTCAAACTGTGCGAGATCGGCGAGGGTACCTCGGAAGTTCAGCGCATTGTTGTCGCCCGTGAAGTTTTGAAATCAGTAATGAACAAATAAAGTGGAGGTTTTATGCACAAGGTACGTGCGGCTGTAGCCGACAGGTTTTATCTGGGCGAACTGGCGCTGGGACGCCGGTTGACGCTTATGCTAACATTCAACGCTTTGCTGATTGCATCGGCCTATATTCAAATCCCGCTTCCGTTCTCACCGGTGCCGATAACGGCTCAGACCATGGCCGTTTTGGCCTGTGGACTGTTTCTCGGGCCGGTCGCCGGATCTCTGACCGTTCTGGCTTATCTGGTCGAGGGCGCGCTTGGTTTGCCGGTGTTTGCCGGAGGTACGGCTGGATTGGTCAAATTCTTCGGCCCGACCGGGGGATATCTGGCTGGTTTCGTTCTGGCCGCTTTTGTGGTCGGACATCTGTCTGAGCGTTTGGTTTCCATGACCTACACCCGCCTTCTAATCGTGTTAACTTGTGGCAGTGCGCTGATTTTTGCTGCCGGTTTAACCGGCTTGGCTGTCTTTGCTCCTCAAGGAAATCTGCTCGAAGTCGGGCTGTTCCCGTTCCTGCCCGGAGCCCTGGTAAAGATCGTCGTTGTGGCTTCGGCCCTTTCGGCATACAAAAAAGTCAGGCAATCAATCTAATTTTTGGCAAATTTAAAAAAGCCCGCCGGTTGGTGGGCTTTTTTTTGTCTTTGCCGGCCCGGTTTGCCGATATATATTTAATAGAATAGATCAATCGGAGTGGAGGTTTTTGCGTTGAAAAAAATCATTACTGTTATCCTTGCGGCCCTGGTCCTGATTTCGGCCATCCCCGTATCGGCTCAGAATCTGCCCCGGGCGGAATCCGTCGCCGAGTTTTGGGAGATGGGGGAGAGGCGGGTTTATCTATTTCATACAGACAGCGCCCGGCTGGGACGCCTTAATAGTCTTATGTATGGCGCCCAAGTGGATGTCTATGGAAACCTCAAGGCCTTGAAGCTACAAAGCCTGCTAGCGCTTGACCTTACACCCAATGATTCCGGTTCCGGCATAGTCTTTGAAGGTATTATGGCCTTCGACACTGCCGGTCATTTTGTTAATGTCGATTATGATCTCACCATCGATGGTCGCATAGAAAAGGTGATCCTTCGTTACGATTCCACGTCACAGACGATGCATATCCAAAAAGGGGATACTCCCGAGGGTTATACCACTAAACCTTTTGCCCCTCATCTATTCACCTATGACCCGTTTTTGGTTGATCAATTGTCGATTATACTTGCCCTGCATGATTTAAATATGGGCGAAAGCTTTGAAGTTCCCATCTTCTCGCCGCAGGGGATGTACAATGCCACCTTTGAATTCGAAGTTGTCGATAAGGTGGCTATCAGTAATACGCCTTTGGCCGATTCGGTCTGGCAGGTGGAGATTTTAAGGCCGTGCCGCCAGACGGCCTACGTGGACAAGCATAATCGTCTTATTCAGCTGCGTGACCGCGACCGGGAAATTACTGCCGAACTGAGCTGGATCGATGCTTCGGTCAATTCCAAAAAAGAAGAAAAGAAAACCACAACCGAAACCATCTCCGGTTTCCGTGACAGAATTCCTCAATACGGAATATATCTACTGGCCGCCCTCATCTGGCTTTTATTTTTGGGTCGCAACGGATTCAACGAAAAATGGTCATATCTTCTGTTCGTGGCCGGGGCGCTGGTTTATCTTTTGATCTATATTACTCATGATCCCCTGCAACAGGCTTATGGCCGAGCTTATCTCACTAATCCTCAAGGTTCGGTTGCCTGGCTTGGTATAGTGCCCTCGCTGATTACCGGGATCATACATGAAACTCTGAAACTCCTTCCTCTACTTATTATTGCCCGCCTGCTGAAACCGCGAGTAGTTATGCTGATTGCGCTGGGAGCCTTTATCGGGGCAGGATTCGGCTATTTTGAAGCCTGTCAGACGTCTCTGTCCAGCGATCTGATCCTGAAGCTCATTCTGGCCGCCAATGTCATCTTCATGATCCTCTTTCACACCGCCTCCGGCGCTCTGCTCGGGTACGGTCTGGGAAGGCGCAAAATAGCCATCTTTTTCCCGATTATGATCGGGGTAAATGCCTTCATGCATTATCTCGCCTTCATGATCGGCTCCGGGAAACCCAGTTTGGCATCGATCAAGAATTTGACGATTTATCAGGCCTTGATTGGAGCGGCTATGTTGACTGTAGTCTTGATCTTCCGCTTTAAATTTACGCGGGCACAGGAAACGGGAAGCAAAAAGAGAAAACGATGAACGAAACGCTTTTTGCCGGGATTGACATCGGGGCTACCAGTATCAAGTACGGTCTCATCGACGCCAAGGGTAACGAAAGGTATCGCAGTCATACGCCCACGCCAAAAAATACCCGTCCCGAATCACTTTTTGCCAAAGTCGTTCGCTGTGGAGAACAGTTATTGATTGAAGCCGACGAACAGAACACAACCGTCAATTACATCGGCGTTGGATCGCCTGGGTCGATCAATATCGAAACCGGAGTTATTCAGGGATGCAGTCCCAATATCCTCAACTGGGTCGGTTTTCACCTGCGGGACCGAATGGCTGAGCAGTTGAATCTTCCCGTCTTTGTCGATAATGACGCCAATTGCGCTGCCATAGCTGAACATCGCTTTGGCGCGGGAAAAGGCCATAGAAATATTGTCTGCCTTACTGTCGGCACCGGGATCGGCGGCGGACTGATCCTAAACAACGAAATCTATCGGGGAGTCAATTATTGCGCCGGTGAAATCGGCCATATGGTGCCCTGGAGCAATTACGAAGATCCTGCCGATGGTCAAATCCTGGAATCTTTGGTTTCCTCGCGAGCTATATTAAAGCGCTTGACCGAAAGACTGACCGGCAACATAACTCCGGCCTTTGCCGCCATAATCGGCGACGATTTATCCCGCCTGACTATCCGCAAACTATTTACGGCCATCAAACGCAAAGATGAAGTCGCCCATGAAGTCCTGATTTCCTCGGCCGAAATATTGGGGACGGCCTTGATCGGTCTGGTCAATGCTTTCAACCCGGAAATGGTCATTTTGGGGGGAGGGGTAGTTGAAGGTGGCTCCATTTTTGTCGATACAGTCAGAAAAACCATCATGGCCAGGGCCCTGACTCCGGCAACCGCGGATTTATCGGTGGTTCCGGCTCGGTTGGGTAATACCGCCGGATTCATCGGCGCAGCCCTTTTGGGTCGGGATAATGATGATGAATTATGATGAATGATGAGAATATTTACAACTATTGAATTTTGGAGTTGACAAGAGCCGTAAATTTTATTTATTGCAGGACTTAGTGAGATGCCGCCCTAGCTCAGTTGGTAG
>JAAEQF010000748.1 GCA_024231695.1 FCB group bacterium
AGCTCGCGTAGCAAGAAGTGTAACCGCAACCCGCACCGTTATAGACTTCTAGCCCGACTGAGACGTCGACAAATGTGAAGAATTTGCTGCAAAACCTGTTACAAGAAAGACTGGGGGAGCTGACAGCGAAGAAAGAATTTTGACGCGTCAGTCCGAACGAAAAACTACTTCATACCAGAGTCAGCCATCTTAGTTTTTGGCGGCGCTCTTGGTATAAAGAAACAACAACAACGGGAGTGAGGCTGATTGGGGAAAGAACTGAAGGCGTCACCCGGGCTTCTTCGCCTTTATGTCCGGGCATGACGGCGCACTTTAGTCTTCTCCAGTCGAGCGAGGCTAACTTTGACGGAAGACTCCTTCGAGAGTTTGCGTTGTAGCATCCCCTTTACCTAATTGCGTTCAAGAATTTAAATCGGAGTTGCGTCTTAAGATTAAGCCTCGTAAACGACGTGGACATATCTACATCAGCTGAAATTCAAAACCTATCTCTCATATTTGATACATCTATTCTTTATACACCATATCACACAAACACTCACGGGGTTTTGGGGTTTTGGGG
>JAAEQF010000749.1 GCA_024231695.1 FCB group bacterium
CGAGGTCCATCAATGTGAACTGCGCCGCAATCAGCCAACTGATTGGGCCATTTTGGAGCAATGCATTGATCGCCCACTCCGCTGTGTCAACCATGCCATTCCACATGTCGACCCAGTTTTCTTTGATGTACGCAACGATTTTCACAAATCCGTACAACATCGCTATAAACGGATTCAATACCATTAAAATAATTCGGATAGGCGCCGGGATCGATTCAAACCACGCTACGAGTTCTTCGGCCCAATAGACTAAGGCTGTTATCGCCGCGATTGCAGCAACCACAGCCAACACAATTAGACTAATCAGATTTGCGGTGGCGAGGGCATTCACCACCGTGAGAACCGCGATCACTGCTTTGAGCGCGCCCGCGAGCGCAAAAAATATACCGATGCCGATGGCGACACCCTTAACCCATTTAACGATTCTCTTGAAATTCGTAACGAGTCCAACGGCCCATTCTTTAATTCGGGTTGCAATAATTTCTTTGTTCGCAACGACCCACTCGCGGAGCCGCTTCATTAGTACTGTGGCTATGGGGAGTAATGGCACGAGCACCGTTTGCATAAACCCGCCCATAGAGCGCTTAAGGGTGTCGAGGGCATCCACATACATCTCGGCCATTTGAGCTTGACGCATCGTCACGATGCCATTCTCTATTTGTTTTTTTTTGAGTGCATCAATAGCTTTGGTCGAGCTGTGCGTTATGTTGACCATATCAACGCCGGCTTTACCGAACGCCGTAGTTCCTAGCGCTATTTTATCGACTGCCCGGGGTGCCTCTCGAATTGCCTTAAGATACAATTCAAACGCGTCCGCCACATTATTCGTATTTTGTAGTTGTTTCAATAGTGCGGGATTGCTTCTGCCAAGCGATTCTTTGAGCGCCCCAAATCCCATTCCGGCCTCACCCAACCGTTTTGAAAACGTACGGAGCCCTTTTGTAAATGCCTCATTAGCGAGGCCAGATTGTCCCGCTACAAATTGCCATTTCTGCAATTCTTCGATTGGAAAATCCAGCCGCCTGGATTCCTTTGCCAACCCATCCAAATCATTAGCCAACCGGTTGACCGCAACGCCGAGAGTCCCGGCGGCGGCGGCCACACCTAAGATCGCTATTTTTAAGGTTTTACCGATGGTCCGGGCAACCCGGCTGGTTACCCGATCAATCCGCTCCATGCTGCGTCGTGCCCTGCGCGTAAAGCGGCCAACGGCCTGCTGCATGCGAGACATTGGTCGC
>JAAEQF010000750.1 GCA_024231695.1 FCB group bacterium
CTCGTACGAGCAAACCATAACAGTCGATACCACCCGGGTTTTCAACCGTCACACGCTTTCAAAAGTCGGTGATCGCTATGAAATGACGACCGTAACCGACTCCACCGTGATGAGCCGCGATGGCGCCCGCCTGGCGGATCCCTTCGCCGGCCTCTTCAATCAGGTAACGGTAGTTCACGTGATTGACACTCTGGGTCGAGCGGTCGAGGTTCGGGGATACGACAGCCTGTTCAAAATGATCGACGATCGGTTCGAACCGCAAATGGCCGCAGGGCTTCGCAGCGTGATTGATCCGGAAATGCTGACGGCTGGTGAGCTAGATGAATGGAATTCATCCCTTGGCGAACTGGTCGATCTCGAACTGTCCGCCGGGGAGCCGGTGCTGACTTCGGACGCGATAACCCTTCCTTCCGGGATCAACGTCAGGCTCTTTCAGGCTGTTGAGTTGATTGACACCGCTACACTCGAAGGTGTGCCGTGCGCAAGGGTGCAGGTAGTCGTACACTCCAACCCGGCGGAACTGGCGGCTATGATCGGGCAGAGCAACGAATCTGTAGTCGGATATTTCCAACTCAACGACAGTGTCGTCGAGGCGATCAACCTGAGCCCGATAACCTCGCGAACTCACACCGAACTGGTGGTAGAGATAGCCACTATGCTGGTCAGGTCCAACCAGTCCAGCCGGGAGATGGAGATGTCGGCGGTATCGCCCGAAGGTGTCGCGTCGCGGGGAGCCCTGGTGGAAACGCAACACAAACTCTATTTTTATTGAGAAATGCTGGTTAATCGAAAACAAGCCGCAGCCCTGGGGGTGAGACTTCGTCGACAGCGCCGGAAGGTCGTGTTCACAAACGGCGTTTTTGACATCCTTCACCGGGGGCACGTAACTTATTTGGCCAAAGCGAAGACCTTCGGCGACGTGCTCATAGTCGGTCTCAACAGCGACCGATCCGTACGGCGGTTAAAAGGTCCCGGGCGGCCGCTCCAAAAACAGGACGACCGGGCGGCCATTCTTTCGGCCCTGCAGGCGGTAGACTATGTGGTGGTATTCGGCGAAGAAACGCCGGGCAAGTTAATTAGGGAGATCGAGCCCGACGTGCTCGTAAAGGGAGCGGACTACAAAATCTCCGAAATCGTGGGCGCCCGCTTTGTCAAATCCATCGGTGGGAGCGTGCGGCGGGTCCGGCTGACGCCGGGGCGGTCGTCAAGCGAGTTGTTGAAGAAGCTGGGTTGAGTTGGCCTGGCAAGACTGGGACGGATTGAGTCCGGCAGGCAAAAGGACCGTTGACCCCTCACCATCAGCTATATCGTTACAAAACCCTCGTTGTGTAAAGCGTCGATAATCCCGCGAAGTAAAAAACTGTTGAAGAAGTGAATGCTATACCGTCGTGGGCTGTCAGGAATTGGTGCTAGCATCTTCTTATCCTTAAGTTTTCGAATAACGCGTGATCTTTCGGAGACATAGGGTGACGTTACGATATCCGTCAAATCGGATGATTTGAGGATCTGTTTCTCAACGGTCCTTTTCAGAATCTTCGATTCTAAGTCAGTAATGTGCTTTCTATCTAATGCGTAGCTGATAGCGGGCAATAGTACTTTCTTCTTGAGGAATGCATACTCAAGAAGATGATCGATTTTCTCAATCTCAATCTTTAGGCCCTCAAGTACATACTGACACCAGATCAGTATATTCTCGTCAGTACCAGTATCAGCAAGAGCCAGCTTTTCGTAATAGTCGTCTCTGTCAGTACAGAACACAGCTGCCGGATTAAGAATGCGACCCTTATTAACCGAGAACCCATATTTTACAAGCATTGCGTACGTGAGCAGTCTTACCGTTCTCCCATTGCCATTGCTGAAGGGATGGATCCACACGAATCGATGATGGGCGATCGCGGTTTTTAGCAGGTCATACTTGGGGCTATCAGCCGCCTCAATGAACTCAAAGAGACTGTCCATAAAGGGGGCGGTGGAGAGAGGATCGGGTGGGTTGTGAAGGGAGTTATTTATTCTCACATTGTTTGTTCTATATGAGCCGGGAGTAGCGTCTCCCTCTCCATCTGGAGGAGGTGGCAAGCCTTCTACCGCTTTCTTGTGCAGCTCGCTGACAAAAGCTCTGTCGATTTTCGAAGTTCCAATATTCTCGTCTATGAATTGTAGGCATTCCTCCATATTCTGGATTTCTTTGATTTCGTTGTTGGCTTGGGACTTGTTCAGAATTTTGGTCTCTATATATTCTGCCACCTCGGTGTTGTTACCCTCTATTCTCGCAGATGCCAAGCTTTCCAGCATGTGGAATATGCTCTTCAATTGGAAGAAGATAAATGGCGGCGTTGAGCCGTATAACTGTTTCTTTCGCAAGTAATCCAATTCTATTATCAAGTCTGTTAGGGGCGACTCGAATGGGGGAAATACTATTCCCAGGTCAAAGTACTTGAACCCAGCCATTTCTTCTAAATCCTTTGGAGAACTAATTGACAGTCTCTTCGTGACTAATTAACGCTACACGCATATAAATGATATAGATATTAAGAGGTTACAGTCAAGATGAAAATGCTATTATTTTACATTGGTCTAGACCAATATTTAACATTTGCGCACAATCACGTCTCTGCCTTATAACACAGGATAGGCTGAACATATGTGCCTCCTAGCGGCATTGATTTGCAGACGGCTTCCGCTTATGGAAACAGGGAAGTAACGGCTTTCCGACAATGCCAAACCGACAGCAATCGATCATTTCTATACCCCCAAGGTCTAGTTGGTGTAGCTTCCGTATGCCCCCTTGCTTATCGACGAACCTTTCGTTATCTACAGATCAATGCTTGATATGAAACAGTCTGAGGAATCACTGATCGAAAAGCTGGCCGACGAGGGTTACTGGGTGGCCGGGGCCGCTCGATGCCTGGAACAGGGTAAATACTCCGAGGCCGTCCGCCTCTGCAAGGAGCATTTGGACGACGAACCGGATCTCACCGGCGGTCGTCTTGTTTATGCTCGGGCGCTGCACCGGGCCGGTCAGATCGAATCCGCCGGCGAACAGTTCTACCGTGTCCTTTCGCGCGATCCTGACAACGTTGTGGCTCTGAAGCATCTGGGGGATATCCGGTTTTCCGAAGGCGATGAGCCCTCAGCGATGGCCAACTATCGCCGGATTCTGGAGATCGATCCGCAATGTCGCGGTCTGAGATCGAACGTTGAGGCCCGCCCCGGAGCAACCACTCGGACTATCACGCTGAAGCGCCCCAGGGAGGCGTCGCCTACGTCGACCGGACGAGGCCTTCGCAAAATCCCCTTCTTTACCGAGACGATGGCCGATTTGTACATGAACCAGGGCTACCCGCGCCTGGCGGCGGAAGTGTTTCGTCGTTTGCTAGAGAATAACGAGAATCCCCGGTTGAGCGAAAAGCTCGCTTCAGCCGAGGGGAAAATACACCGGAAGGAATCCTAAA
>JAAEQF010000751.1 GCA_024231695.1 FCB group bacterium
CCCCAAAACCCCAAAACCCCATGCTCTACCAATTTTTTTGATAATTTTTGTTTGATTTGAATGAAAATTGAGGATAGCGTTTAGTGGGGTGGGAGTTGGGCAGAATATTTCAGAGCAGTTGGGAAGGGCGAGGTTATAAACAAAAAAATGAATTGCAAAAAGAGCTTGTATTATCATGAAATTTCGTAAACAAATTAACAGACTTTGGTGCCCTTTTAGCAGAAATATAGCATAGTGCACATTGTCTTGTTGTTGGTAATTCTCTAAAACGGGTTGCTCTACGAAAGGCAGGGCACTCAATCATGTTTAGTCAGAATCAGAAGGCGTCCTTCTCCTTGGCGACAAGAGCGACACGGAGGGCAGCAATGGCGTTCTGGTGGAGCTGGAGCTCTCTTTCGCTCTGGTCGAGGACGTTGTAGAACATAGCGCCGTTGGAGTGCTGCTGCTGGTAGTGGTTGGGCTAGTGGTACTGGGGCTTGGGGGCCTGGTACTGGGGCTTGGGGGCCTGGTACTGAGGCTTGGGGGCCTGGTAGCCGTAGGACTTCTGGGCAGAGTACTGGCTGCTGTAGGAGGACTTGGGGGCCTGGTAGCTGTTGTAGGTCTTGGGGGCAGAGTAGCTGTTGTAGGTGGGCTTGGGGGCAGAGTAGCCGGAGGAGTAGCTCTTGGAGTAGGAGCCCTGGGAGCTGTAGCTCTTGGGAGCGGAGTAGCTGGAGTAGGAAGGCTTGCTGTATCTGCTGTAAGAGTTGCTGCTGGAGCCCCAGAAGTTTTCGGCAGCCTGAGCGGCGGTGAAGAGTGCGACGGCGAATGCGGCTTTCATTTTTTGATTTTTTTGAATTATAAGTGTTCAATACAAATTAAAGATTTTAAGTCAAGGACATTCTAACGGCGGCAGTTTAACAATCAAGTTAAATATTTCACCAACTGTTTTGGCAAGAAATCAAAAATTGTTAACTGACAACTAAAACTTCAAATAAACGATTATTTCTCAAGCATATATCTCTAATCACTCACGGGGTTTTGGGGTTTTGGGG
>JAAEQF010000752.1 GCA_024231695.1 FCB group bacterium
CGATCCTCGGCTGATACATAAAATCTATCCCGACGCCTCGCCTAATGATCTGACCGACACCACCGCCGAGGGTTACCAGCGTTATTATGAATACGAGTACACCATCGACAACCTTCAGCCCTCCAAGCCTTACTATTTTGCGGTCACCACTTTTGATTTCGGTTCGGCCAAACTTTCTCTGGGCCCGATGGAATCATCGCCGCTGATCAATGCTGTCCGCGATTACCCTCTCCCCTCGTCGGACATGGTGGAGAAACAAGGCCTGGGCGTAACGGTTTTCCCTAACCCGTATCGCGGCGATGGCGAATATGCTCGCGCCGGGTATGAAAACCGCAGTCGGCTGGAATCGGCCGAACGAGCGCGAAAAATTCATTTCATCAACCTGCCTTCCGTTTGTACTATCCGCATTTTCACCATTAATGGCGATATGGTCGAAACCATCGATCATTTTTATCCTGAAGGCGGACCTGAATCTCAGCAGGAGGTTTGGGATGTCATCAGCCGCAACACTCAGGAAGTGGTCACCGGGATATATTTATGGCACGTAGAATCTGCTCTCGGCGACCAAATCGGCAAACTGGTCATCATCAAATAGCACACGAAGTGTGCTTTTTCACTGGCGTGTGTATGACCGAACCATAGTGTGAGGCCACAGGCCGAGCCAATAACAGACGAAGTCTGGCTGTCGTCAGTATGACCAATTCTTTGAGTAGGGCAGATGTCACCGACACCTGCCTATGGGAAAATATAAATGGCAGAAGTCGGGGACTTCTGCCCAACCAACTAAAGACGCAGGCCACCCGCGTTGGGAAATATATTTTTGACGAATGATTTTAGTTGATAGTCAGGGTAGTTATCTTACACATTAAGGAAACTTGGTTTGGGGGATGTGAAAATGGCGGAAACACACTTTCAACAGAGAATCCAGACATTATGTCTGATTATTTTGGCAGTTGTAGCAACAGGCGCCGCATTGTTCTGGCTCAAATCGGTTTTCATTCCCTTCGTTCTCGCATTATTTTTCACCTCCTGCCTGAGCCCTGTTATAGATGTCCAATGCCGGAAACTAAAGCTGCCCCGCTGGCTGGCCGTAATTACGACAATTCTATTAGGGCTTGTCATTCTAGCCTTCCTGGGAATGCTCATTACATCCTCGGCTGGCGAAATAAGTGAGCAATCTTCGATCTATAAGGATCGCATCAATGAATTAATGAACGCTGTTTCAGCGATCTTGCCCCTCCAGCAATTAGGTATTGCACCCGAGCAACTCTCCGAATCAATTCTGGATATTATTCCACTCGACACTGTAACCGGTTTGCTGTCCAGCATGCTCAGCGGAACCATGAGTGTTGTCTCCAACGGCATCCTGGTTGTAATTTTCATGATGTTCTTAATAATAGGCCAGAAGAACTCCCATCCGCATGCCGGAGGAATTCTCAGCGAAGTCGAGAGCCGCATAAAGAAATACATTCTAAATGTGACATTGGTGTCGGGAGCTACCGGTTTTCTTGTCGGGGCTACGCTGGCAATTCTGGGAGTAGAGTTTGCCTGGATTTTCGGACTGTTGGCTTTTCTACTCAACTTTATTCCCAATATTGGCTCAATTATAGCAACGATTTTGCCCCTTCCGGTTGCCCTTCTAAATCCTGAGCTATCGATTTTGTCCAAAACCCTGGTCATTATTATTCCTGGTCTCATTCAGTTTGCCATGGGCAATGTTGTCCAACCCAAGATTATGGGCGAATCTCTGGATTTGCATCCTGTTGTCATACTGCAATTTCTTATATTCTTTGGAATGATCTGGGGGATCGTCGGGATGTTTTTAGCAACGCCAATAGCCGCCGTGGTAAAGATCGTGCTCAGCCGATTCGAATACACTGCTCCCATCGCAGATGTTTTAGCCGGACGACTGGATACATTGTCATCGCCGGGTGCCCCACGCCTTTAGGCGTGGGTGTGGATATTCTACCACATAGTTACAACCATCTCCCCAAATTCGCATTTGGGGATTTATTGTCATCATCGGCTTTGCTGATCTTTTCCCACCTCTAAAGAGGTGGGGCACCCCAACGACATTTTTACTATCCAACCACTACAAATTCCGGTTACGCCCGCTAATGTGAAACTCTAACCTGCGGAGTTAGCTATGCGTATGTCCGAAAAGAAACTGGCGGCCAACCGCCAAAACGCCCAAAAATCAACCGGCCCAAAAACACCGGAAGGCAAACAAATCGTCTCCCAAAACGGCGTCAAACACGGCCTCTATACCCAGGCCCTGATCCTCAACGCCCCTGCCCTCAAAGACGATCCGGCCGCGTATGAAAGCCTCATCGCCTCACTCATCGAGGACCTTCAGCCCGAAGGCATCTTCGAAAACTTCCTTGTCCGAAAAATCGCCAACTGCCTCTGGCGGTCTCGCCGCGCCATCGATGCCGAAAACGCCCAGATCGAACGCCAGCTCAAAAACATCGACAGCGACGTCGCCTCCGATTTCGAATTCCGACGATCATTCCATCCGGAAGAAGACGACCCCACACCCGAAGAAATAATCCGCGCCAAAGCTATCAAAATAGGCTCCAATTCGATCCCCGAAAAAGACGCCGGTCACCACATCATGCGCTACGAAATGCGCCTCGACCGCCAGCTTTCCCGCGCCTTTTTTTTACTTGAGCGATTGCAGAGCCGCCGAAAGTCCGAGTTTGGCAAACAGAGTACCCCTGGGTCCCCTATTTTGAGCAACCAAACCCAAATCTCTTGTAATCAACCTAATGACCGCCCATTAGAAGAATGAGATTCGAGTTTGCTGTATGACTATTATCAAAATCGGAATTTTAATGTTGTGTCAGGTCTTGCGTTCGCCGAAAGGGCAATAGCCCTGCAGGCGGGCGTGTGACCTGACACATAAGTGTATGCCATTCAAAGCGGCAGGTCACACAATACCGCTAACGCGATATTGCAAGACCCGCCGCAACCATCTATATGTACTTTTTCAAGAGGCCATTTATGGTGGGGATATATGGGGCAGATGAGGACATCTGCCGCCCACACAGGCGATGCCTGCTATGATTCAATTGATGAAGATGTATCCGGTTTTAGCTTTTTCAGGCGCAGGGAATTGGTGACGACGAAAATCGAAGACAAGGCCATCGCCCCCGCCGCCAGAACCGGCGAAAAGGCGATCCCCATTACCGGATAAAGCACTCCGGCGGCCACCGGAATCATGATGATGTTATAAAAGAAAGCCCAGAAAAGATTTTGCTTGATTATCCGCAAGGTCGCCTTGGAAATATCCAGCGCGGTGGCGACACTGTCCAGCGAATTGCCGGCGATGGTGATATCGGAAGCTTTCATGGCGATATCGGTTCCGGTGCCGAGAGCGATGCCAATATCGGCTTCGGCCAGCGCAGCCGCGTCGTTGACACCATCGCCGACCATGACCGTGCGGTACCCGGATTGGCGAAGAGCCTGAATGGTGATCAGTTTTTTTTCAGGCAAAGCTTCGGCCTCGATGCGATTGATACCCAGCTTGGCGGCCACGGCCATAGCCGAATAGCGGTTGTCGCCGGTGAGCATGACCACTTCGTGCCCGCTTTCGATAAGCGATCCGACGGTCGAAACAGCGCCGTCCTTGATGGCATCGATGAGCGTGATGGCTCCGAGGTAGCGATTATCGAGAGCAACATGGACGACCGCGGCGCCTTCTTCTTTTTCGATATTCCGAAGTTCCTCGACCTTCTCCCGGGGCAATCCCGAATCGGTGACGAAAGTCCGGTGGCCGAGGACTACTTTATGACCATCGACTTCGGCGGTCAATCCCTGTCCCGGCTTATAGGTATGATCCTTGACCGGCAACAGGGTCAGGCCTTCCTTTTTGGCCCGTTCGCAGATAGCCCGGCCAAAAGGATGTTCGCTGAATCGTTCGGCCGAGGCGGCGATTTGCAGAAGTTCCGAGGTCGGTCGGTTATCGGCCGGGAAGATTTTATCCACCAGCGGCCGGCCATCGGTCAGGGTTCCGGTTTTATCGAAGACATAGCAATTGGTTCCGGCCAGTCGTTCCAGGATTTCGCCGTTCTTGAACAATATCCCCAGCCGGGCGGCTCGCCCGGTGGCGACCAGAATGGCGGTCGGCGTAGCCAGGCCGAGAGCGCAGGGGCAGGCGACCAGCAGCACAGCCACCGGGGCCAGTAGTATCATTTTCGAATCCGGTGCCAGCAGGGCCCATCCGGCGAGGGTGATCAGCGCGATTATGATCACTACTGGAACGAAAACACCGGCCACTCGATCGGCCAGCCTTTGAATCGGAGCCTGCTTGCTTTGAGCGTCACGAACCATGCGGATCATCCGGGCCAGAACGGTGCCGCTTCCGGTGCGAGTGATGCGTACCGTGACTGCGCCGTCGATACTGACCGTTCCACCGGTAACGGCGTCACCCGATTTTTTGGTAACCGGCAAAGATTCGCCGGTGATCATCGATTCGTCGATCGAGCTTTCGCCATCGGTCACGATGCCATCGGCTGGAATCGACCGGCCCGGTTTAACCAGGACGAGATCGCCGACGGTCAATTCGGCGATATCGATTTTTTTCTCGTCGCCTTTGGCGTTCAGTCGGCTGACCCTCTGGGGGATCAACGAGGCCATGCCCGAAGCGGCCTCGCGGGCTTCGGCTGAGGCTTTATCTTCCAAAAAACGGCCGATCAGTATAAAGGCGATGATCATGGCCGTAGTTTCAAAATGCACGAGCGCATCGGTATGACCGCTCAGGATACGTCCGGTGGAAACCAGCGAGTAAACAAAGGCGCTTCCTGAGCCCAGCGCAACCAGACTATTCATATTGGCCTGGAAATTTTTCAAACGGCGTAAGGCATCACTGAAAAACTGGCGACCGGCATACAACACCGGCAGGACAAGAAGAAATTGAATTACGGCTGAAACGGCCGGAGAGATATGAAATAACCCCAGAACATGCTGACCGAAGTGAAGATCGAAAATCAATGCGGCGCCGACAACGGCAATAATCAAATTTCGTTTGCTTTGTGACTTCTCTATGGCCCTATCTCTGTCATCAGTATGAAACTCTGCTTCATAGCCGATTCTTTTAATATCCTTGAGTAAGCGCGAGCGATCATAGAGGCCATCGACCAGTTCTATGCGGCCGGTCTGAGTGGCAAAATTAACATTGGCACCAGCGATGCCGGGAATTTTCTTGAGGCCTTTTTCAAGTGAGGCGACACAACTGGCACAGCGCAGGTCGAATATATCAACTTCCACCCGGTGCATTTTGACTGACAGTCCGGTTTGGCGGATAGATTCCAGCGCTTGATCTATCTGACCGTTAACCTGGCCCGGCCGGGATAGCTGGAAACTGATCTGACCGGTCTGCGGGTCGGCTTCGATTTCACCCAATCCCTCGAGCTTTTGCAGGAGGCCGGTTATTTTATCCGCCTCTTTGCGCCCGGTTAGTCCCTTGACGGGAATTATAATTCTGTTGGTCGGCAGCCGGTTCACGTCAATCAAGTCTCCCTTTGCCCGGTATTATAATCGGCAAATACTTAATTATGTGTTGCCCCTCATCTCAATTTGCCAATTCATTCTGGCAGGGTCACACAATATATTAAAGTAATCAGGACAGGTAGTTCCAGGCAAATCAAAAAAATACCCGAATTCAAACTTAAACATTCGAATTCGGGCAAATTTATCTCTGCAACCCTGATAATCGCACTGGGTCTGAAGAGTGGGCGATTTATTTTATTTGATACCTATGGCAACCAGCAATGACGGACAGCGGCGCATCAGATCTTTTCTGATTTTTTGCCGGGCGCGATGCAAATACCAGCGTACCGTAGCTTCGGGCATATCCATGATGTTGGCTACATCATCGATCTGACAGCCCTCAATATCCCGCAGGATAAAAGCCGATCTCTGCTTGCCGTTCAGTTTATCGGCGGCGGCATTGATATGCTCGCGAAGACGCACGCTGCGGAAATTACGCTCCGGATTGTCACGATGGTTCTCCACCGTTTCACGAACATTTTCCAGCGGTTCATGACGATGGCGGCGATGCTTGCGCATGAAGTCAATCGAGGCGTTGACCGTAATCCTGTACAGCCAGGTATAGAATCGCTTGCTTTCATCATACCGCCAGATATTTTGGGAAGTTTTAACAAAAACGTTTTGGGTGATATCGGCAGCCTCGTCGTAATCACCAACCATTTTGTAAGCCAAAGCAGCGACCTGATTGCGATATCGATCTACCAAGTCACCAAAAGCCCGCTGATCTCCTTTTTTGACCAGCCTGATTATCTGTTTGACTTCGGTTTCGTCCCTGTCATCGGTTGCTTTTGTGGCTCCGGCCGACCCTGGCCGTTTGGACATGATAATCTTGTTCACCTTGCACATCCTCGCTTTATTGTAATGGCGCAATACAAAATATCATGGACAATTATTGTTCACTATAGTCTATAACAATTCAACGTAGCAAGAAGTTCCACAAAACTCTCATTTTCTCGTGAGTTTTTGTGAAATAACGCTTTACCCAAAATCGGACATAATAACGGCTGAAATGCTCGGTCCGATCGGCAAATTAATCAATTCGCGACTTATTACCAAGGAATTTGATTGTCATACCGTTCAATACCCCTGATCTTACAATATCAGCGAAGGAATCCAATGGACCGCAACCAAATCAGCTCAACTGAACCGGCTAATTCAGTTCTCGCCCGATAACGATTGTTATAAGGATTTTGATTGTCCCCTCAGTTTGATAGCCCCTTAAATCTTTTGGCCGGCTTTTGGGGCCGTCCGGCCAACGGCCTACTTCTTGTTAATAATATATTTGTATGCGTTGACAGCCTTCCCGTTTTTTATCACTTCGTAATGCAAGTGCGGTCCGGTTGAATAACCTGTGTTACCCATATCGGCTATAATGTTCCCCCGCTTTACTCTTTGGCCGACTTTTACCTTATAGGCGCTGAGATGGCCATAGCGGGTCTTATATCCATACCCATGATCGATGACAATCATTTTGCCCAAACCGCCATTGATTCGAGCGGAAATCACCTTACCGTCGGCGGTAGCAAGAATCGGCGTCCCTGTTTTGTTGGCTATATCAAGTCCGGGGTGAAACTGGCGGAAGCCAGTAAAGGGATCGTTCTTGTAACCATAACCGCGAGAGAAATATCCTCGGGTAGGCATAATCGACGGGGTATGATCAAGCAGGTCTCTCTTTTCCTGTAGTTTATCATAAATTTCCTGATACCGTTCCCGCTCAAATCCTGACAGGCGCAAAAGTTTATCAACCTCCGCGGAAATTTCCATGGCCGTAGCTGTTGCAGGAGTTGCCGAAGCCAGATCAGGATCGGTAGGACCACCGATACCCAGCATTCTCGTTTCCGAATCAATGGCGGGTAGATCGAAAATATCGCGGATGGCCTCTTCCTTGCTCACCAATACTCCATAATCATTTTGGAGAATATCTATGGTTTCTTCCAGAGCCGTATATTGCTCAGAAAGCATGGCATTTTCATCAATAAGTTTGGCCATCCGAGCCCGATCAACGCGCTGGTCAAAATAATCGGCCAGCAAAAACATATTGACGAGCACAAAGCAGACTCCGCAGACACCAATAGTCCAAAGTAATCTGATCGGGATGGATAACTGACGAACCTCACCGCGATCGCGGGGAAGAACCATTACGGTAATTTTGTCATTCAACATAGGCACACTTTCAAGGAGTATCCGATGCTCCTCTTTTCAAAATTGACCAATTATATCGCCCAAGGGTTGCCAAGTCAAGGCAAAAAACTTAAAAAACCGTCTTATCCCTCGTATCAATTTAATTTGCCGCACCTACTTAATAACCGAGTAATCTCGCCTGAGAATTTTGTTTATTACTTTAATAAACTTCTCGGAACTTAGCGCCTGCAGGCTGTAAAGATGCCAGCAAATCTTTTTCGGCTTTTTGTACTTCTCCTTCTTTCTCGGAGCCATGAACCAACCTGCCTATACTGCGATATTATGAGGCTGGATCAAGATCCTTATGTTCATAATATCGACTGAAAATTACCGTTTCTTTACCTGTCGTAATGCAATTGGCATGCCCTCGGCAAAGATTGCCCGACAATTCCCATGCTTTCTTTATATTGTTGGGATTCAAGGAGTTACTCTTGTCGTACAGTGTTCAACAGTTATACAGTAAGCAAACAAGTTCCACATTATTATTGGCCGTTTCCCATAAATTGCAGGTCCGATTCATATTTGCGCTTTTTGTGGGGGAATTATCCTGTAAATGAATCAAGGGAACCCAACAACCTGCGAGTTGCCTATATTGCCAGGTTCCCTTGAAGGGGGCTGCTTATATAAAAATTAGAACGATGTCCAAATAAAGAGGAGCCCCGACGACCGTAGCCCCAAAATCAAAGGTGTCGATCAAGAAAATCGTCGGGCCTTTCCTCTAGTGCCTCCTGAGTCTTCAAACCCTTTCCTATACCGAATTTCGACTAATGAAACATTTATACAACACGGTATAATCGCGTATTATACCGCGTAGTTGACATATTGCCGTGCTTAATAACGAGTTACATACATAGAACGCCTTCTAAAAATCCATTTTTAGGTATTTTAGGCGCTATTGAAGTAGTAATTATTTTTTTAGACGGCGCCGTTTGATCGGCGGCTCGGGATCGTCGTCAGGATCGGAACCGTTACTGCTTAATTGCAGCATGTCAATAATCGCCTGGCGATTAGAACCGACCGACATGAGTCTTCCGGCCACTAAAATCGGCCATTGGACTATTGAGTTATCATCGGCCATCAGCGCAATCATATCGCCACGGTTGCCCATAGCCTCTTCCACTTGTTTCTTTTTCCCGTTTTGCGAAGCCGGACTCAGGAAATGCTTGATATCTAAATTCCGTAGAAGGCCTGAAAGGTGCCTGGCATTCAACGGGTTAGTGCTTATATCATGCAAACGCAGGTCAATTCCCTGCTTCTCGAGAAATTCCTTAATCTCACCACAGGACTCATCCCTGGGATCAAAATATAAAACTATTTTTTTATGCATTGTACCTCCGTTATTCAGTTAAAAAGCTCTTCAGGGGAGCCTACCCAACCACCTTTTCTTACAGATTTTTCACTCCGGTCATTTGTAGTGATCCGCACAGGACCCACCCCAGTGCAAACCCTATAAACAACCCAGCGCCTAGCCCAAACCAAAACATACTCTTTCTCCTGCTGATTAGAACCGCAAAGAGATCCGGCGGCGGCATGTTGTCGGTCATGTTGTCGATCGAGATGTCGCTCAATGAGGTCGCCCTGATAGAAAAATCGCGATGTCGGACTTGGCAGACCTCGTAACCGCCGGAACCCTAATCCGGTTTTCTCACGAAACATAGCGGATTCCAACGCCGATTGAATCGGCTATCACTATTAACGACAATTATACTATAATAGTGTCTGGCGTCAATCCGGTTATATTGCGTATTTTAGTGCGTATATTTAGGTTCTCTAGCGAGTTCTGAGATATGTTGCCAAATTAATGTTTGTATTTGTTATACCGAGTTTCTTTCGGACCTGTTCGCGATGTTTTTGAACCGTCAATTGCGACAAAACGAGGGTCTCCGCTATTTGTTTGGTTGACATCCCTTCTTTGATCATTTCACAGATTTCAGACTCACGAGAGGTCAGTTTTGTGTATCTGCTTTCGAACTCATCACTGTCTTTGGTCAGAACAGCATTGAGGTTCAGCTCCAGGGCCTCCATTTCACCGGCATACTGGGGATCGACTTTTTGTTTGAGAGTTTTGATAAGGGGCATAATAGATTTATCAATATCGTCCAGAACCTGTTGTTGATAGGTTCGTTTCTGCCTTTCGATATGATCAAAGACCTGTTCCAGAGCAATGTTTTTCTCCATCAAGGCCTTGCTTTCGGCGCTCAGTTGCTTGCTGGTTTCCCGCAATTTCTCTTCATTTTCCCGCCGCTCAGTGACATTGCGTACCAAAATAATGAAATGAACATCGGGTGCCTTCGGATCGCCTTTCACGGCGACTGTGATTTCAAACCAGAGAATTCTCCCGTCGATTTCCAGCGAGTAAGCGGCTTCGCTTGAGTGACCCGTATCACCGGCTTCCCAAATCGCTGCCATTATAGCCTCGTTAACATCCAGGGGTAGGATCTGTTCCATTCGTTTGCCCATAAATTGATCGGGGCTGGTGTATAATAGACTGGGATCGGGGGCCCGATAATCGAGAATTCGACCGTTACGGTCAACTTCAAACAGGAGGTCCGGGAGGGCATCGAGAGTAGCACTCAACTGTTCATGAGCATTTTGAAGTTCTTTTTCAGACAGTTTTCGTTCGGTGATGTCGGTACTTAACCAGATGACATTTAACGTTTGACCCTCACTCTTCATGGGTACGATTTTATTGATGAAATAGCTCAAGCCTTTTCCGGGGATGTCCACATAGGTCTGAATGGTTGTGGCTTTTCCGGATGCAAATACTTCATCAATTGCATCTTTTATAGTTTTGCGTAATTCCGATGGCATGAATTCGAATAAATATCTTCCAATGATTTCATCTATCGCACCAACATAGGATTTATTTAAATCGAGGATGACCCCATCTTTATCTATTACCAATATAATATCGTCGGTGTTTTCAACCAGTGAGCGCCATTTTTCCTCATTATCGCGCAGGACCTCTTCCGCTCGTTTTCGTTCCGTGATATCACGAACCATGGCCAACAGGCGGTCGATATTTCCGATTCGGGCCCGTTTAAGATTTACCTCAACCCAAAAGACACGTCCCTTCTTGTCTTTCGCTTTCCATTCGAAATGTTGAGGTTCGCCATGACTGGCCTTCATTATACATTCAATAGCATCCTCCTGTGTGAATGGTGGTTCGTTTTCGCTCAAATCTCCAACAGTCATCGTTCTGGCTTCTTCATACGTAACGCCGTACATTTCACACATCTGTTGATTAACGTCGAGGATTTTTCCGGTTTCAATATCATGAACAAAGATGGCATCGTTGGCGCTGTTAAAAATGGCTCGATAATTGGCTTCAGAAGCCTGCAGCGCCTTTTCGGCTAATTTACGGGCGACAAACCCGCCGATCTGGGCGGCCGTTGTTTCCAATACTTGGCGGGTGGTTGTGGAAACTTCTTCTATTGAATGGGAGGCGATATTCATACAGGCAATGACTTTGTTTTCATGAAGGACGGGGAGAATGGCAATCAGTCGTATACCCTCACGGACCTTCTTCTCATTCTTGTCAGTATCCAGATCCTTATAGTCGATATAAATTGGCTTTCCGGCCATCACCAGACGTGTCGTACGGGAATCTACCTCGAAAAGCGAGACCTCATCGATGAATTCATCGGATAATCCTTTGGCAATAGCTATATCAAGGTTTCCGGAAATCTCATCCACAAGATAGATCCCGCCGGAATCCATGCCCGAATTGCGTATCGTTGCCTCCAAGCAAATACGCAGGGTTTCATCCAACCCAACGGCGGCGCCAAGCTTCAGGGCCAGAGCATGTTGGGCAAGGATCATCTTTTCGGCAGCTTTGCGCTCGGTGATATCCAGCGCTGTGAAGGTCACACCGATAGAGAAGTCATCGGGATCGATAGGCGTGGAACTCAACAAAACATCAATAACCGTACCGTCTTTTTTCCGCCATTGGGTTTTGATGCTTCCAGTGCCCTGTTCTTTTATCAGGGCATATTTGACCTGTCCCACGCGATCAAATTCATTTTCATCGATATAGAGCATCCGAGCGCTTTGACCGGTCATTTCTTCCACCGAATATCCGATCATGTCGCTCAGTTTCTCATTAGTCCAGGTGAGAATGCGACTTTTTACGAGGCCGATACCTATCGGTGCGGATTTGAAGATACTTTGAAGCATAGCCTGGCTTTGCTGTAAGGCGGCCTCGGCCTTTTTTAAATCGGTTATATCACGAACAGTACCGATCATTCCTGACGGTTTACCGTCTTCACCGTACAGTACAGAGTTATGCATCAGGGTCGGAAATTCAGTGCCGTCGCGATGGACATGCCATATCTCTCCGCTGAAACTTCCTGTTTCCTGAATCTGTTTGTTGGCGGCGATTACTGACGGGATTTGTTCTTTGGTATGAAATAAAGACAGGTTTTTGCCCTGCAGTTCTTCGGGAGTATAACCGTGCATGTTGGCAAAAGCCGCATTGATGAAAATTACTTTACCCTCTAAATCAACCAGAGCAATACCCTCAAGGCTCTGCTTGACAACCGCTGACAGTCTTTGCAGTTGCTCCTCAGCCTCTTTCCGTTCGGTGATATCGGTTAGAAGTCCCTCATAATGCCTGATATCGCCGTTTTCATCGACAATCGCTCTGGCGTTTTCTAAAACATTGATGATTCGGCCGTCTTTTCTCTTCAACCTAAATTCGGCGTTAAGAAGCTGTCCGTCCTTTTCGAGTTTATCGGTCAGCACTTTGCGGTCAACGGTATCGACATATATATCCCGGGCATTGACAGAGTTATAGAGTTCATCGACGGAATTGTACCCCAGCATCTGTACCAGAGCCGGGTTGGCCGACAGGATGGTGCCGTCGGGCAGGGTTTGATAGGCGCCTTCCAGGATATTTTCAAACAGCTCCTGATGCTTGGCTTCGGACGCCTGAGCCGCTTCTTCGGCTTCTCTTCTCTCGCTGATATTTCGAATAGAGGCCAGAATCGCCGGGCGGCCTTCATACATGATTCGTCCGGCGCTAATCTCGACCGAAACACGCCGGCCATCCTTGTGCAAAATTCCGCTTTCATACAGGATGGGCGAGTCCTGCCCGGCCATATGCCGGGCGTAATTGTTTTTAACGGTTTCCAGGTCGCGTTTAAAGATGTATTCGGAGAACTCCCTGCCGATCAATTCCTCGGCCGGCCGACCAATCATTTCACCCAGATGGCGGCTGGCAAATTTGAACCGGCTTTCCTGAATGATGCAAATACCGTCATGTATGCGTTCGATAAGCTTGCGATACAGTTCCTCGCCTTCCCGCATCGTTTCATCGGCTCGAATGGCCTTGAGATCGGTCAGGAATTCATTGATGTGCTGGTATCGGCGATCCAGGTTTTTGGCCATAGCCCGGGCCACAATCGATTCCAATTCGTCCGGTAAATCGACGGCATGAAATGAGGGCGGGTCGGGAGATGCCTCGACCACCGCTCTCAGGGTTGAGGCCGAATCGGCTTTTCGGAACGGATGGCGACAGGTAAGCATTTCGTAAATAATAATGCCCATCGAAAAAATATCGGTCCGCCGATCGACCGCGGCGCAGCCGACCTGTTCCGGCGACAAATATCCCAGACAATCGATCAGATCCGGCCCGGCATTGGAAATGGTCTCGCTTTGAACTCCAGCCCAGGCGCAAGCGCTGATTGAGACAGCATTGTTTTTACCAATCAAAATCTGTTCGGGGCGGAGATTTTCATGAACGATATCGGCCTTGTGCAAAGCCCGCAGGGCCTCGCCCAGTTTAACGCCCAAATCAAGAATCTGGGTCAAAGTAAGCTCGCAGGTACGAGTCATCTCCCGCAGTGATATACCCTTGATCTTTTCCTGAACCAAAAACGGCCGGTTTTGATATTCGGCCATATCAAGCACGCGGGCAAAACCGGGATGATAGATGGTCATAGCCGCTCGAGCTTTTTGGCAGAAGTGATCTTTAATAACTTTGGAGGAGGCGTGGCTGGTCTGCAGGATGGTCAACATTAACTGACGGGAACGTTTCATGTCCTCGGCCAGATATTTGTCGCAATAGACGCCGGTTTCGATTTTTTCCAGGATTGAATATTGTAGCAATTCAATCCCTCTGGCCAAATCGGATTCAGGTGCCATGTCGTTATCCTCTTGACTCACAGCCGTCTTCCAGGTAACTTACAATTTGAAAAACTGATGTCCCCCCCGAGATGTTGATCCCGTATAAATGTACGTAATGCGTAGCCCAACTGCAACTGATATTTGCGCAATCCAGTACAAATTTATTGTCTAATTATATGTTGCACAAGGGTATCGATTCACTGGTAGTCTGGATATTAAGGTTTTCAATCAAATTATAATAGACTACATTTTTTTAACGACTCCAGCAATCAGTTCGCGCAAATACGGTTCGGCGGAAGATGCAATTTTAATAACTTTTTCCAGACTGCAGGGTTCCAGAGCGTCTGGCAAACCCATATCGGTGATAATCGACATTCCCAGAACTTTGGTTCCTTGTTGACGAGCAACCAGCACTTCGGGCACGGTGGACATACCGACCGTGTCAGCGCCAATTATGCGCAAGAATCGATATTCGGCGGCCGTTTCCAGATTTGGACCGGTAACCGAGACATAAACTCCCTTTTTGAGTGGAATTTTCAGATCAAGAGCAACTTCCTCGGCCAGCCTGAGCAGATCGGCGTCATAGCAATTGTACATATCGGGAAAACGGACACCGAGTCGGTCGTCATTGGCTCCAATCAGGGGATTATCGCTCTGCAGGTTGATATGATCGGTCATGGCCATAATGTCGCCGCCTTTGAAAAGCGGATTAAGGCCGCCGCTGGCATTGGACACGATAAGCGTTTCCATGCCCAGCTGTTTCATTACCCGCACCGGAAAAGTCACCTGTTTCATGGAATAACCTTCGTAATAATGAAACCGCCCCTGCATGGCCACGACCGGTTTTCCTTTCAATTGCCCGAAAAGAAAGCGGCCGTGATGCGACTCCACGGTTGACACGGGAAAATGGGGAATATCATCATAATCAATGGTGGTTTCAATTTCGATGCCGTCGGCCAGTGAACCTAGTCCGGTTCCGAGAATAATTCCAATTTGAGGAATATGTTCGGTCTTTTGGCGAATGGCCTTCACCGCATCGTTTATTTTTTCATACAGGTTATCCATGGAAAAGCGTCCTTATGATTTTTCGCTCTTTATCATCGTGAAAACACAGATTATATCAGGTCAACCGCCGGCAGGCGCACGCTTTCCTTGAGCGCGGCGGCGCGGTCGTTGATTTTTTTACTGGTTAGACCAGCGGTTTTGCGACAGCTGAAATCCTCGACGCAAAACGAAGCCATAACCGTTCCGGCCGCCAGTCCGCGCCGGAAAGCATTTTCGTTGATGGTTCGGGAACGGGCCATCCGGCCGATAAAACCGCCGGCAAACGAATCTCCGGCTCCGGTTGGATCTTTGACTTTCGGCAGCGGCACAGCGGGCAGTGAGAAGAAGCTGCGGCGGCCGAAAATCGATACGCCGTGCGAACCTCTTTTGATAATTACCCGGCGCGGCCCCAGACGAAGCAAGTGATCGGCGGCCTGCGGCAACGAGGACGTCCCGCAAAACTGGCCCGCCTCACCGTCGTTGATGCAGACAACATCGACGCGGCGAAAGACTTGTTCCAGAAGTTTCGGTTCGGTTTTGATCCAGAGGTTCATCGTATCGCAAAGAATCAGGCGAGGGGATGTCATCTGCCCCAGCACTTCCAGCTGAAGGGCCGGGTGAATATTGCCCAGCAAAACAAATGGGGCGCGGCGGTAGCGTTCAGGCAGCCGGGGATGAAACGATTCGAAAACGTTGAGACAGGTGGAACGCGAATGAGCCTGGTTCATATCGCCTTCATAATATCCCGACCAGTGAAATGTTTTTCCACCGGATTCGATTTGCAGGCCCTTAAGATCGACGCCTCGTTTTTTCAAAAGATTGATATGTTTGCGGGCGAAATCATCACCGACCACACCGACAATACCGGGTGAGGCGAAGTAGGAAGCAGCTATTGAGGCATAAGTGGCTGAACCGCCGAGCACATTGTCGGCCCGGCCGAACGGGGTTTCTATCGAGTCCACGGCCACTGAGCCGACTATCAGAAGATTCATGTTGTTCATTCTCCGCTGGATGAGACTATTCTTCGTTCAGTTGTTCCTTGAGCTGTTGCCAGTCGTCTTCGGACTTATCGTCCGGGGGCGATTCGTCAGAGTCGTCCGGCTGTTCCCGGTCTTGATCCTCGCCGTCAGCGTCGGTCTTTTCAAGCATATCCTCGGAGGTCATCGCCTCGGGTGCGGATTCCGGCGGTTCGGGCGGCGGAGTGCCTTCGGTTTCTTCCTCTTCGATGGCATGTTCGACGATCTCCAGCTGGGAAGCCATCAGAGCTTTCAACTTGGTCAGGTAGGTGGAGCGAATGAAGCGGATTTTGTTGATATCCCCTACCAGCCTGCTCATCTGCTGATGCATGTCGGAGACAACTTGGTCACGCTTGAGCGTGGCCTCCTTGACCAATAAATCGGCCTCTCTCTCGGCGGCGTTAATAATCGAATCCGCCTCGCTTTTGGCGTTGCCGATAGTCGTTTCGGAATTTTTTTGCGTTTCCAGAACCGCGGCCTTGAGGGTTTCCTCCAAAGCCACAAGATGTTCCAGTCGTTCCTTGATATGCTTGTTTTCCTCGTTAAGTTGAAGGATTTCGGCCCGCGCTTCTTCCAGAGCCGCGGCGGCCAGATCGCGGAAAACTTCAACATCATCGGGGTTATAGCCCCGGAATTTGATTTCAAACTGCTGTTGTCGCAGATCGTTCGGGCTTGTTTCCATGTTTTGTTTCTCTATTTATTATGGTTATTTATGTTTTGACCTGACGCCAAATATGGCGGTGCCGACCCGCACCATGGTCGAGCCGCAGGCGATGGCCGTTTCATAATCAGACGACATACCCATCGACAGAGTTGTAATATCTTTTCCCAATTCCGATTTCAATTTCTCAAACAGTTCTCGAGTCAGAGCGAACGCCTTTTTGATACTACCTTCGCTGGTCGTCAAAGGCCCGATAGTCATCAACCCGCGCAGACGAATTCCGGGTAACGCCATAATCTCACTGAAGCAAGCCTGGATATCAGCTGGAGCAAAACCGAACTTGCTGTCTTCGCCGGAAGAGTTTACCTCGATCAAACATTCGATCGTTTTCTCTTGCCGGACGGCCTGAGCCGATATCTTTTGTGCCAACGCGATGGAATCGACCGAGTGAATCAGGTCGAAACATCTGACCGCCACGGCGGCTTTATTCGATTGCAGATGACCGATCAGATGCCAACGCGCGACAGACCCCAATTGGTCGATTTTGGCGGCGGCCTCCTGAACCCGGCTTTCGCCGATATCGGTAGCCCCGCCTTCCACGGCGGCGGTGACAGCCTCGGCCGGATAAGTCTTGGAGACGGCGACCAGCGTGACCTCATCGCCCCCTCGACCTGCTCGAAAGGCAGCTTCGGCTATTTTGCTATTGACCGCAGCCAGGTTAGCCGCTATTTGTACATTATTTATTTCGTTCACGTTAATGAGTATAGAACAATCCCGCCTGATGGCAACAAAAAACGGCCGACCTCAACGCCGGCGGATTGACTAAGGGCTTGAAGTCGCATCCTTATCGGAGTCACTTAAAATCGCCGGTTCCAGCCAATCCAATTCGTTATTCAATGCCTGTCTATCTGTTACCGGTAAGCGACAGGTTTTGTTCCGGCAAAAATAATAAGTCAACCGATCAACGTCCTGCCGTCCCACCAGTAAGGGTAGATCGGATTTTTCTTGACCGATATTGCCGACGACTACTTTATTAGGAATGAAGCGGGAAAACAGATCCCGGTTGAATTCCTTCATCTTCATGGGATCATCACCGACAATGACTACCTCCAGAGGTTCATCCATAACAAAATGCCCGACAAGTAGAAGCGATGCTGTGGCTCGTGGCGCCCGCGAAGCCAGGCCGGATACGGCCCACAGGGCGGCGTCGGCCTGCTGAACGATATTTGAATCGCCGGATATCGCTCCTATTCGGAACAGGTTGGAAATCATGGCTGCAGCCGGCGAAGGTGTGGAACCGTCGGTGAAATCGAGCGGTCTGATAATCAGGTCTTTATCGTCGGCCGGTGACGAATAAAACAAGTTGTTTTCCGAAAATGTCTCGACCGCCCGCTTGGTTAAAGCCTTCGCCCTAAGCAGATACTTTTCGTTCATTGAAGCCTGATAGAGATCAATCAAACCGGCGATGAAATATGCATAATCTTCCAGCAGTTCGACCTTCAAAATCCGGCCATGACGGTAACTGTGAAAAAGGCGGTCTCCATTGGTCATGCGGGAGAGTATGAAATCGGCGGCGTTTTGGGCCGATTGCAGATAATCCTCCTCGCCGGTAACCAGCCAAGCCTGGGCAAAGGCCGAGATGGCCAGTCCATTCCATGATGCGAGAATTTTATCATCCTTGGAGGGATGTATCCTTTGGGTGCGATGAGCCAGTAAAATACTTTTGAGTTCCTCCACTCGGGCATCAAAGGCATCGTCACCAAGATCAACCGTTCGGCGAACCGCCGGAGAATGGTCACCGATATTGAGAATGGTTTGTCCGTGCTCAAAATTACCGTCGGCGGTCAGACCAAAGTAGCGGCCGAACCAATCGCCATCTGGACCCAGAATCTCGATCAATTCATCCCTGTTCCAAACATAGAATTTGCCTTCTTCGCCTTCGCTGTCGGCATCCAGGGTGGAATGAATCCCTCCCTCGGCATCAGTCATGTCGGCCTGCAGATGACCTAGGATACCGCGCACAACCTGAAGATAAAACGAATCACCGGAGAGCTGATAGGCCTCCAGATAGGGGATGGTCAGCAGAGCATTGTCATACAGCATTTTTTCGAAATGCGGGACCAACCATTTTTCATCGACCGAATAGCGGTGGAAACCGCCGCCCAGTTGATCATAAATACCTCCCTCGGCCATCTTGCGCAGAGTCAAAAAGGAAGCATCGGCGTATTTCTTATCGCCGGTCAATTGTCTGGTGCGAAACAGAAGCGAAAGCCCGGTTGCCTGCGGAAACTTGGGCGCTCCGCCGAAGCCGCCGTGGCGACTATCCAACTGGGAAAGAAAGACATCGGCACCGGAGACGATAACATTACTGTCAATTGGTCGAGGAGGAATGTGCGACTGGAGATTGGAGGCAATATGATCAAGCACCGTTTGTGCCGACCGGAGAATTTCGCTTCGTTTTTCCTTATATGCCCTGGCCAGTTCGGTAATCAAGTATTTAAAACCGGGACGGCCATAAGCCGATTCGCGCGGGAAATAAGTACCGGCAAAAAACGGTTTTTTGTCCGGAGTCATAAAAACCGACATCGGCCAGCCACCGCTGCCGGTCAGGGCGGTTACGGCCGCCATGTAAATTTGATCGATATCGGGGCGTTCTTCGCGGTCAACCTTGATGGAAATGAAGTGTTCATTGAGCAGAGCCGCCGTTTCCTCGTCTTCAAACGATTCATGGGCCATTACATGACACCAGTGACAAGCGTTGTAACCGATGGAAAGAAATATCGGTTTATCCTCGGCCACAGCCCTGGCAAAAGCCTCATCGCTCCATTCATACCAGTCCACCGGATTGTCGGCGTGGTCCTGCAGGTAGGGAGAACTGGCCTTGGCCAGCCGGTTGGGTGAATGAGAAGTTGATTTTTTGTGACCCAAATTTGCATCCATACTCTTCCCTCTTGGCTGTTGCACATCAATTCTGAAAGGTAACAGCAGAAAAATTATTAGCCATAATATTGCATGACGTACCATATTTGTCTCCCTTTAAGGTAGTTATCCATATAACCCCAAAACCAGTAGTAGGGTTTCAAAATTGATTCAGATATTTCTCTAAGGGCCGAGAATTCGGTTGGATTATAGGGAATATAAAAAGGGCCGGCTAAACGCCGGCCCTTGAATAGACTATGTTTTTGGCTAACTTACGGACAACACGGTTCAATGGGAGCGGGGCCACTCTTGAAGACGTAATTGATCAGCCAGACCGCATCCCCGACATTAAGGGTGGCGTCGCCATTGGCGTCACCGGAACATTCGGGATCAGGAGCAGTACCTCCCTTGAAGACGTAGTTGATCATATAAACCGCATCACCGACGTTAATAGTCTCATCACCGTTGGCATCGCCACAGACTGCGGGCAGACTATTTCCAGCCGTCACCTCACCATCAAGATAGAGCGTGCCGGTCAGGTTAGTACCTGTAAATGGACCAGTTCCGCGATCCGGCGGAGCAAACTCATCGAACAATATCGGTGTAAGGCTGAAGTAATAACCCGGCAGATCATCGCATTCACCATCAACGATTTCGTAAGTATCCTGCCAGTTCCGAGGTGTGGCAGCCAGCCAGACCTCTAAATCCACCACGTAGTAAATCGTACCTATGGCACCGGTGATATCACCGATGGAAGGCATGATGATCTGCTCAACTCCTGAACTGTAATAACGCTCATCCCACCAATCTCCCAGATTCTCAAGCACCCATTTATCTCCGACATAAGTCGGCGCGGCCAGTTTGAACCAATCATTGTTATGGCAGAAACAATGCCACTTGAAGTTCCACAGAATATCATTAGCCCAGTCGGGAACCAAGCCGCCATAGGTGATACATTTATGCGTGGTATCGGCAAAGATCGGATCGTGACCGGTTGTGTCGCAGTTGACCGTACCCCAGACGGTCAGGAATCCGGAAGTACAGGTGTCATAATCCGGATCGTCATCGACACCGCGGTAATGATGCCACCATCTAAACGGCGGCCGCGGCGGTTCGCCGGTAATCACGAAGGACAGATCGAGCGACTGCGCGGGTGCATCAGAAATGCACTCATGAGTTATTGTCCCGTTGGTGATTATGAAATTATCACCGCGGACGTCAATCGAAACCCATTCGGGATTGTAGTTTTCTATGACATATTCAAAGACGTGGTGGCCATGCAGCAGATCCGCATCACCCGCCAAAACGGTCTCGCGACCGATGCCAAGCATTTCATCATCCCCCGACAGAGGAGGTACGCGAGGGTCACCCGGATGGTTACCGACAGTTGACCACCAATCGGTTGACCAGTTGAAGGCGATCTCGACATATGATGATTCCGCCAGATCGTAAACATCCAGATCGAACTCCATGGTGATGTTTTTATAGCGGGTCGAATCGTAGGGATGGTCATAGAACCACATATTCCACCAGCCACTCGGGTAATAATACCAGCCCGCACCATAGTAATCGGTTCCGCCCCAATCAAGCGGTTCACCGTAGGCCATGGTAATGTTGAATTCGTTCACGATTGGCGTTGAAGTCGCGCCACCCGGTTCGTACAGATCAACCCAGTTGTCCATGCCCACATGACCCCAGACGGCATCGTCGTTCCAGTGATTGTACGAGGATTTCCAACCCCAGACGGCGGAACCGCTTATAAAGCCGGAGATATCCAACCAGTACACGGTACCGGAGTCCTGCTCGAACCAATCGGTCGAGTCAAGGTAAATGTCATAGCGGAAATATTCCTGGTGGTCGTTATAGAACGTATCTCCGGTTTCTGGATCGTACCAGCCTTCCCACGTATCGGGCCAAATGGAGGTCGTGGTGAAGTCGGAGATGTAACGATCCCAGAGTAATTCACCGGGCCGGCTGTAAGGATACATCGGCAGTTCGTAGGGGATATCACTATGAATACTCACCTTGAAACTATCGATGATTCCTTCGAAACCATGTTTCCAAGATCCCCAGAAATGGACATCCTTAACGTAACCGGTTTCCGAACATTCCCAGTCATCGGCCAAAACCAGCGGATAAGTGGCATTGACATCCCAGCCGGTTTCATCGGGCCACTGAGGATAATGCATCTTATGTTCCTCGAGCGGATTTTCGCAGGCATCATCGACGCCATCCAAATCGACATCACCCAGACAGGCAGGCGCTCCCATCGGCGATGGCGTTCCGCCCAGTTCGTCGCAACAAAGCGGATCGACGTCACGGCAGGTGCCATTAGGCAGACAACAGGCAATCGTAGCGGCCGAGCAGGCTGTGCCGGTGCCCTGAGGCGTTCCACCCAGTTCTTCAATACAGCAGATGGAATCGGCCATAATACAGTCGCCGGTTGACAGGCAGCAGGCTTGATTGGTACCACATACCTGTGAGGCCTGCGGAATACCGCCCAATTGGATGCAGCACAACGAATCAAGTATCTGGCAGGTATTATCAGGCATACAACAGGCCGTCAACTGCGCTGAACAAACGGAACCCGGCCCCTGCGGCACACCGCCCAGGATAACCTCGCAACACCAGGCATCGGCGTTGATACAGGTACCATCATTGAGACAACAGGCCTCAATGCCCATACAACTTGAGCCGTCCCCCATATACACGCCGCCCAGAATAGTTTCGCAACTGTCCTGGGTGGTTACAGTACAACCCGACTGCAAACCGGTGCCGTCATCGTAACAGCAAGCTCCGGTCGGAGAGCTGGGTGGAAGGCTGTCGCCGGTTATGACAAAGGAAAGATCAAGTGAAACCGGTTCGTACGATTTACACTCGTGCCTGATTTCGCCATTCTCGATATTGACATTTTCGCCTTGAATATCTATGGAAACCCATTCCGGATTGTATTCCGGGATATTGAAGTCAAAAGTATATGAACCTTCGATATCATGTCCGGACAAATGAGTGTAGCGCCCGATGAAGGCGACTTCATCATCACCCGGTAAAGGCGGCCGGCGATCTTCCGGAAGAGGGTTGCCTTCCAGTGACCACCAATCGGTTGACCAGTTTACAGCGATTTCAACATAACTGGATTCGGCCGGATTAATCGACTGTACGTTGAAACTGATAGTGATATCCTTGTAGCGGGTGGAATCAAACGGATGATCGTAGAACCACATGTTTATCCAACCGGAAGGATAGGTGTACCAGCCTTCGCCATAGTAACCGGTTCCCCACCACTCCGAGACTTCGCCGAAAGAATCGAGCATGAGACCGAATGAATCGATAATTGTGGGCTGTTCGGGCTCGTACATCTCCACCCAGTCCAGAGTACCCCATTGAGCCCAGACAGCATCATCGTTCCAGTGATTTATCGATGATTTCCAGCCCCATTGGTAGGTCGTATCCTCGATAATCGCCGAGATATTCAGCCAGTAAATTGTGCCCTCGTCTTGCCAGAACCAGTCGGAAGTATCGAGGAAAACGTTGTACTGGAAGTAAGCCTGGTGATTGTTACCCCGGATGTCATTGGTAAGCGGATCATACCATCCTTCCAGGGTCGGCGGATCGATTGGAATGATTTCAAAATCGGAAACATACCAATCCCGCAGAGTCGTACCGGGCCGGCTGTAGCCGCTTACCCCTGGCTCACAGCAGGTCGGTACCGGATAACCTCCGTAAGGATCGAATATACTGAGATCTCCACCGGACATATAGTCGGAAAGCAGAGTTACATCAACGAGATCAATCTCGCAGTCTCCATTCATGTCCACGGAATACCAAGGATTGGGATCGGGACCGCCTGAGTAAATATAGGCGATCAGGTAGGTCATGTCGTTCATATTAAAAAGGCCATCATTGTTACAATCACCATCAGCATAGCAGTAGGAGGAAGGAATATCCGTATGGATACTCAGACTGAAACTGTCAATTACTCCTTCAAGGCCATCTCTCCAGGAGCCCCAGAAATGGATATCCTTGACATATCCGGTTTCGGAGCATTGCCAGTCATCGGCCAGAATCACCGGCGCGGTGGCATTGACATCCCATCCGGTTTCATCCGGAAGTTGCGGATAATGCATTTTGTGAGCAGAATCTCCACAACAGGTATGAACCGGATAGCCGCCATATTTATCGAATGCGCTCATGCCGGAAATAAAGTATTCTGTGTAGGCGAGAACATCAAAGGAATCTGTAACACAGTCGCCATTCATATCGCATTGCCACATCAGCGGTCTTGGCGCTGGATTACTGGCAACATAAACGCCCAGATAAGACATGTCGGCCGCGGACGGGAATATGCCGTCGTTATTACAGTCGCCATAGGCAACACAGGGAGAGACATCGCAAAGGTTGGCAAACATGACAAAATCGACATCAACGCCCCAACCGGACAGCATATCCACCCAGCCCATTGCCGCATCCCAGATGGAGGATGATCGGCCAAGAGGTGTAGATTCATCGTCAGACAGGCAGGATTCATAGTCGCCGGAACCATAGACTGCGCTCGATGAAAAGGCGATGTGAAAATCACCGTCAAGGACGAGATTAAATTTCTGGAAGTCTGCGCGTTCAGTATAAGGATAGGCCAAGTAGGTCCCTGCCAGCAACGTGCATGCGGCCAGTTCTGTCCCGGGAAACCCGGCATTGTCGTCATATATAGTGATATAAACATCATCATTCCCAAAAGTACCGTCTCCCGGATCATAAATCGGGATATCCACCGACAACAAGCGGGCCGGCTTCGGAGTCGTGAAGCGCTCGGCATAGGCCCAATCGCCGTAGCCTGGATGAGGTGCATTCCATAAGTATGTGACATTCTGGAAATAATACAGAGAGTAACATCCATCCGGCCAATGCCGGTCAAAGCCCTGCAACGGCTGGACATTTTTCACCGGCTGTGGCGGCCCTTTGTCAATAGCAATTGCCGGCATGGTCAGAACAAGGACAAGAATCAGCCACACGGCCAGTTTAATTAGATTTCTAATCATTTTTCCCCCACGAGGTAAAAGAATAAATAATTTGACCGAAGAAATATCAGAGTCATCGCAAAGCCAGTTGCTCCGATTCTAAATATATGTAAAAGCCCATGATGGCAGCTAATCAATGATGTGGTGTGGCCGGATTTTAGAATATTATGTTATTTTCAATATAATTATTCTCACCAGCAAGTCAAGCAGATTCTATCCCTTGAATGTCAATCCGGCTTCACACAACGACAGTCCTGGACCAAACAAAACCCCGCTCATCGGACTTGATGAACGGGGTATCTGGAGGATGTGTACGCCGGAAAAGCGTATTTTTATTACCAGCTATCTTCGACCGCTATTTCTGAGGTAACCTCTTGACCGTCATAGAGAACGGTGAAGACGCCTCCCGATTTCATAATCAATCCACCTTGTGCGGTAGCCGCCAGCATTTTGTTATCCCTGGTCAGGAAACGATTGACAGCCAATCCGGTCAACTGCGGAATCGGTTTGAATTCGTTGTCGAAAAAGGTTACCGCGCCACGGGTCGTACCGATTTTGACTACCCAGTCGTCGGCATTGATGGCCGTGATTGTTTCCGAAGGGAGGCCATCGGCCAGGCTATAGGGCTGCCAGCTCCCACCGTCGTGAGTAAAAAATCCACGGTCAGTACCGAGATAAAGATGATTGTGCCTGTAATCCAGAGCGGTCACATGATCAAATAGGGTCGAGTCGCGCTTCAGAAACCGTTTGCGGAAAGAGACTCCGTCCCAGCGATAAAGTCCCTGACCGGCCGTACCGACCCACAGTGCATTTCCTTCGGAGGCCAGAGCCGAGACGTAAATGTCGGAGGCCAGCGGGCGGATACCGTCGGTGCTCAATTCATAAAGGCCGCCGGTGGTGCCGATCAACAGGTTCATTTTATGCCGGAAAAGAACAGTGATCGGATCATCCAGTTTGAGTTGATAATCACTATCGGAAAGAAAATCACCTTCGAGGGTATAAAGGTTGTCGCCGCCGAGGACTATTTTATCGCCCAGATCGGCAATAGCTCCCACCGGAGTCTCGGTGTCGATTATCATATTATTTCCGGTGGCCAGGTTATGCAGGATGACACCATCGGCGGTCAGGGCATAGATGAGGTTATCCCGGACTACCATGTCGAAGACCATCGTTCCATCGCCGGAAACATCGTCACCACATACAACCTTTCCGGAAACAGCATCCTCGTCGGAAAATTCGGCTTCAATATCCTCGACCTGGATATCGGCGAAAGTGGTTTCGACGAAATCCTCAACCATCCGATCAGCCAGCGACTCATTTTTAGTTTTGTTGCCTTTGTCGGATGAACAGCCAACGCTAATCATCGCCAGTCCCAAGGCCATGCCGGACAATACCGTCAATAAGATTCTCGAAGTCATTTTATCCTCCTTATTAAGGTTTATGTTGTCTGACTGGAGATATATCAAGAATCGTGCCGGGATTTCAATGCGTTACCGTACAGCACATTACGAGGTGCGAGCTATAATGCGAACGGCAACACTGTGTCATATTTGACACAGAGGGATAAAAAGTGTATGTTATTTTTTGATTATTTTACATTGGGAATGAAATGCGAAATCATTGTTTGATATTTTTGCTTTGCCTGTCGGCTATATCATCATCAATTGTAGCCCAGGATATTGAAGCCGATATTATCCAGTTAAAGCTCAACCGCCTCTATTTCGAAAGCGGCAGCGAACAGGGGATTTATGTCGGTTCGCCTTATCGTATCGAATGCGGCGACAGTACGACATTGGAAGGGTTGATCGATTATGTCGGTCCGGGAATCTCATTCAGCCGCCCCGTGGCCCGTTTGGACAGTTTCGCTCTTGAGCAGGATTGCCGCGCGTGGCTTTCCGGCACGAAGATAGATTCCAACGCCATCATCCATCTGGGCACCGATATGCCTTTGCGAATGTTCGATCCCATCCATGAGACATTGTTTCTGCGCGAGGGCGACAGTGTTCGGGCATGGCTGGTTGACTCCAGCCGCAACATCGGCAGTACGCTGGAATTGTATTTGCCCGCCGATGTTCGTTTTTCCGACGGCAGCCGTCTTGACGCCGGGACATTGCTGGAATGTTTTTCATATGTGAAGACTTATGGCCAATCGTATCTGACCCGCTATTTTTTCTCCAAGTTGCTGCCGCTGGATTCCGGTGGTCTGGAATTGATAGATGGTTTTTCACTTCGCCTTCACTTCTATCATCCTCTCCCCCGGGCCGAATACTATCTGAGCTATCCCGACTTTGCCCTTTCCAAAACCAACGGTCTCGGCACCGGACCCCTTTTGGAAATCGCCTCGGCCGAATCCGGTGACAGCCAACGGACATTTCTGGTTAACCGTTTCCATCGCGGTAATCTGCCCGCGTTCCACAAGCTTAGTATTACTCATTATCGCGGATCGTTTCGGATGCGCTACGCTTTTGATGCCGGGCGACTGGACGGATATTTCGGTTTCGGTTTTGACGATGTTTTGGCCGGATCTTATCAGGCTATGGCCCTTTACCCTGAAACGGCAGTAATGATCAGCGGTCTCGGTGGACCGGCTTTTTCTCAGGGCATGTTCGCCACTTCTCTATATTACCGCTTCGATCAAAATCAATCGCATCTGTTCTTTCCCGATGGGGAAACGGAAGCGGTCAATCGCTGGCTGATTGCCGAAGACTCGACCGATCTACGTTATTTCCCCAACGATTTCACTCGTGGTGGGAAACTTCAAAGAGCAATCAGTTCCTTGCCGGATCAGGTTCGACTGGTTTACGATGATCCGCTCCTGATGGAAGCGACCCGTTTTCTGGCCGATATCGCCGCTCGCGAGGGAACCAGGGCGTCAATTCAAGCAGTCGGTGCGGATAACGGCTTTGATATAAAGCTTGCTTTCGTTCCCGTCACCGACCGGATCATGCCTTATGCCCTTTTGTGGGCAGTTCTTGATCTCAACGATCAGAACGCGGCCATTCCACCGGGCGATCGTCTCAACCGACCGGGTTGGGCGGATACGGATCGAGGATCGCGTTTGCGGGAAGTCGAGAATCGTCGGAAATTTTTCGCTCGGGCGGAGGAAGTGATCGTGGAGGATGGCGGCTGCTTTCCACTTTTCCGGCCACGCGTTTACGGCGTTGCCCAAACACTGGTCAAAAATCTCGCATTCGACGATTACGGTTTTCCGGTTTTGCACAAAATCACCAAGCATCGGCGGGGCGCGAGCGAGGGCAAGCCATGACCTTCACCGGACGCCTTCGCCTGGCTTTGATTCTGGCCGCAATTCTGCCGATGATTTTGATCACCGTTATTGTCGTGGCCGCCGTCAAACAACAGGTCAAGCGAATTGAGAATCGCGAAGCCCGTTCGGCCTGCTTGAGATTTGACGAACTTCTCGAAAACAATCTGGCCCTGATTGACAAGAGTATCATAGAAGTTTTACAAAGCCGCGATTTTGAACTTATGGAACTGGGCTTTCGGTCGGGGAGGCGGTCCGATCCGCAGTACCGCCTGCCGCTTCATACACTTGATTTTCTTGAGTATCTCGATTCGGCAGGAACGGTGTTGGCGTCGGCCAACCGCCCGGCTATGGCCGGCAGACCGTATCCCGGGATCGACAACCGCATTGTCCTATCTAATACGCTGATTATGCGCCATTTCTGGTTCGAGCGCGACCGGCATGGGTCGCACCCCTCGGCTGCTGTAATCATAGCGACCGAATTCGGCTTTTTAAACGGTGGGATTTATCTGGATGGTTCGTTTGTTAAACTGGCCGAAGCAGTGACGCGCTCACAGATATCTTTTATAGATGTGCGCGAGACTAACAGCTCTGAAGCGAATACAAGCTATGAAATCGGTCAGCCGTATCGGATCGGGGAACGACTTAATGCCGCTCTTCTAAGTGGAGATCATTTTCGCATCAAGGCCTATTTCCCGCCGGGCGATCAGGGGACTCTTTTTTCTGATTTTCTACTGGCTGTGGGAGCAGTGATCGTCTTTTCCCTGCTGGTAGTCGTCCCCGCCGGTCTTTATTTTTCTTCGCAGACCCGACGTAAAATAGCCGGTCTGACTGAAGGCGCGGCCCGGGTTGCATCAGGCGATTTCACCCGGCCGGTGGTCGAATCCAGCGGCGGGGAATTCGGCGAACTGGCCGAGTCATTTAACTATATGATGAAGGAATTGACCCAATATCGGGAAAAGTTGATCGTGTCTCAAAAAATCGCCGCCTGGCAGACTATCGGCCGCAAGGTGGCTCACGAAGTGAAAAACCCGTTGACCCCGATTGCTATCGCTGCCGATGATTTGAAACGCAGTTTTGATGAGAAGCGACCCGATTTCGAGAATATTCTTAACAACAACACTTCCACCATTCGCAAGGAAATCGACCGTCTGAAAAAACTGATAAATCAGTTTTCAACTTTTGCCCGTATGCCTGCCCCGGAGATTGTCAGTATTGAACCGGCATCATTCGCCGCCGAGATAGAGGTCCTGTTCAAGGAAGAAATTTCAGCCGGGCGAGTGACGATAAAAAACAATCTAACACCGAAATCGCTAAAAATCGATCCCGATCAAATGCTTCAGGTGCTGATAAACCTGATCAAAAACAGTCTCGAAGCTGGCTCTAAAAACTGCATGGTCGCGATCAACCATGATAACAACGGCCGCTTGAATCTGATCATTGAAGACGACGGTTCCGGATTCGCACAGAAGATTATCGAAGACGGAATCACTCCTTATTATTCGACCAAAGAAAAGGGCAGCGGATTGGGTCTGTTGATTTCACAGCGAATCGTCTTTGATCATGACGGTACCCTGATTCTGGAAAACAAAGCGGAAGGAGGGGCGCGGGTGACTGTCACCGTGCCGCAAAACGATGCCTGATATACTTATAATTGACGACGAACATGAAATCCGCTCCACGCTTTCGGCCGCCCTCGGCCGGCGCGGTTTCTGGGTCGATACGGCCATAAGTATCAAAGCCGCTTCGGAGAAAAACCTCGACCGCTTTCAGCTGATACTTTTGGACGTCATGCTGCCTGATGGCGACGGCGTCGAGTTTCTGGAACAGATCATGGCGCGCGAAAAACATCCGCCGGTGGTAATGATTTCGGGCCATTCCGGAATCGAAACAGCGGTCAGGTCGATACAAATTGGCGCCTCCGATTTTCTGGAAAAGCCGTTGTCGCTGGACCGAGTCCTTATCACCATTGATAACGTAATCAAGGCGGAAACCCTGCGCAAGGAAAACAGGGCGCTGACGGAGTTGGCCTACGGCCGAATGGTGGGCGGGTCACCGGAGATGAAAAAAATCATCAAGGAGGTGGAGACCACGGCGCCTCGGTCCAATCGGTTTTTAATCCTGGGAGAAAACGGCACCGGCAAGGAACTGGTGGCCAGGATGATTCACAACCGGAGTCAATACGTATCGGGGAGGTTCGTGCCGGTTAACTGCGCTGCCCTGCCAAAGGAACTGATCGAATCGGAACTTTTCGGCCATATCAAAGGATCGTTTACCGGAGCCAACAGCGATAAAACCGGGCGGTTTGCCGAGGCCGACCGGGGGACGATATTTCTCGATGAGATCGCCGACATGCAAGGTGAAGCTCAGGCGAAAATCCTGCGTATTCTCGAAAGCGGCGAATTGCGCCCGGTCGGATCGAGCGAAACGAAACAGGTGGAACTCAATGTTATCGCCGCCACCAACCGCGATATTCTCTCGCTGGTCGATGACGGCCGGTTCCGGCAGGATCTGTTTTATCGGTTGAATGTGGTTACTTTCAACCTGCCGCCGCTGCGAAAACGCAAAAAAGATATTCCCCTGCTCTATCGTCATTTTCTGGACGGTTTCGCCGCCCAAAGCGGACGGTTGCCGGTGAGAATCGAAGACGAGGCTTGGCAACTTTTGATCGACTATCCTTATCCCGGTAATGTGCGTGAACTGAAAAATATCGCCGAACGGATTTCCATCTATATCGACCGGCCGGAAGCGACCCGGGCCGACATCCGTCCCTTGCTGCCACAAATCGGCGCCGAAACCCTGCGCCCGTTAAAAGAAACAGTGGAAAGCTTTGAAGCGGAATATATCGACCGGGCAATTGCCCAATGCGGAGGGAACATGGCCGAAGCCGCACGCCGTCTCGGGCTGGAGCGCTCGCATCTTTATAAGAAGATTAAGAAGTTGGAAAACGAGTAGGCTTCTATAAGTTTTACCATCGCAGCTATAGCACTTTTTAGAGAACGCTAATTTCCAAATCCCTTTTTTGCATTATGCGACCCATTTAATCCGCATTATAAGAAAAAACATAATATACGCTTGCCTAATTAAAAATATTATGTATAATACATATACCGCCATAGCAAAAAACAATAATATAGTCTCGCTCAATCGCACCTTGCCGATTTAAACACCTTTGATTTCACCAGAGCTGCTTGAGTAGTCAGTGGGCAATGCCACTCGTATTAGGCCAGTAGTTTGCCTATGAAGATAGAAAGCAATATAAAGGGATGGCACAGTAGAACTTAAATACAGATACACAAACCCAAAACAAGCGTAGCCGGGAGGTTCCAAATGCAGGCAAAACAGATATACAAATTAATTTTAATTTTCTGCCTGGTTGTATTATCCTCACACTTATCCGCCTTTAATTACAACTTTGATTTTAAAAACAATACTGGTGTCACCTGCAACGATTTCCACGTGGGCATCAAGGGACAAGTCGGGGTAGATGAATATTATCAAGGCCTTACGGGATTTCCACCAAACCCGTTCGGCGATGGTAAGACTAAATACTCCAAGAATCTTGACCTCACTGAAGTATCCTTTGATGGAGGTGAGGTTGAACCGCTCGAGACTATTCACATTGGATTTAAGATACAAGATCACAGCATACTCGCCAAACAGGCTCTGGATGACTTTGAGATGTATCCTGCCGTCTGGACGAAGAAGGAGGATGGAGTATTGTTGATATTCAAAGCGGTTCCCGTCGGCGGGTGCTGGTACGAATACGATGATCCCGGGAACAGAGTGGAAGTCTATGTCAATAACGACACGGGGCCGGAGTCGATCTATATTTACGATTTACGCTGGTATGCTTCCTCGGTCGAAATACCGCTGGACAGTCTTCTATGGGATGCCGTCCCTTGGGCCGGTTTTGACCCGGATACTACGTTGCTTAGCCCCGGCGCAATCGGCGGTCCCTTTTATATAGATGGGGTGGGCCCTTACGATTTTGTAGTTTTCGGCTGGCGGACAACGTGGCCTTTTTCTGCCGATACCACTGTAGTCAGTGGGATATTTGAAGAACAGGCTTATGTAACCGGCGCTTGCCTGGGCGATACTCCCTCCCGTGGCTGCCTTGGTGACATGACGGAAACAGAATGCGATGGATTGGGTGGGGTTTATCAGGGAAACGGAACCACATGTGCGGGTATGGGCGCCATTTACACCGTCAGAGTATCCTTACTGGCAACTTCAGGTGATAATTACGAAGACATAATGGTAGTACCTAACGATCTGGTTCTGGCTCCCGGTGATCAAGTCGAAATAATCGTGGACAGCAATATCTGGTGCCCCGGCGATAACAGCGCAGGTGGTCCCGGCACGCTCACCATCGATGTTCCGGCCAATACTTGTGGTTTTGCCACCACCACAAACATCGTCACCGAGAATGATCCGCACGCCGATCAAACGGTGGCTATCCTTGGCGCTGTCGATGATTACGATGTGGAAACCCTTATCATCGACATCACTCTTGCTGATGATGATTGTACCGCCGAGACTCAGGGCGCTGACGTAGTCCAGCTCCGACTCTATTGTAACCGTGACGTTCCGACTCTTTCGGAGTGGGGTCTGATTATTTTCTCGCTTCTGATATTGACTTTGATCACGATAGTTATGGTTCGAAGCAGGCGATCTACGGCTGCCATCAGAAACTGATTGTCTATCAGAATATGAGAAGGCAAGCAAAAGATTTATGACAAGGTAATTTGAACGTATAATGGGCTATCGATAAACCGCCCGGGATTATTTGCTTCGGGCGGTTTTCAAATCTGCTTGACATGAAGGCAAACAGGGCATTAGATTGTTCTCCACAAAATGTTGTATTTGAGAGCAGGGTAATTGATGACAGACAGCAAGATGCCGCTACCGTCGCCCGACAAAGGTCCCGGAGCAAAAAAAAGCAGTGCCTTCCAATCCAGATGGCCTTTGATCAAAGTCTATCTGCTCTTCATCCTGACTATTCTCGTGCTCTTTACCCTGATTATGGTCAAGCCGGTGTATTTCAAAGTCGTCGTCCCCTTTAATAATTTTCTGGCCTGGTCGTCGGGTGCGGTTTTGGGCCTATTGGGAACCGATAACATTTCTGTTTCCGGGACGCAGGTGGTGGCGCCGGGGATGGGTCTCAATATCGCCGAAGGGTGTAACGGCATCTATGCTCTCTCCATAATTATCGCCGGAGTAATGGCTTTCCCGGCTCGGATCAAGCAAAAACTGATCGGACTGGCTCTGGCCATAGCGGTAATCATGATCCTCAATTATATCCGTATTTTGACCTTATGGTATTTCGGCATCTATTCCGATTTTCTGTTCAACACCATGCATCTCTATGTCTGGGAATTTGTGATAATCGCCCTTGGGGCCGGAGTCTGGTATTATTGGTATGACAAATTTGTCAAAACCGATTAGGATTTTCGTCGTTATCGGTCTCTTTTGTGTTCTGTTCATACCGATCGACGTTCTCTGGGGGAAACTGCGCCCCGGTTACAGCCGAGTGATAACGCCGGTGGCCGAGTTCACTGCCAATCTTATTGAGTTTTCCGATATTTCGTATGTTATGAAAACGGTGGATGATAACTTTTCGGTCGATGCCCAACTGACTATCGGCCGCCAGTTTTATAACAAGGAAGGACGCCGTCCGGCCGATCTGGTGACCTATAACCTGGTTCTTTGGGCTGCGCTGTTTCTGTCCACATTTTTCTTTATCGATTCCCGAGCGCGTCTGAAATTTCTTATAATCGCCCCTATCGTTCTCATTCTCTGGCATCTGTGCGATTTGACTATTTTCGCCAAAAATGCACATTGGATGTTGAAACAAAACCTCAATCAGAATTATCGCGGGATGATCGAATATAGTCATAGCTGGCAATGGTTCTGGTGGTGGGCATTTGAACTCAATCAGAAAATCATCGATCCACTTTTACCGATACTGCTCTGGGTGATCTTTTGTTTCCGGTCGTTTTTCAGCCCATCTATCAGAAAAAAGACTGAAAACCCGGCAGCGGCAAAGGGCTGAAAAGCCTATCGCATCGCAATCCTCAGGTTAGTATAAACAGGCATTTTTAAGAATGCGAACGTCTCTTTTGGCCGGGCGGCTCTCGTCCGACAAGTCTAACGTGCTTATATATACAAGGTTACAACCCCAACCGTAGTCCCGGAAACAGTATTTTTCGCTTGCATAGAATCGGCGGAGAATGTATATTAGGGTATCGAAAACCGGAGAGGTATGTTTATTCATATCGGTTTTTTTGATATTGGAGTCTGCAGATAGGTTTGATAGTCAGAACTGGTAAACGCAGGCGGATATTGAGTGACGATGAATAGTGAAAACAGAGTAAAGTATCAGGAGGTTCACAGCGCCTCACGCGTTGATCGTTCGGCCCGGATGATGCTTCTGGCGGTATCCCTGATCAGCAGTGCTCATCTACTGACTCTGGCTACTTCGTCGCCGGCTCATTCCTGGCTGGCCTGGATCAGCCTGGCTCCACTGTTCATTGCCGTTCGTTATTTATCTCCGATCAGAGCCGCTGTGTCGGGTGCCTTCTGGGGATGCAGTCTTTACCTGTTTTCCTGGTATCTTAATTCGCAGGGCTTCGTTGGTTCGACCATTACTCCGGGATTTTCCAATTTTCTACTTTTGACGATTATACCGGCCGCATTTGTCGGTTTCGGTTCATTATATACTCGGCGTTTCGGGTTCAGTCCTCTGGCTTTGGCCACCGGCTGGATTGCAGTTGAACTCTGTCTGCAATCGATCGGCCTCAAACACAGTTTGTTGGCCGCCGACGCTTCGTATGGCCCGTATCTCCAAGTAATTGCCAATCTGCTCGGCTACGGTTTTGTGGCCTTTCTGGTGGCTTTCACCAATGC
>JAAEQF010000753.1 GCA_024231695.1 FCB group bacterium
AAAACCCCAAAACCCCGTCGGTTCGAGATTTGAATTGTTTTTGATTGAGAAATAGAATAGGCAATGGGTGTTTTATTGATAATTTGCAAGATTTAGAAGGATTTGACTCAAATTGATCAGAAAAAGGCAATTATTGGGATATCAATTGTTTTTGGGAAAATATATGTATAAGTGCTATTTATGTAGTGTGTTAAGCTTTCATTAGCCATCAAGGCCATCCTCGATGATTTCCTCGACTTCTAGGACGCAGCATTGGACGACTTCCTGGAGTTCAACGTCGACGAGAGCCGCGTATTGGCCATCATGTTCAGCAATTGAGAGGTCGAAATCGGCATATTCGCTGCCTCTAACACGGACTCTGCCGCGTGAGTTTGCAGTGAGGTCGTCGAACTCCATGATCGAGTCATTGATGTCTGCATTGATGCACTCATCGACACCGGTGCTATCGATCATCATAAGGGAGTATACGATGTCTGCTTCGAGGTTCTTGGAGAAGGCGCTGACGAGAGTGGGCTCGGCATCGTCATCGTCGGTGTTGATAGACTGTCTCATGTAGACGCCTCCGGTTTTCCTGCCTCCGCGTCCGCCGCGACCACCGCGGCCACCTTGGCCACCGCGACCGCCACGGCTCTGAAGACCACGACCAAGGGGTGCGTTGTCATCTTCCTCAGGTTCAGCGGGAGCGAATTTGCAAGAAGCTTTGAGTTTGTCGGCGCTGGCAGTGTAAGCAAGGGCAGCAGTAAGAGCGAGAATGTTGAAGATTTTCATTTCGATGTTAGTGATTTGTGTGAAGTTTTTAGTTCGTTTGTTTTTATTTTGTTAATCTAATCAAATCTGCTCGAGTTTAAATAGTCCTTTCGATTTCTTAATCTGATGAATACATACTGATAAAAGATGAAGATTTTCTGATTAATCCACCATCTATCGGTACCTATCTAAGAAAACTACTCACGGGGTTTTGGGGTTTTGGGG
>JAAEQF010000754.1 GCA_024231695.1 FCB group bacterium
AATTGTAAATGATCGTTAAATTCACAACGGCTAAATTCTTAAAAAAGAAAGATTTCAGTTGAAATGTTATTCGGCTGATGCTTTAAATCGTTTGACTATTCGCTACAAAATAAAACAAAAATTTAAAAATCATGTTCAAATTTGCTTCAGCTCTTATTGCTACCACTGCTTCTGTCAACGCCTGGAACCCTTGGGATAACCCTTCTGGTGGCAAAGGCCAAGCCCAGGAATACTTTGGTGCTGCCAACGATTTCGGACAGTCATTGGATGGCAAAGACGCCGACTGGATGTCTGCTGACCCTTGGTAGAATGACTGGAAGAACTTTGAGTTCGACAATGACACGTTCAAGGATAGCCTTGGTGACGGCGGCTCAAACGTGTTCTCCGAAGCCTTGAACGGCATGAACGACATTTTCACCGGCCGTGAAAACTACTACAACACAATCAACAAGTACTCTGGCAGTGCCTACGGCGGCCTCAACCTCAACAAGGGTCTTGGCGACATCAAGTCCATGGGTGATATTGCCAGCATTAAAGACATCGGCCAGCACGACAACTACCTCGGTAAGGGCGTCAACGCCATTGGCGGCTATGGAAACGATAACACTCTCAGCAACGGAGCCCTTTCCAGCGACTACGGCTATGGTGGTCTTGGATACGGCTCGGTCGGCTACGGCAACTCTGGATACGGAAACACAGGCTATGGCTCCTATGGTGGCTATGGCGATGCTGGTTACGGTTCAGTTGGATTCGATGGCTACGGCTCTGGCAGCTACGGTGATGCAGGCTATGGTGCCTACGGTGACTCCTACGGCTCTGCTGGCTACGGCAATGCTGGCTACGGCGATGCCGGATACGGCTATGACAACTACGGCTCCACCGGCTACGGCTCTGGCAGCTACGGCAGTGCAGGCTACGGCTCCACTGGCTACGGCAGCTACGGCGACTCGTATGGCTACGGAGACTCTTCTTACGGCGGCTATGGAAAGGCCGGCTACTCTACCGGTCAAATGTGGTGAAACCTCGCAAGGCCAAGCACACTAAGAACTGACTTTAGCAATTTTATGTGTATTAATGAATTTAATTTTAGTGAGAAATAAATTGAAACTTTTATATTTAGACGTCATAAACCTGTTTGCAAAGCATTCTTTAAACACTCTCGCTATTCCATTTCTACTGACGAGGTCATAACCTCTTTCGCCATTATCAGAAATTATAATATTCCTACTAACGATTAAAAACATTCTTTGAAACCTAGAATTCAAATTTCATGGGGTTTTGGGGTTTTGGGG
>JAAEQF010000755.1 GCA_024231695.1 FCB group bacterium
ATTCCCGGGCGAGGCCCGCAGGCGGAGCCTGTTTTTCGTTCGGGCTTCACCCTCATTGATGAGATTGGTCATTCTGACGTTAGTCAAAAAGCGGCGATGCCGCAAATTCAATCCTTTACAAAACTTGCATTTATATTACCTTACCAGTAGGATATTCGTCTTTCAACAAGGTTCGATCATGATCGGTCTGCGATTGAAATATTTCATTATGGCGTTTATAATTTGTAACTCGTTTTCCTTTTCGGCTGAGTTGAGGATAATTGATGCCAAAAAGGGAGCGAATGCTGGAGATCGTTTTGGTGATAAATGTGAAGGATTGGGTGATGTAAACGGTGATGGGTTTGGCGATTTTTTGGTGGCTGAGTATGCGACCTAAATGGCGATGGCATTTATGAAATTATTTTTGGTCAACCTGCGGGAGTACAACCCTATACAGGTCGCGTAAATATTATTTGGGGCAACGAAAATCCTTCGCATGTTCCCGACTTGACATTTTATGCGCCATTCAATGAGCGCGATTATGAGTTCTTTGGTAGTGATCTGGCTTGCCTTGGCGATATAAGTGGTGACGGGATTGATGATTTATGGGTAGGTCAAAGATACCTGAACTACATTTATTACGGCGGTCAGCCATTTGATACAATTCCCGACAAGATAATAGAATGGCAATATGTAGGACCGGGGAGAGTCTGTAATGTTGGCGATATTAATAACGACGGTTATGATGATGTATCTTTGGTAGATGACAGCTATTTACGGAGTTATGTGAGTTTTATATACTGCTATCCCGGCATGGACACATTGGTTGATGTTGCATTTAGTGACTATGATTTTCAAGTAGCCATATCGCAGGGGCCGATATCTCATGTGGGTATCGATATATCTCCGGGTGGCGATATCGATGGTGATGGTATTGATGATGTTCTGATATCAATGCGGGCATCCAACAGCGATGGTTTGGATGAAGGGTGGCTGGTGATATTGGCGGGTTGGGATGAACCGGTAGCCGTTAATGAAAATGAGACAAACCTATTCCCCTCAATTTTAGAATTGTACCAGAATTACCCCAATCCCTTTAACTCGGGGACTATTATTGAATTCAATCTCCCCCGTGCAGGATTTACCGAGTTGAAAATATTTAATCTGTTGGGGCAAATCGTCGCCTCTCCCCTATCCGATCATCTTCCCGCCGGAAATCATTGTATTGTATGGGACGGTTTGGACAAAGTCGGCCAGTCGACGGCCACCGGGATATATTTTTATCAAATCACCTCCGGCGACTTCTCCCAAACCCGGAAGATGATACTCTTGAAGTAGAATCCGAGATTGCCACAGTCGTCCGCCCTTAAGGGCGGACTCCTTCGCAATGACGATAGTGCTCTGGGCAATTTGGCTTGTAATTGGCGTACGTCCTCGTGCGCCAACAAAATTCCGGTCATCCACGCGATAGCCAAAAACAGGCTACGCCTGCCAAAAACACACGAGTGTGGGTGCCCCACAGCTTGCTGTGGGATTTTCAGTCTTCAAACCAAGTTAACAATCAAATTCATCCATTGCCAACGGAACATCCCGACTTCCCTGATACCAATTAAAACTCAACCATTTATAATCACCCGGAAACTGTACCAATCCTTTCCTTACCGGGTTCTTGTGGCAGTATTCGATTTTTTCTATAACTGTGTCTCTTGAACGACAATTATGATCATAACAACGCTTTTTCCAAAACGTCCGGGGACCTATAGCATTATTTCTTGTTATCGCGAAATATTCCCGCGCCATTTTTGATTTAATTTCTCTAATAACCAATCCAAGCTTCATATCATGCGGCGGCATCATCACGATATGGACATGCTCCGGCATTATGACATACCCCCACAACTTAAAACAATGTTTTGTTCGAGCCAAATCCAGATTATTAGCCAACAATTCACAGGCCGTTTGATCAAGAAAGTACTTTTGATTGCGGTAACAACTGAAAGTCAAAAAGCGAGCCGTTCCCAGATTATCAAAATGTTTTAGTTTCGGCATGACTAACCTCCAGCCTCAGGCAGGAGAACCCACAGCAAGCTGTGGGGCACCCAAGGGTTTATTTACTGCTAATGGCAAAATAGTATTGAATCCTCAAGTATCAATCACATATTTAAGTCTTAATAAGTTGTGGGCTACCCAACTTTAATTCCGGTCATCCACGCGACAGCCAAAAACAGGCGATGCCTGAAAAAAGGCAGGACCTGAGATGATCCTGCCTATCGTAACAATACTTATAAACAGGCTATTGGTAAGACAATGGCCTGAGAGTTTCTATATCATTGCCAGCCTAAAAGTACGGGCTGTCGCCGGCGCCGTGATCGGTGACATCAACGATCTCGGTCACTTCGGGCACACGCGAACGCAATATCTGTTCGATGCCGTTGCGCAAGGTGATACCGGCCGAGGCACAACCCTGGCAGCCGCCGCTCATGGTCAGATAAACCGTCGTCCCCTGAATGTCCATCAGTTCAACGCTGCCGCCATGCGAGGCCAGTCCGGGATTGATCTCGGTTTCAAAGACTTCCTTAATCCGTTTCTGCAGATCCTTAACCGCCGGACCTTTTTTCTCGACATCCGGGGCGATCATCGGGCCGCCTGCAGCCATCTTTTCCCTAAGAACCATACCGATTTTTTTGGCCAACACCGGCCAGTCGTCATCGCCTGCTTTTTTGATCGTAAGGGTACTGCCGGAGATCAGAACTTCGCTGATATCAGGGATACCAAACAGAGCCTCGAGCAAAGGCGACCCTTCGGCCATGGCTTTGCTGCGGCAATTATAAAAGCCTTCGTACACTTTACGGTCAACGACGAATTTGCAGACAAAGGGATCCATCTGCAGTTCGGCCGCAATCTGAATTTCACCGGTTTCTTTTGCCATTTAATCCTCCCGGTCGGCTATACGCTAAATGATTCCCGACTGGAATCTTTTTGTTTTTTGGCCAGTTCTCTAAGCATATCGAATTTATAAATGCCGGTGTTATGACCATCGGAAAAGCTCATGGTCACGGCATAACGACCGACCCGTTCGAAGGCACCGATTTTGATATCGAGCGGTACCTGTTTGGGATCAAGAATACGCTGGCCGGTATCCTCACTAATACAAAGAGCGCACCCACAGTTAATACGCAAATTATACGGGGTAAATTCATTTTTTGTGCCTTCGGGCCATTCCACTTCCAGGTTGCCGTTGGCCATTTCCATATTTCTGGCTTCGTTTTTACCCAACAGAGCGCCTTTGGCCACCTTTTCCTTAAAGGTCTTGGCCAGATGGATGAAGGCTTTGGCCGAAGATGAGTCAGTGGTTTTAACCAGAAGTGGAGTACCATCGTCACCACAGGCCATCAGTTCCGGGTCGAGGGGAATACTGCCCAGAAAATCGACTTTGAAATCGGCAGCCAGTTTTTCGCCTCCGCCAGATTTGAATATCGGTGTATTTTCTCCGCATTTGGGGCAGGTAAACCCGCTCATGTTTTCGATCACACCCACGATCGGAACGTTGACGGTCTCGAACATCTGTAAGCCCTTTTTGGCCACACCCAGAGCTACCTGTTGCGGAGTGGTCACGATGACGGCTCCGGTCAGTTGCGCCTGTTGGGCCAGAGTAATCTGGACGTCGCCCGATCCGGGCGGCAGGTCGATGATGAGATAATCGAGATCGTCCCAGAGAACATTGCCCAGAAATTGCTGAATCATTTTGGAAGCCATCGGTCCGCGCCAGATCACCGGTTGATCGTCGGTCATCAAAAGGCCCAGCGACATGAATTTCAGACCATGTCGTTCCATCGGGATTAGATAATCTCCGCGCATTTCGGGCCGTTTGCCGACGGCGCCGAGCATGGCCGGTTGGCTGGGGCCGTAAATATCGGCATCCAGCAGGCCGACTTTCGCGCCGGTCTTTAAAAGAGCCATGGCAAAGTTGGTTGATACGGTTGATTTACCGACGCCGCCTTTTCCACTGGCGACAGCAATGATATTGGAAACTTTGGCCAGACCGCGAGGTACTTCCTGGCGGCTGGGCCGACGAGTTTTATCATCTGACATCTGTAAGTCCTCACCAAAGGTTGTCATCGGAAACGCCTTCCGGCATTCCCGCAATTATGGCTTAATAACGCAGAATTTGCCGAAAACGCAAGCCGTTTTGCCCGTTATTTAGTGATATTAACAACCGACGGAGTCGGAAGTTCTAAAATAGATCGAAATTTATTCATTTTTTCGAATTTGAAGCCTTTACTAATTCCTAATATGAGTTATTTTAAAACAGGATCGGTTTATCCTGAATTGTTTTTGAAAGATTATAAGTATTGATCGCGGTCAAATCCTAAGCCGTGAGGATACAAGCCATGAAAACAATGCTAATTTCTCTCGTTTTGCTAATGATAATGTTGTCTGTCGTTTCCGCCGCTCCCCGGCCGGATTTAGAGGCAGATAAATCCATTGATTCCAAAGCTTCCTCGATTGACAACACCAGTTATATCGACGTCAACAGAATTCTGATGTTCGTTACCAATCACGGCAATTTCGGGCGCGATCTATCTGGCGTGTTCGGATACGATTATGGCACCTGGTACCCCTATACCGGCGACCTTCATGATATATATTATGATGTCAAACAGGCTGCGCAGCATTCTCCTCTTTATGCTGGTGGATTGTGGATCGGAGCCGTCGATTCGGCCAACGGTGAGATTCGAGTCACGGCCAGTGAATTGAGCAGTGAATATGTTCCGGGAACGATGTATCGCGGAACATTTACGAACGATAGAGCTGAATACCGGATTTACAAACTGTATTCCGACAGCCTGGCCGGCAATCCCAATCAAGATTATATGGATTGGCCAATCAATCAGGGCGCGCCTATGGACGAACAAGATAATCCTGAAATGCTTGGCGATCAAATGCTCTGGTCGGTTTACAATGATGGTAAAAGCTCACAGCACGATAACTTGGCCGGGTCAACCGCGCCTCTCGGTTTGGAAATCCGACAGACTACATACGCTTATAATCGTCAGGGGTCATTGGGAAACGTAGTATTTTTGCGTTGGCGGATATACAATAAGGGCGCAAATACATTGAATGACTGCCGCTTTTCCATTTGGATCGACCCCGATATCGGTAGCGCTGGTGATGATTTGGTTGGCTGCGATACGATCCGAGCGCTGGGATTTGCCTATAATGGCGACAATGTTGATCCTCAGTACACCAATATGCCCATTCCTTCTGTGGGAGTAGATATACTTCAGGGTCCCATGGAATACACGGCCAATATCGCCAACACCGGGCACATGTGGGGATATAAATGGCCTTATTATCGCAATACCGGGATGAGCTCATTCAGTAAATACAATAATCGTGCCGATCCGAACAGCGCTGTCGAATCATTCAATTTAATGCAAGGATTGACCAAAACCGGCGAACCATACGTTTTCGATGGCGATACATTAATGCACATGCGTAGTGGTGATCCTCTACAGGGCCTCGGAGATTTGGACACCGAGCCATATGACCGACGATTCCTGGCTAATACCGGTCCGATTGCAACATTTCGACCCGGCGACAGCACGGAAATCATTGCCGCATTAATTGTCGGAGTAGGAGCGGACTATCTGGCCTCCGTTGCAGTTATGAAGGAGGTGGACATGCTTGCCCAGAATACTTATCGAAACAGTTTTGACGGCACCATCGGCGATCCGCAAACGATCCCGCCGCTGCCTTATGATTTTTCCCTTTCACAAAATTATCCCAACCCGTTCAATGCCTCCACCCGGATAGAATTCAGTATTGACCAACTGACCGAAGTTAGCATTGATATCTATAATATTCTCGGTCAAAAAATAACGACCATTCTCAGTTCGACCCTGCCGGCCAATAATTATTCCATTTTCTGGGATGGGACCGATTCCAAAGGCGCAACGGTGGCCACCGGCATATACTTTTATCGTTTGCGAGCCGGAGATCTGGTTGAGACCCGAAAAATGCTTCTTTTGATGTAATAAGTTTTAGTCAAAAGATAAGGGCCGGCGAGGGGCACCGGCCCTTTTTATTGCAGGGAGGGAGGGGTAATTCTACTTACTTAAATCTATGCTTAGTCGTTATCCTCTTTTTCTTCATCATCCGATGAATCTTGCTTTTCACCACCCGCGGTAAGATCGATCATTTTCTTGCCGTTGATATATTCGATCGACGGCGCCTCGGCGGCATTCATTAGTCGAGCCGTAATTTCCCTGATCTGATTAGCCGAATCCTCGATGACGGTCAGTTTTCGTTGAACGCTTTCGGGCAGGTTTTCCTTTTCCTTATTCAGCAGATCAAGATTGCCGATCAGAGGGGTCAGAGGATTGTTGATCATATGGTTGACGCCGACAGCCAGTTCGTCGATAGCCTCGTATCGTATCGCCTTTTCTTTTTCCTCGTTACCGGGAACAAGAGTTAACAGGGCGGCCAGCGAACGCAGGAATTTTTGCGTTTCTTCATCGGCCAGATCGTTAAGCTTGATCGTTTCGACTGTAATTCCAATCAGCGCGCCCAACTGCCGACCGGAAGCCTCAATCGGTAGGCTGAAAACCGAGCGAGGATTTTTTCCGCCCAGCTCCATATAGGCAGCATTCAGTTTATGATCCCGGCGAAGGACAGTTAATAGATTTTTTTCCAGATCGAGCAAAAGGCGGCGATTGTCATCCTGATCAGCCACTACCGATTCGACGCGGATAGCGCCTGTATCATCCCAAAGAATGAGCGCTCCGGCGGCCAGATTGAGACCGGCAACGGCCGAGTCGAGGGCCTTTTCGGCCACCTTTTCAATTCCGGCTCCGCCGACGGCGGCCAAAACCGCATCAGCCAGGGCCTGGTATTTCAAGGCGTCTTTTTTGGACGAATCGCTCATATCAATCGTAGTTTGAGCAAACCGTATGCCTTAACTCGAAGATTATCCAAATGTCCTGCATTTGAACCAAAATCCCGGCCAGAATTAGCGAATCGGCCATAAGGCTCGGTCTGGTTTCAAGTTACTTTATTTGCCGTTATTTCAGTAAACGGCTTTCGGAGACGTATTGATCGGGTCGAACTCCGGATATGAAAATAGCTTCATAAATGTTGCATTCAATTATATGCAGTTAACTGCTTGACAGCCAGAGAAAAATATATAAATTATGTTTTTCCTATTCGGAGGAATAGTATGGCCGAAGGACAGATGCACGACAACTGCGGGGTTTTTGGAATCTTCGGAGCCAGAAAGGCAGCCGAGCTTACTTATTATGGCCTTTACTCTCTGCAGCATCGAGGACAGGAATCGGCCGGTATAGTTACGGCGCATAATAACCGTCTTCATCTGTATCGCGGTATGGGTCATGTGTCGGATGTTTTTTCGGATAATACCCTTTTTGACAATCTTAAAGGAAAAATCGCTGTCGGTCATACTCGATACAGCACTACCGGAGCCAGTTCGATATCTAATATTCAGCCATTCGTAATAACCAACAAAGACAAAATGCTGGCCGTGGCCCACAACGGCAATCTAACCAATTCATTGACGTTGAAGAACAGGCTGGAAGAGAAGGGTTCAATTTTTCAGACAACTTCGGATTCGGAAATTGTCCTGCATCTGGTAGCCCGTTCAAAAGCCGAAGATAATTTTGCCAAAGTCTGTGACGCCGTGAAAAGTCTGAAAGGGGCTTTCTGCTATCTGTTTTGCAGTGAGAACAGTATCGTCGCTGCCCGCGATCCATGGGGGTTCCGCCCGCTGGCACTGGGCCGTTTAAACGGGCATTGGGTAGTAGCTTCCGAAACCTGCGCTTTCGATATTATCGGAGCCAAATATGTGCGGGACATCGAGCCGGGCGAGGTTTTGGAGATTTCCGAAACCGGTCTTAGAAGCGCATTCCCTCATCGCCAAAAACGTCATGCCTTTTGTATTTTTGAATATATATATTTTTCCCGACCGGACTCGATCGTATTCGGCGAAAATGTCGATAAGGTCCGCCGCCGCCTGGGAAGGCTTTTGGCCCGAGAACATCCGGCCAAGGCCGATATCGTTATCGGTATTCCCGATTCGGCCAATACCGCCGCTCTTGGTTTCTCCGAGCAATCGGGTATGAAATTCGAAATCGGCCTGATCAGAAATCATTATGTCGGCCGGTCGTTTATTGGTCCCGATCAGAAAATCCGCGACCTTGACGTCAAGGTCAAATTTAATCCGGTTAAGGGTGTCATCGAAGGCAAACGCGTTGTTCTGGTCGATGATTCAATCGTCCGCGGCACAACATCCAAAAAGCTGGTCCAACTGGTTCGCAACGCCGGAGCCAAGGAAATTCATTTCCGGGTCTCTTCCCCGCCGATAATATCACCTTGTTTTTTCGGTATCGACATGCCCACCAAGAAAGAGTTTATTGCCAATCAGAAAAGTATTGAGCAAATTCGGAAATACCTCAAGGTCGAATCCCTCGGCTATCTTTCGGTCAAGGGCATGCAGGCCATGCCGTCGTTGCCTGACAGCGATTTCTGCGTCGGTTGTTTCACCGATCGGTATCCGCTCAAAACCGATGAATCGGTAAATAAATTGCGGCTGGACAAGGAATCCTGCTGAAATCTACATAGCACTTCCGTAACATGTACTAAGTACATCTGTGATTGACATATTTTTAATTTTACCTTATATTGACGCAAAGTCAATCGCAGTACAGACCGAGATATCATATAGCTAACAGGTGGAGTCCATGAAAAAATCGGCGCAACGCTTTGCCCTCACTCTAAGTTTTGTTTTACTATTAATCCCCACAGCCCAATCCATAGTTAACTCCTCATCATACCCGACTGCGGCCGTATCGTCGGATCGATTATTTCCCCGCCAGCCGGCCGTGAAGCCTTTGACGACGATTATCAGCCCAAACGCAGAAATAGAACGAGTGATCGTCAAGTTGGAGGAAGGCACGCGGGCCAGGTTGGACGGCAGCAGTATCGCCTCGGCAACCGACGTCGATCTCAGTACGGTCAATTCAGTTATTCGCAGCCATTCATCGGATAAACTGCATCGTCTGGCAATCAAGTCTCCACTGAAAGTGGAACAGGAAAAATTCGTTCTGGAATTGAACTGCGGTCGGCAATTGGCCGATATGAATAATTATTTCTATATCAAAGTAAACTCACCCGCCGAAGCCGAGGCGCTGGTTAATCAGTTAAACCAATTACCTGAAGTGGAAATAGCCTATGCCGAGCCGAAGGCTACTCCGGCAGTCGATATTGATCCACCGACCGGGGATTTTACCGCCGGGCAGGATTATCTCAGGGTCGCCCCCGGGGGCGTTGATGCCGATTATGCCAATACTCTGGCCGGAGGCGACGGTTCGGGAGTGAAGATCATCGATGTCGAAGGAGGCTGGAAAACCGATCATGAGGATTTGGATGCGGCCGTAGGCGGCCTTCTGGGCGGAACTATGTACGAAGATATCGATTGGCGCAACCACGGCACGGCTGTAATCGGTGAGATGATTGGTTCTGATAACGGTTATGGCATAACCGGTATTGCTCCGGGCGCCGAAATCGGCATGGTTGCCATCGGCGGTATCGGGACGACTCAGGCTCTTTTAATTGCCGCCGACAGCCTTGAGCCAGGCGATGTTTATCTGATTGAACTGCATGCACCGGGGCCGAGGTACGACTTTGAATCACGCGACGATCAACTGGGTTATGTCTGTATGGAATACTGGCAGGCGAATTTTGACGCCATTCAATTGGCCTGGGCCAAAGGCGTCATAGTCTGTGAGGCGGCCGGTAACGGAGCCGAAGATTTCGATGATGCCATTTACGAAAACCGGTTTGATACAACCTATCGCAATTCCCACGCCATAATGTGCGGCGCGGGCGCACCGCCGTCAGGAGTTTTTGGTACTGATCGATCACGATTGGATTTTTCCAATTTCGGCGAACGAGTCAACCTTCAGGGATATGGCCGGGGTGTAGTCACTACCGGTTATGGCGATTACTTTGCTCCCAATGGCGATGAACGACAGTTTTATACTCAGTATTTCAGTGGCACGTCTTCGGCCTCGCCTATAGTCACGGCCTCGGTTGCGTCTTTACAGGGCATATACAAAGCCCGTTATAGTGGTGCGGTACTTGGTCCCGACGATATGCGCGACGTTATGGTAGCCACGGGATCACCTCAGCAGGGATATACGCCGGAACATATAGGACCTCGTCCCAATCTGGCGGCGGCCGAAGCGGCGTTGACGGCTCCTCCCCTTCTGGAGACCGGTCCGAGTTACTTTGACACTACGATCGAAGTCAATACACAGATTACGGTACAGTGTCAGTTGAGTAATTACTCAATGACAACCACGCTGGAATATTCGGTCCTGGCCGATGACAGTCTGCCTTCTGCCGGGTTTGCCCGGCCGGCCATCGGTGACTGGCTGACGGTCACCAATCCGACCGGGACAATTGCACCCCTGAGTTCGGTGATGCTCGATATCGTTCTGGATGCCACGGTTATTCCAGATCGCAGTTCTGTTTACAAAGGTCTGGTTGATATCAGTTACGGCGCTCAGGGCGGTCCTTTGGACGAAACGGCAGTAGTGCCTGTTTTTCTGACTGTTCCCTGTGAGGATACCACGGTGACTGTTACATCCTCATCCGATCCGGAAGGTCCTGATTATGTCTGGTTGGATATCACCGGGATCGGAACCGAGATTGCCAGCGGTGAGTATTATAATAGTCATGTCGGGGTTTATTTCAATGATGATGGCACGGCCGGACCGTTTGCCTTAGGATTCGATTTCCCCTTTTACGACAGTACCTACGATCAGGTTTATATCGGCGTCAATGGAGCCATGTCATTTACAGATGTCGACGTCAACATCAACGGCTATTACAACGGCGATTTGCCAATTCCGGGGTCGCCATTCGGAACGTTGGTTTCGCCTTTCTGGACCGATCTCAATCTGAATCAATCTATCGGCGGTCATGGAGCGATATACTATTATCAATCGCCGACCAACGACAGCTTTGTCGTCGAATATTATCGTATGGGTAATTTCAATTCTTCCGCCGATACGCTGACGACTTTCGAGGTCATCCTTCAATCCAATGGAAACATCACTTTCCAGTATCAATCGGTCGGCAACACCGATTTGGAAAACGGGGCCGTAATCGGCGTAGCTGAAATTGACTGTGCCTCGGAAGGGTATGTCATACATGGCGATCCATCGGAAAATATAGTCGCCGACAACACTACCGTGTTTTTTGATTATTACTACACGTTTATCATGCAGTCCGGTGATGTCAATGAAGACGATGACATCAATGTCGGCGATGTGGTCTTTTTGATCAACTGGATTTTTAAGAACGGCCCAGACCCGTATGACCTTAGAGTGGCTGACACTAATTGTGACGGCGAGAACAACGTTGGCGACGCGGTTCTCTTGATTAATTACGTTTTCAAAAATGGCACAGCACCGTGTCAGTATGAGTTGTAGGCAAATTTAAACTGCCGAACTAGAAAACAAATCAACCATGAAAAGGGGCGGATTCCGCCCCTTTTTTTTTGAGAGCGATTATTGTATATTTCGTGAAATCATACGGAAAGGGATTTGCGGATGTTCGTATCTTTGGCCATTCATCGGCCCAAATCGGGCCAGGAAAAATATCTGATCGAATCGATGCGCCGTTTTCGCCGGATCATGCTGGAATCACCGGGAGTGATCAGCGTCAACGCTTTACAGGATAAAGAAGCCGGAGTGTTAGTCGGGCTGGCGATTTGGGACAGCGAGGAATCGCGGAATGCGGTTATCGAAGAAGTCCGTAAGGCCATCGCCGAGGATCCGTTTGGGGATTGGGAGGACAGTCCACCCGAAATGTATGCTTTGACCGAAGCGAGGGTGGAGTAACAACTTAATTCGTCACCCCGTGGATTTTTTCATCCTTCCAATCACATTAAATTCAGTCACTAAATTAAATCCAACGAGAACTTTATATCGATACAGAGGTCATATTATCCATTATATAGGCAAATTATCCTTATTCACG
>JAAEQF010000756.1 GCA_024231695.1 FCB group bacterium
CATGGTGGGGGGGGCCGATGAGTTATCGGCCATACAATATGCCTGTTACAATGCCCTGGGCGCCCTCAACCCGGTCAGGGCGGAGAATGACGAACCTGTAAGGCCCCGGCCCGGCAGGGGTCTCATCCTGGGAGAGGGCGCCGGGGTCATGGTCATGGAAAGGCTTGATTCGGCTCAAAAGCGGGATGCCAAGATATATGGCAAACTCACATCGGCGGTCATTGCGGGAGGCAAGGCAGGGTTGGGGCATTATGAGGTGGAGGGAGAGGAGATGGCCCGCGCCATGAACCTCGCCATGGAACAGGCCGGCATGGAATCCGGCGACATCGATCAGGTCCATGTGTCTGCCAACTATTCGGGTGAGCTTGATCGCATGGAGTATGAGCAGATCAAAAAGGTCTTCCCGAATCATCCGGATGAACTGCCGGTTACCCCTCTAAAATATCTCATAGGGGATTTCGGAGGGGCCGGGATTATTCGCGCGGCTGCCATCCTTATGGGCCTTTTCCGGCAAAGGCCTCTCCCCGCGGTGAAGGCCAGCCTGTTGAAGGGAGATCCCCGGCAGGAAATGCGCTGGGATCTCAATCCCGGAACCCATTCTCGATCAGCTCTCATGACCACCTCCACCTTTGGCGGCGGCAGCGGC
>JAAEQF010000757.1 GCA_024231695.1 FCB group bacterium
ATTCTTTTCATATTACTGAGAATCATCTGGCCGAGGCGGTGCAAACCGGAGAACCGAGTCTGAAACTTACCAAAATGATCATGCGTTATTATAATCTTCTGACCGATTTTCAAACCGGGGCCGAAAAGTCCCTAAGCGACCTGATAGATCAGTTACCAGAGGACGGCAAATTTGCCTTAAGTTTCATTTTTGAAATTTACAGCCAATTGGCCGCCAAAATTTCTAATAATCGGTATAATCTTTTCAACGATAATTTTGATTTAACACCCAATGAGATCGAATCGGCCGCATTGGCTGCCGCCAGTCGCTCGCGTATTTCCCCCGAACAGATAACCGACAGACTCGGAGTTCTGATTTCGCCCAAAAAAACGGCTCTTTTCCCCTAACCGGCCATTCTGATACTTTCCCCGATCGCAATGTGCAAAATTTGATCAGGATTTCCTCCTGATCGCCTGAAATGGTCCAATAAGCTTCGGGTTATCGCCGAAGTAACCGATAATTTTATCAACTGACACCATATTCGCCAAAATCGGGAGGAACTGGTATGCGCTGGATACTACCGGCAATAATAATCGCCCTAATCGCAATGGGTTGCTCGACAAAAACAACCACAATCAAAACTCGTCCGACCGATGAAGCCTCATCGATCATGAAAAACAGTAATATCATCTCCTCGAATCAACATTTGCAGCAGGGAAAGCATCTTTATCTCAAGGGCAAATACAAACAGGCCACCAAGCATCTGACCCGCTCCATCACCGGCTATGGTGAAAACTGGGAAGCCCATTATTATCTGGGATTGTGCCAGCAGAAATCGGAACGGTTCGACCGCTCCATCGGCTCACTCAGTAAAAGTCTGAAATACTGCCCGGTAAAACATCGTTTGCGCGGCAATATCTTCTATGCCCTCGGAATCAGCTGGGAAAATGAAAACTATCTGCATAAAGCAAGTGAGAAATATCGCGAAGCCCAGCGCTTGAATCCCGAACTAGTGGAAGCCAAAGCCGCCCTCATACGTATCGAAATCAAGACGGCCAAAGCTGATAAGAAAATGAAAAAGAAGAAAACCACCAAAGCTTTTTAGATCATCCTTCATTGCTTAAAAACCGGATAACGCTGTCGCTTTATCCGGTTTTTTTATGATTCAGTATTGCTTCTTTTGCTGTGGATTGGTTTATTCCGGTCGAAGGAATCAGTGGGAGGAAATCTTAACAATGACTGTGGAACCCTTGAACATTGATGATTACGACGCTCTTCTGGCCCTATGGGATCACACCGGATTGCCGTATGAAAAAGAAGACCGGGACAGCCGTGCGTCCATTGAACGACAGATATTCGATGACAATATTATTATCCTGACCCTTAAGCATGAGGGTCGGCTGATCGGTTCTTCCATCGGGTCAAGCGACGGTCGTAAAGGCTGGATCAATCGTGTCGCCGTCGAACCCGAGTTTCGGGGAAAGCGGCTGGCCGCCCGATTGATCGAAAAAACGGAGGCGTTTCTGGCAGGAAAAGGCGTCAGGGTAATCGGAGCATTGATCGAAGATCAGAATTTCCCATCTATGTCCGCTTTTCGCCATTGCGATTATGAGGGCTGGGACAAAATCGTTTATTTCAGAAAAAAGTTGAAATAAGCGTATCAATATCCCTACAATTCCCATACTGGTCGGCAGGATCGGCGACGATTCTGTCAAGCGACTAAAAAGGGCCTTTAATTCGACGGGGTAAGATGAATTATCCGGTGTGGGAGCCGTTTGCGGCCAACAGTCTTATCATCGCCTTCGTAGCCATCATCCATGTTTTCGTTTCGCATTTTGCCATCGGTGGCGGATTGTATCTGGTTCTGGCCGAAATCCGGGCGCGCAGAAAAAATGACCAGGAACATCTGAATTATGTCCGCCGGCATTCCAAATTTTTTATGCTGTTGACTGTCGTTTTTGGCGCAGCCACCGGTGTCGGTATCTGGATCACAATCGGCCTGATCCATCCGGTCGGCACTAAATGGTTGATCAACAATTTTGTCTGGGGCTGGGCCACCGAATGGGTTGCCTTCTTCGTCGAAATCGCCGCCATTATTATTTATTATTACGGGTGGCAACGGCTATCGCCTAAAGTCCATCTGGCTGTCGGCTGGATTTATTTTATTGCCGCCTGGGCCTCACTTTTTGTCATTAATGGCATCATCGGCTTTATGCTCACTCCCGGCGAATGGCTCCTTTCCGGCAATTTCTGGGATGGTTTTTTTAATCCTACATTCTGGCCCTCACTTTTCTTCCGGACCTTTATCTGCCTGATGCTGGCCGGTCTTTATGCCACTCTGACCGTAGCCAAAGAAAAAAACATCGATCTCAAAACCAGGATTATGCGCTTCAATGGCCTGTTCATCATTGTCCCGATGATTTTGCTCGTCCCCTCGGGTCTCTGGTACTACAATGCTCTGCCCGCATCGGTTACCGCCGCCTTCGTAGCCGGATCAACGCCGATGATCGCCACCCAGATCATGATCGTGGCCGCGGCCGTGCTTTTGCTGCTGTCCTTTCTGAGTAATATCATCTTCCCCCGCCACTCCGGATATATTTCGGCCGGAATCCTGCTTCTGCTGGGACTGATTGCCATGGGCGGTTTCGAATGGACGCGGGAAGCTATTCGCAAACCGTTCGTGATTTATGATTTCCTGTACAGCAACAACCAATTGGTAACGCCGACAGATTACGAAAAGGCGACCCTGCCGAGGGTCACAACCGGCAATCGCGGCCGCGATTTGTACCTGACCAATTGCCGATCATGCCATACTCTCTCCGGTTATAAATCGCTGTCCGACCGGCTGGCCGGACTGGAAGAAGAACATATCGCCAATATCATCCCCCGTTTGCAGCATTATTTCGGCCCGATGCCACCCTTCGGAGGAGATGCCGACGACGCCAAAGCGCTGGCATCCTACCTGATAACAATCGCCGATCCCGATCCACTGACCGGAGATAATTCTCAATCGGATGAAAACAAAGCCAAAATAGTTTTCGGCCGCCGTTGTGGCGGCTGTCATACACTGAACGGCGCCCGCCCTCTCGGAGAAAGTTTCGCCGATATGGATGGTGAAGAGATCGCTGAGATTATCGGCGCTATCGAGGATCTGGCCGATGAGATGCCGCCTTTTACCGGGTCCAATGAGGAATTGCGGTTGTTGACCGAATATCTGAAAGGGGGCGGAAAATGATGCCGATTGAAATCATCCCGGCCCTGACCGTAACCGGGCCTACTATGGCTGTCCCCGGCCCGCTGTGGCTTTTTCATCTCCTGCAATGGCTGACTTTTACTTTACACCTGACAGCCATGAACCTTTTGTTCGGCGGATTGCTGCTTTTCGCTTTCGGCAAAACCAATCCATTGCGCATTCAGCTTTACGAATCGTTGACGAAAGTCTTACCGGTCGCTATGGCCGCGACGATTACTCTGGGTGTGGCTCCGCTTCTGTTTTTGCAGGTTCTCTACGGTGAACTTTTTTATTCCGCCTCGATTATCTCCGGCTGGAACTGGTTTTTGATTATCCCGGTGGTTATCGTCGTCTATTACTCGCTGTATCTGGTGGCGATGAACAAGGCTATGTCCGAGGGTGTCAAGCAAATGCTTTTGTATCTGGTGCTCGCCGGGCTGGTATATATTTCCTATACTTTCACCATGATTTCCGATCTGGTCGAAAAACCGGCGCTATGGGCCAGATTGTACGAGGCTTCTCCGGCAGGGACAGCCCTTAATCCTTCGCACACCGAAACCTTTTTCCGCTGGGCCCATATCATCACCGGCGCCACGGCCGTGGCCGGGATTATCGTCCAACTGTTCGCCCTGTTTAATAAAAAAGTCACCGACAGCCGCCGACTTTTGATTTTCGGCGGACGAGTCTTTTTAATGTCGATCACTACCGCGGCGGTGTTGGCCATAATTTACTTGTTTGTCATCGACCGCCAACTGCTCAATCGTTTTCTGTTATCACCCGGCCTGCATGCCATTCTGGGGGCGATTGTGATCAACATTGTTATAGCCGTTTTGGTGTACCGGTCGATAAATTCCAAATCTCCCAAACGGTTAGTAATTGGGTCATCGGTTTTGGTTTTTGTAGGCGTCTTTTGTATGGTCATTGGTCGGCATTTTTTAAGATTGGAATACCTTCAGGGACGTTTCGATCCGGCGTCGCTGTCAGTCCAAACG
>JAAEQF010000758.1 GCA_024231695.1 FCB group bacterium
CCCCAAAACCCCAAAACCCCAGGGGTGCTATAAAATTGTGTGGGAATCAATTAGTTAAAATATTTTATTGAAAATAGACGTCTGTCATAAAGCGCGGAGTTTGCCAGACATATTTTTATTGATTAATTGTTTTTGCGGGAGAAAAAGCTTTATAAGCGCGAAAATTTGTATGAGATTAATCAAAACGAAAACAAAAAAATATACAATATGTTCAAACTTGTATCAGCCTAGGCATTGACCATGCTTATGCTTAAAAAAACTGAGGCTCTGAGCCTTGACTAAATGAAAGCTGCAAGCTCTTGTGGCAAACTGAATACCCTTGCACAGCAATCTGATGCAAAACAACCTACAGATCATGATAAATCGCAAGAAAAGCTTGAACTTTAAGAGGCTTTCCTACAATTCGAGCAAGACGAGAATGGTGAGATCAGCATCAAAGATCTTTGCCAGCTTTTGTTCGACATTAAAGCCGAGCTTCCATAAGAGACTATCAAGGCACTGATCGAAGAAGGTGACTTCAACCAGAACAAAAGAATCAGCATCGAGGATCTTGAGAACATGCACTCAATTTACCACGAAAAGTATCACGTAGAAAGTGATTCTGAAAAAGATGAGGACAAGTCTGGCGAGTCTGCTTCATCCGAAGAGTCTTCTTAATCTGAGGAATCTGCCGCTTCTGAAGAGTCAGAAGATGGTATGGATGCCATCTAAGATGTTCTCGATGGTATTACCGAGAAGATTGAAGATGAGATCGAAATCCCTGAGCCCGCCTCAGAGGTCGCTGAGGATGCTGCTGACGAGAACGTTGATGAGGCATCCACCACTGAGATCGTCAAGGCTAATGTTGCTGAGACTGATGTCGCTGAGACAGTTGCTGATGAAGTTGCTGACGCAGTTGCTGACGCTCTTGCCGACGAAGTTACCGAAGAAGTTACTGAAGAAGTAGCCGAAGAGATCACCACTCCTGAGACTGTTGTGGATCCAACCCCTGATGCTGAGGTCGCTGACGATACTACTGAAGTCGCCGAGGGTGCTGCTGAGGTCGCTGTAGATGCTGCTGAGGTCGCCGAGGATGCTACTGAGGTCGCCACCGATGCTGCTAACGAGACCGATGATGAGAAAATCATCACTGAGACTAACGACGTCGCCGATGATGCTACTCAGGTCGCTGACGAAGCTGCTGAGGTCGCCGGAGAAGCCGATGAGGTCGCCGAAGCTGTTGTCGACGAGGCTGTTGACGAGAACACCACCACTGAGACAAACGAGGTCGCTGAAGATGCTGCTGAGGTCGCTGTAGATGCTGCTGAGGTCGCTGAGGAGGCTACCGAGGTCGCCGAAGATGCTGCCATCGAGACCGTTGATGAGAACATCATCACTGAGACTAACGAGGTCGCAGAAGAAGCTTCTGAGGTCGCTGAAGAAGCTGCTGAGGTCGCCGGAGATGCTACGGAGGTCGCCGAAGCTGTTGTCGACGAGGCCGCTGTTGAGAACTCCACCACTGAGACCGTCAATGAAGTCACTCCTGAGGCTAATGTCACTGAGACAGTTGCTGACGAAGTTGCAGACGAGATTGCCGATGAGATGACCACCCCTGAGACTGTTGAGGATTCAACCCCTGACGCTGAGGTCGCCGACGATACTGCTGAAGTCGCCGAGGATGCTGCTGAGGTCGCCGAAAATGTTATGGAAGTCGCCGAAGAAGCTTCTGAGATCGCCGGAGATGCTACCGAGATCGCTGAGGATGTTGCTGACGAGAACGTTGATGAGAACCTCACTACTCCTGATCTTATGGTCGCCGAGGATGTTACTGAGGTTGCCGAAGATGCTTCTGAGGTTGCTGAGGCTGCTGCTGAGGTCGCCGGAGATGCTACTGAAGTCGTCGGAGAGGTTGTTGACGAGATCGTTGATGAAAACGCCACTACTGAGACAAGCGAGAATGTCACTCCTGATGCTGAAGTCGTCGAAGAAGCTACTGAGGTTGCTGAAGGTGCTTCTGACGTCGCTGATGCTGCTGCTGAGGTCGCCGGAGAAGCCGATGAGGTTGCCGAAGAGGTTGTCGACGAGGCTGTTGATGAGAGCACCACCACTGAGACAAACGAGGTTGCCGAAGATGCTGCCGAGGTCGCCGAGGTTGCTGCTGAGGTTGCTGAAGAAGCTACTGAGGTCGCCGGAGATGCTTCTATTGAGGCCGTTGATGAGAACACCATCTCTGAGACTAACGAGGTCGCCGAAGATGCTATTGAGGTCGCCGAGGCTGCTGCTGAGGTCGCTGGAGATGCTACTGAGGTCGCCGAGGAAGTTGTTGACGAGGCTGTTGTTGATAACACCACCACTGAGACAAACGATGATGTTACTCCTAATGCTGAGGTCGTCGAAGATGTTTCTGAGGTTGCTGAAGATGCTTCTGAGATCGCCGAAGAGGCTTCTGAGGTCGCTGAAGTTGCTACTGAGGTCGCAGAGGATGTTGTCGACGAGGCCATTGACGAGAACACCACCACTGAGACCAACGAAGTCGCTGAGACTGCTGCTGAGGTCGCCGTTGATGCTGCTGAGGTTGCTGAAGATGCTACTGAGGTCGCTGAGACTGCTGTTATCGAGGCCGTTGATGAGGAAACCATCACTGAGACCAACGAGGTCGCCGAAGATGCTGCTGAGGTCGCTGAGACAGCTGCTGAGGTCGCCGTTGATGCTACCGAGGTCGCTGAGGAAGTAGTTGACGAAGCCGTTGTTGATAACACCATCACTGAGCTTAACGACGATGACACTTCTGAGGCTGTTGTTGAAACTGCAACCACTGATATGTCCACCCCAGAAATTTAAGACTAGACTGATTCCTCTATGGATAACACAACTGACAATGATGTCTCAGTCGAAGATACAAACAACGAAGATGATTCGCTCAAATTCCTTGATGATAAAGAGTGATTTCAATATCACCATAAGCTCATAGAATTAGAATATGAGTGAACCAATC
>JAAEQF010000759.1 GCA_024231695.1 FCB group bacterium
GACGTTGTAGCCGTGACAACTGCCGCCACTGCTGTTTTTACTGTCAGCCCGTACTGCGTAGCAAGCTTTTCCAGGTCTTCGCCAGTTGCTGTCAATGCTAGAACCTGCTGGATTCTTTCAACTGCATACTTGTACAACGACGTTTCAACCCCAGCCGTAACCGATGCATCGACACGGGCATATGATTTATCATTAGCCGGAACTGTCTGGTTGATCTTTGCTTCTATGTTTGACAGGTTCTTCTGTGCGCTTTGTGCTGTTGTTGGTATTGTTATTGTCATATTATTTCTTCAAATGAGCCGGGTCATTAGCCTGATTCACCCAATTATCAAAATTACGAGTCAGCGCAAAAGATTGAGCATCTTCGCCGGGCGGCTTCACCAATGCAGTAAAATCCAAGCCATCAGAACGTGGATTAGAAACCCCCGCAACAACTTCCCCAAACGCACGATTTTTTAAAGCCGATTCGCCAGATTGCTCAACATCAACAAGGGACGTTAATGTGATTGGCTGTTTTGCATTCTCTTCAAAATCTGAACCTGCCTTATTATCTGGGCTCGGCCATAAATCATTCCCCCACCAACCCTCTGCTGTTAATAGACTGATAGTTACTAGATTCTCGATACCTGCGTCCATAACCGGTTGGCCATTGACCCACCTAAAATAAGCTCCATTATCACCTACAAAAATCTTAGGATCGCCCTGTGTGTTGTCTGTCATGATGCTGGTCCTGTTGTTCCTGATCCACCTGGATCAGTCCACGTATACGGATGGCCGTGGTTAGTTGATTTAGTTCCAAGTCCGTCCGTGATTTCACCTGTAGAGTCAGCACTCGGCAGGCTTGAAGGGGTTGTTCCACCACCAGATTGAATCGGGGCACCGGTTGGAAAACCTAAATTCCCTTGATGAAAATGTGTCAGTAGGCTGATTGCCGTAGCTGCATAGTCTGCGATAATATCAACCAACGATTTTATAACCCCTGTCACCGTTAGTGTTCCTGTCATTTCTGTATCACCTGCAACAGTCGTATCAGCGGTAATGTTCAGCCCAGCAGGAGCGATAATATCAATTGACCCGTCTGGATTACAGACAATTCGCGCTTTTTTTCCATGATCCGAATCAGTTGAATATATCTCTTTAGTCCCTGCGGTACTAACAGGTACAGCGCCATCATTCCCCCCAATAGCAACAAGATACCCGCTTGACAATTCGTAAACAACAACCCTTGACCCATCGACCGGTGTCGAGTCTTCCCCTGGCCCCGGCAGCCATTCAACCGGCCTGACATCGTCCCTATCTGTGAACATCACGTCAAGAATAACTGTGTCAGTAGTTGAATCGCCCTTTTTGCCAATTTCAGCTCCCACAACATTACCGGACATCATAATAATCCCCTGATCGACGGTAATCCGCCACCTTTGACAGACCAGACATATGGGACCGGCTCACCAGAGTATACTTGTGGCGGCACAATCGACAAATTAGTAGACTGCGAACCGTTATCAAGCAAAAACTCGACCGCTCTTATTATAAAAGTGAAACCGTCTGGTATCATTAGAGTCTCTGAAGTTACTGATATTAGTGTGTTGACTTCCCAGGTGTCACCAGTAAATGGAACAGTCCATCCCGGCATTGGGATTGTCATTGTCAAAGCTTCGGCATAAATTGCCGACCTTACATGCTCGGCATAATTCTGAATATCCCCTGATGTTGTCTCATCTGCCTTGATCGTCAATGATCTTGATTTTGGGACATTGTCGTCTGTCGTTACTGCGTTAGGGATAACTACTTGGTTTTTTCTCAAAAACGCAAGTGAATCATGAGTCGATGGGGTATCCTTTACTACCCTGTAACTATTATATAATTTTCGGCTGTTATATCTAGCACCGTATTCAGTAGCAGAATGCGAAAAAGTAAAATCAGCATTTTCTTCAATCGACGCTACCGGGAAACCTGTTGTTTTAGCTTTCCAGAAAAGAACGTCGCCTCTATTTGTGTTAGATACTAGCATACCACGTTGTCTAGCATATTTCAATAAGTGAGCCCCTACTTTTTCGGTCGGCCCAATTGTCATCCCGTCAGGAAACGGGCCACCACTGGCATCTTCGAATTTTGCTTGTAGTCCAAATGGTGCAAGTAATTTCCTGGCTCTCGTTTCTAGCGTTGCGGTCTTTTCGAAATACGGCGGCTTTGATGTTGAGTCCACCACGTCGGCGGTCTTGCTTGCGCCCTCAAGTTCAACCGTTCTACCGCTTTGC
>JAAEQF010000760.1 GCA_024231695.1 FCB group bacterium
TATTCAGGCGGAGCCTGCTTTTGGCTGTCGCGTAGATGATCTTAATTCTGAAGATCAAATTTTTTGAGTGTGAGGCAAGCGAAGCGTGCCGAACCAAAGTCAGCCTCTGCCTGCAGGCGGAGCCTGGGGTGCTCCACAGCTTGCTGTGGATTAGATTGCGATCAATCTGAAATATCGATATCGGTGAAACCGAACCAAGTTAGGCTCAACTCTACCCGCGCCGGATGCGTCGTTTGAGCTTCGACGTTTCCGTTATTCCTGATGTGGCCCCAGCCGAGTTCGACTGCAGCAAAGAAATGTCTTCGGGTATATCTCGTGAAGGGCAAATACCCCTGTGCGCGAAAAGCCACCAGCGTGGCTTTTTCGACCACTCCTGTAGGAAACGGTTCTTCATAATCCCCCACTACATCAAGCCACGGTTCATCCCAGGGTGCATCAATCGAACCTCGCCCTTTCCGGCGGTAGGCGAACTCGATTTCGGCGAAGAAGCCGTCACTCGGCCAGAAGCGGGCTTTGAACGACAGCGAATCGGCATCGGGACCGAGAGGATGACCGAGTAGTTTATTTCGGTAAATATAGCGGTTGCGCGGATCGGCCTGATGATAAGTCCGGTTGGCGATGCGCACGTATTCGATTTTGAGATCGGGCAAAACCGTTCCGATCCGTCCGGTTTTGAAAAGCCCGAGCATATAGGCCATCTCGTTCGGTTCCTGATCGCCCTGTGA
>JAAEQF010000761.1 GCA_024231695.1 FCB group bacterium
CGTTGAATTTATGCCGGATCACTTGATCACCTTTTCCGTTCTGCTTACCCATGCGCCGCATTCATGCAGCGGCCACCTTTGAAAATCACTAAAAGCCATTGTTGATAAATCTTGTGCATTTATTGCACATGCCCTGCCGTGATATAGAACTTTGTAAAGCTCTTTGAATCCTAAATAAAGGCATGTCGCACAGCATTTGTTATTCATTTATGCTTTTCCCTATTTTCTCCAAAAGTGGCATTAAATCACGCCTTTTAGCCCCACCAAATGCAGAATCATAAGCAGTTCTTATTATTAGACCGCCCATACCCTCTATTTGATAATCATACATGGCATATGCTGCAAGTTCTCCAAGTGTTCGCCTCCAGTTACCGCAATGGCCGCACCTTGCATCATATTCATACCAATTTTTTGCCAGAAACCGTAAATGTCCGGTTGAATCGCAATGTTCACATTCTTCTTTTTGGAATGCTCGCTTGTCGGGGTGGTCTTGCCGCCATTGATAATGTATCGCCCTTATTGCTTTCGGTAAATTCAGCGGGAGTTTGTCGTTTTTCTTCAGTGCATCCAGAATATACTTTCTGGCCTCACTTGGTATTTTCTTCAGGTCGTCGTA
>JAAEQF010000762.1 GCA_024231695.1 FCB group bacterium
ATGTCGGCGATGCCGTCTGGATGATCAACTACGTTTTCAAGGGCGGCGATGCGCCTGCCTGCCTTGACGAAGGCGACGCCAATGGCGACTGTGCTCTCAATGTCGGCGACGCGGTTTTTCTGATCAACTATGTGTTCAAATCCGGGCCGACCCCGATGTGTGGTTGCGTCGAATGAAAAAAACAGCGCCCGAGTGGATAAGCCCGGGCGCTTTCGGACACACATCAGAAAGGGACCTTGTCCCTTTCTATGGTGTATATTGAAAACTCAACCACCACTCGGCCACTCGGAAATCATCCTCGATCTCTGGATTGACCATTAAACGGATATTGAACTGCTCCGAAACGGTCAGATCGAAGCTGGTCATAAACACCGTCTCATCTTCGGTGATTTTTTCCTCGGGCTGAGTATATCGTTCACCGAAAAACGACTCGCTTTCGACATCGCCGTTTGAATCTGATCGGCGGAGCGTGAAATAGGCAGTAGTGACATCAGTCGTTTTCGACCCTTCCAATATCCGGTTGACGCCAAAGGTCAACATCAGAAATTTAGCTGCCTGTATTTTCAGCATAATCGGAATCTGCACCGTCCAGTAGGTCGAATTACTTTCCCAGACCAGGACTTTGTCTTCATAGATATTGTAGAGATAGTCGTAGCGTATCTCGCCGTTGGTCCGGCTTTCATACTCCGACCAACGCTCAGCCACGACCGGCTCCTCGCTTGTTTGCGTCGTTTTGCTTCGCGCCAGATATAAACCGGCCAAAACCGTATGCTCGCGGTTGAGCTTCCAGTCGGCGCTGATCATGGCTTCGTGAGCATATTCCTTGCGCTGGCCGAAACCTTGACGCGTATCGCGTGTCCAGGAAAGACTCTCATAATTATAGGTCAACGTGTCATAGGCGTATTGCGAGGCGTAATACGAAGTGTCGCGAATAATCAACGTATTGGTGAGATCAATATCGGTTCGACCATATCGGTAATAAGCCGATATCGTGCGGTCTTTTTCAACCTGCCGTTCGATATTGACTCGCCCGTACCAGATGTGGCCGTCCCGATTCCAGGTCTTATTGGTATGAGATTTGCCTATACTGTAACCCCAGCGGTCACTCACACCATCCATGTTCCAGGAATATGACGAGGAATCGAGGGTCATGAAATCCTGATCGGCATCACCCTTGAGATAACCCAGTTTAATGCCCCCGGAAAGATCTTCGCGCAGTTGATACCGGATCCCGCCGCTCAGGTCGAGATGGTCGTAATCCTGATTGCGCTCTTCCTGGTTGTAATAACGCCAGTCGTCGTCGTCGGTACTGCTGTATTGATCGTTGCGGATATTGATATAGCCGCCGTCACGGCTGTGGACGGTGCGGTTGAGTGACAAGCCCAGATCAAGGCGGTCCGAAAAAGCATAGCCGGCGAAAAGCGAAAACATATGAGCCTGCGTCAAAAGTTCATCCTTGCCGAAGTACCGGTCCTCGACCGGAATTATCGGTGATCCGATCAATGTATTATCTCCGAATGAATCGTACCCGAAACGGTAATTGTAATTCCAGGACGGGACGGAATAATACTTTTCCTGTTGGTATATCATCTGATAGGTGCCGCCGACAAACGGGCTTGTGCCGGCGGGTCCGAAAGGATAGGTCAGAAGACCGAAGGAAAAGATCGGCTGAGGTTCATCGCGGGCGGTATTGTAATATACCATCGGTGGATAATAATACAGGTCGTACATCGGCATGGCATAGTAATTGTCGATCACCGCCTCCTCGGTGCGATCGCCGCGAAAATCAAGGTACATCAGATAATTCTTTCCCTCAAGATTGGGCAAATTGGCCGGATTGATCTGAAGCCCCAGAAACGGATTATCGATCAAACCGACCGCTGCATCATCAAAACGATGCAGGCCGAAAGGATTGAGGAAGTAACTCTCAAAATAAAGCGACGACTGTTCAAAACTTTTCTCCGTCACTCGTTCGCCCCAATACTGCCCGTATCCAATGGCGGGCAATAGGCAAAGTATTATCAGTAATTTTTTCATAACCCCTGAAACCCTCCTCCGTGACCATTCAATTGTTACTATCACTAACAGTTCCGGATAGATACCCGCTGATTACAGTTCAATAATCATGCCGGGAAATAAATATGCTGGGTGTATGTCTTAATCTGAAGAGGGGACACGAGTTGGGCGAGGAGTTGATGCAAAACAGAGTACCTCCGACTGTACCGGTGCGGCCGGATGTACCCTCAGGGACATTACATCAATGAAAATTGCCTTAAAGGATAACCGATTGTCTGGATGGAAATTTCAAACAGATATGCTCAAACGCCGGCGATCAGATCACCGAAGATTAATAAATGATCAGCGGGTAAGATCAATGATCGAATATGGCCGTTTTACCTAGGACCAGACTAAGTCGCCCCACATGTACACCGTGATTTCGAGCCGACTCGAAACTCTCTTCGGTTAGTGGTAAGGGCTGAGCTGTATTGTCCATCGTGCGAATATTCGGCCCCCAATGAAGGCCGCCCAGCTCATAACCCGGAGTGTTTTTCGGCAGAGGGACGATAATCATACCCAATTCAACCAGATTGGCCAGCATCGACAGCATGGTCAACTCTGCGCCGCCGCCGCTTAATCCAAAACCGCCGCCGGTGGTAAAGACTGCTCCGACCTTTCCGTTCAAGGCGCTTTTCATCCAGAGACCGCTGCAAACGGTATCAAATAGTTTTTTCACCCGCCAGTCAAGACTTCCCATGTGAGCGGGCGAACCGAAAACTATGGCATCGCTGGAAGTCATGTCCTCGGCCATGGTTTCCTCGGCCGCCTTTACTACAGCCTCGACTCCCTCGACACTTCCCGCCCCCTGGGCCACCGCGGCGGCCATCCTCTTGGTGCTCCCGTAGTCGGAAGCGTAAACAATCAGTACTTTTGCCATTAATTGTTACTCCGCATTTTCCGTTCTGGCCTTGACCAGCTCGATTTCCAAATGGATGTCGATATCGTCACCGACAATTAGTGAACCATCTTTCAACTGATTACTCCAGGCCATGTTGAAATCCTGACGATTGATTTTAGTCGAGGCCGAAAAACCGGCGCGCGTGTTACCCCAGGGATCGTTGATAACTCCGTTGAATTCGCCGTCAAGCGCAACTTCGTGTGTAACGCCTTTGATCGTCAAATCTCCGGTCATGGTGAAAGCGCCGTCTTTGGCGGGAACGATCTTTTTGGATTTGAAGGTCATAGTCGGATATTTCATAGCATCGAAAAAATCGGGACCCTGTAAATGCTCGTCGCGGTCTTTATTATCGGTGTCGATGGAGAGCACCTGTATAGTAATTGCAGCCGAACCGGTTTCAAGACTCCTGCCGTCAAATTGAGCCTGCCCCTCGAAATCCGTAAAAGAACCCTTGACCTTGCTTATTACCATGTGGCGCACGCTGAAACTAATATTTGAATGGGCTTTATCAAAATCCCAGTCAGCAGCCTGAACAGGAATCCCCAAAAGAATTACCGCCAACGACAACATAATCATTCGCTTGAACATAAGCCTGTCTCCTCGTTATGGATCATTGTTACTGTTTCGTATCTGCTACAACATTGCGTGGATTATAATTGTTCATGATTCTCGGAAATTCTTTTTGGATTATTCCCGGAAGTGCCCCCTTCGAATTATGTACGCCGGAGAGAATTCTGCGTTTGACTACCGGAACTGATTGATTGATAACGATTGCGGAGTTTAAAAAGAGAGGGGCGGAAGGAACAATTCTTTCCGCCCATTTATGCAACGGCAGTAACGCAGACGTTCGATTTTATTTGCCACTCGACTGATTCATATTGATCTAATAGCCGCCGGAGTCCCTCGAACGGGATTTGATATCGACGATGAGTACAACGAATATTTCCAAATTTTCTTGCTGAATCCCGGCGCTATTGGGATTATAGTACTATCATCGGCCGAAACTCTGGGGACTTGAGCGCAAACAAGATAACGGTACAATAAAATACTCGACCATAATAACCATGTTAACCGGGCATACCGATTTTCTCCTGATGAGGTTTTTGCGTGCCTGATAGTCCTTGTATCACTATACTTCAAAGTCGAAATTAGCCGGGAGATAAACGATGTGTCAGGCCATATTCAACCCCCATTTCTGTACCAATCCCGAATTTTCAACTGACCTGACCGCCGCCTTTGAACGCCCCGATATAAGCGGTTGCCATCGGTCGTTTTCAGAATATCAACCGACCCCGCTGGTCACCTTGCCGGCTTTGGCCGCAAAACTTAATCTTGGCAAAATCAGGGTCAAAGACGAGTCCCGCCGTTTTGGTTTGAAAGCCTTTAAAGTCCTGGGCGCCTCTTATGCTATTTCCCGTTTCCTTGAAAAGAATCCACCCGGCGATTACATCTTCTGCACGGCCACCGATGGCAATCATGGGCGAGCCATCGCCTGGACGGCCCGACGACTGGCGCAAAAAGCGATAATCTATATGCCCCGGGATACGGTCTCGGCACGAATCGAAGCCATTCGGGGGGAAGGAGCGATTGTCCATATCGTTGACGGCTCTTACGATGATGCTGTTCGGCAAGCCGTGGAAGAAGCCAGAAAAAACGGCTGGCAGATGATTGCCGATACAGCCTGGCCCGGTTATACCTCTGTACCTGCCGATATCATGGCCGGTTATACGACTCTTTTCTCAGAAATGGAACAATCCATTCATTCTCCGGATAAACCCGGTATCGACTTCGTCTTCCTTCCGGCCGGAGTAGGCAGTTTTGCCGCGGCCGGAGTTTGGTATTACCTGAATCGTTACCGCCATAACCGCCCTCGGCTGATAATCGTGGAACCGACCGAGGCGGCCTGTCTGCTCGAATCGATCAGAGCCGGCGAAATTTCAGTCAGCCGTGGTACTCTCCGGACAATTATGGCCGGTCTCAATTGTGGGACGCCGTCGCTTCTGGCCTGGCCTTTTTTGAAAAGTGGAGCCGACCTGTTCATGGCCGTTCCCGATAAATGGGCTGAAGAAGCGATGAGGGCCTATTATTACCCCACCGGTAAAGATCCTCGGATAATTTCGGGCGAATCCGGCTCGGCCGGGATGGCCGCCCTGCTGGCTTTGTTGAAATCACCGGCCTTGTCGGAAACAAAGCAAAAACTCGGACTTGGTCCTGATAGCCGGGTTTTGCTGATAAATACTGAGGGAGATACCGATCCTGATGGATTTGGGCAAGTAATTGCCCGGAAGAAGGATTTATAAGCCGGAAGTCTTTTTGATTTCCTGCAGTCTGGCCCACAAATCTGACTTGACCGGAAAACCGTGTCGGTCGGCATCCAGAGCGCATTGGTATGACTTATTGTATTCACCCCGATTATAATGCAAAACCGACAGCCGATGATAAAACTGCCCTTTTTCCTCGACACTATTTAAAGCCTTATTAAAAATATCGATGGCCGTTTCCGAATCGTCCAGCTTGTAATAACAGTCGCCCCAGCTTAGCCAGGCATATTCCATTGATTGATTGATTTCGATAACTTGCTGGAACGGCTCAATCGCCTGTTCAAACTGTCCCAGGGTCATATACATCGAGCCCAACTCCAGATAGGTGGGGATTTCGTTGTTACCGGTGGAAATGGCGCGTTCATATAAATGGGCCAGCCGGACGATGTCGTCTGCCCGCAAAGACGAATAACCTTTCTTGAAGTCGATCTCACGAGTCAAATCCAAAATTCGGCGGTTTAACGGATCCAATTTGAGCTTGATATCTCCCTCCATTTGCGTGGACATCAAAGAACCGCTCTCGATATGCACGCCGCCGAACATATGCACCATTTCATGCAGGATTATAATAGGCAAAAAAGCGTTATGATCGGGTGCCCCCTGATACATTTTCAATAACATGCCCTGGTAGGCCAAAGTCACTCCGTCATTACGCAGGCTTTTCATCTTTTTAGATCCGGATCGAAGCGTGAATCCGATCAGGATATCGGCCTGATCAAGTTCGACCTCCTCAATCATTTGGGCCGCCAGTCGCTTCATATCTTTTTCATTTTCATGATACCATTTTTCATAGGAAATGATTTCGAGACGGACGCCCAGATGTTCGGCCAACAGCTCGGACACCTTGTCCAATTGCTGGTTTGCTTTTTTCTCCCAGGAATTTTGACGGCCGAAATGTTGATCGGCCACAACCTTGACCCAGATTGTCCGCAAAGGTCGGCTCGATCCCGAAACGACACTTGCCATAAAAATAAAAATCAGTAAAAAAGGTATGACCGGGTTTAATCTTCTGCTATTCAAGTCGTCCTCGTTTTAAACAAAGCCTGTATTATATAGTATCGGCCGAATGACATTTTTGTTCCCCGATAACTGCCCAGAGCTTATATTGACGCCATGATTTCATCACTGGACATAACCAGGATTCTGGTCGAATCGACCAAACCATTGATCGGCGCGACCCTGACCGGCATCGAATTCTACCGCAAGGAACGTGCTTTACAGCTCTATGTCAAAGGAGAAAAAAGGCATTGCCTGACAATGTCTTACCATCCCCGGCAAAATGGGCTGTTTATTCAATCGGCGACCAAATCCCGCCTCGATACCCGGGAAAAACCCCGCCCCTTCGCCCGCGAACTTATCGGCGCAAAAATCAAAGAGCTGAAACAGCTTCCGAACGACCGCATAATCGAAATTTCCGTAATCACGGATAAAATGGCGTATGTTCTGGCTTTGGAGATTATCGGACCCAACGGCAATGTCTGGCTTTTGGACGACCGCCGCTGTTATCTGGCCTCCCTGCGAGACAAAAAATTCAATATCGGTGAGACGTATCACGTCCCTTTGTTACCGGAAAAGCAGGACCCTGAAGAGGTTTCTGAAAACGATCTGCAAAATCTATTCGATAATCACCCCCAGTCCAATCCGGCCCGTTTGCTTGAAAAAAATCTCTATGCCATCGACTATTATCTGGCCCGGACACTCACCGAAGACGAGGACAATGTTGCCGATATCGATCCGGGAAAACTTTGTACCCAACTGAAACGGATCATCGACGCCTATCATACACCCGGTTCGGTTTATGCCTATCGGCTCAAAGGCAAACCAGCCTATTACCCGGTCAAAATCGCCGGCTATGAACCGCTGGGGAAATACCGCAATTATTCGGAAGCTCAAAAACAGGTTCTGGATGACAGCCGGGAATCGGCCGAGGCCGATGATTTTCAGGGTAAAACGGTCAAAGCTCTCGATCGGAAAATCAAGAAAACCGAAAAACTGTTGGAAAAGCTGGGGGCGGATGTCGAAGATGCCGCCGATTATGAAAAGTACCGGCAATACTCCGATCTTCTAAAAATCCACCTGACTGTTCTCAAACGAGGACTGACCGAGATAACTATCGATGATCTTTACAACGAGGGACGGCAACTGACCATCCCGCTCGATCCCAAACTCGACGGCCGCAAAAATGTCGAACAGTATGCCCGGCGATATCGCAAAGGCAAAGATGGTCTGGCTTTGCTGAAACGTCGTCAAGATATTATCAATCAGGAATTGGATACGCTCAAAGAAGCCTGCGAATCATTCGCCACCGATTTTGAGAAAGCCCAAAACCGCTGGCCGGAACATCTGCATCGCCCGGCCGGAAACGCTCCTGCCGAAGTACCGGCCGCCAAACCGTATAAAATATATCAGACCTCGACCGGCCTGACCGTTTTTGTCGGCAAATCGGGCGACAACAACGACCGCACCACGTTCGAATATGCCCGCCCCTATGAATTATGGTTTCATGCTTCGCAATGCCCCGGTTCGCATCTGGTCATGAAATACCCGCACAAGAATTTCGAGCCGTCGAAAATGGAGATCGAAGAGGTCGCCGCCTGCGCCGCGCATTTCAGCAAAGCCCGTGG
>JAAEQF010000763.1 GCA_024231695.1 FCB group bacterium
CAGGCTCAATAAACCTCTGATCGGTAAGGATATCAAGACTTCAGATATCAAGCAACCTGAAGAGGAACTTGCTGAAGTTCTGAATTCAAGATCGTGGAAAATTACGGCGCCCCTGAGATATGGGTTTACGCTATTGCAGCGTGCCCTGAAATAGCTCGCTTACGCAGCCGCTTACGTTCCTTCCCTTTCCTGAGAGCTGGCGGGAGGTTGGCAGTGTGGTAGCGACTGAAAGCCCTCAAGGTGTCACTTTGTGGAATACTGTGATCCAAATAAGAAAACAGCGCTCTACATGTTATATTCCACAAGAGTCAGCGTCCGAGAAAGGAAACCAATTCTGTGAACGACGCCGGTCATGACAGGTTGCGCCCAAGGGTTGCGCTCATGCAGCCATACCTCCTTCCCTACATCGGATACTTTATGCTCATCCATTGCGCAGACCTATTTATCGTGTACGATGATGTCAAGTGGATAAAAAATGGGTGGATTAACAGAAACCGCATGCTTTATCGGGGTAAAGCCAAATGGGTCACGCTCTCCGTAAAAAAACGCAGTACTTATGATTTGATCAATCAGTTCGAAATATCTGAAACAGGAAAATCCAATGATGACTTTCTGAGATTCGTGCATGAACTCTATGTAGGAAGTCCCTTTTTTGAGCAGGTATTCCCGATTATTGAAAGGATTTTTTCCAACACGCAACGCAACTTAAGCAGATTCATCATTGCCTCATTTAAGGCCATAATGGGGCACCTTGGATTGGAGAGACCTTTAATGGTTTCTTCTGAATTGCAACAGACCCCCGGGCTCTCCGGACAGGACCGCGTCCTGGATATCTGCCGTCGGGTTGGCGCGCGTGAATACGTCAACCCAGTTGGAGGCCGCAATCTGTACTCACACGAAGATTTCGAAAATGCGGGCGTGAAGCTTATGTTCATTAAGCCGAGGCTGCGCGAATACCCTCAGTTCGGCGAGCCCTTCGTGACGGGGTTGTCTATCGTGGACGTGCTGATGTTTAACAGTCCCCAACGCGTAAAGGCCCTACTGAAGGAATACGAGCTCTTGAGTCCACCGATGCTTACGGATGAATCAGGTGGTCTTGGATGAAAAAGCCTATTAATATTCTGGTATTTCCCGCCGGAGAAGTAAATGCCATTGAACTGCACAACGCGTTGTCTACCTGCGTGAACGTTACAGTAGCCGGCGCTTCATCCATCGACAGGCACGGCGGATACGTATTTCGGGATTATATATCCGGTCTGGCGCATATCGATTCGCCCGGTTTTTTTGAGGCGCTAAATAATCTGGTCCGGGAACGATCCATCGACATCATCTTTCCAACCCACGATACCGTGGCCGTATTCCTAGCAACCAATAGGGAACGGATTAAGACGCGGGTCATGGCGCCCGACGTGGAAACCACCTCTATATGCCGTAACAAGGCGCACACGTACGCTCTGTTTAAGGATTGTTCTTTTTGCCCCAAGGTGTATGAAGTTCCGGATCAAATACGGACAATGCCGGTCTTCGTCAAACCGAAGATGGGGCAAGGCTCGGTTGGGGCGGGCATTTGCAGAACACTCGAGGAAGTGCAGACAGTGGAATTCAATGCCAACGTTGTCACTGAATTTTTGCCCGGTGACGAAATAACCGTAGATTGCCTTACGGACCATAAGGGTGTATTGAAGTTGGCATCACCGCGTTCGCGCGACCGGGTTATGGCGGGAGTCAGTGTAGCGGGCCGCACCGAGCCACTCACGCCTGAGATCGAGCAAATCGCGATAACAATAAACAGCCGTCTGAGATTCCTGGGCCTTTGGTTTTTTCAACTCCGCAAGGACAACCAAGGTCGATACAAATTGCTGGAAGTTTCCGCTCGATGCGCCGGAACCATGTGCCTGACGCGTGCACGTGGGGCCAATTTGCCTCTCCTCAGCGTTTACACGGCCCTCGGTCAAGATATTGATATCCTAACAAATCCTTACACGGTGACCGTAGATCGGACACTCATAAACCGGTACCGTATAGACTACGAATATGATACAGTATACTTTGACTTCGACGATACGATTATCATCAACTCTGAAGTGAATCTGAATGCGATCCGGTTTCTATACCAGTGTCGAAATTCGCACAAGAAGGTAGTGCTGCTCACAAGACATGAGAGAGACTTCGCACAGAGTATGGAGAGATTCAGCATTCACAAAAGCCTTTTTGCAGACATCGTATTGCTCAACGAGGAGGCCTGCAAATCCGATTACATTAACCCCGGCCGCGCAATTTTCATAGACAACTCGTTCAAAGAGCGCAAGGCCGTGGCCGATGCCCATGGAATCCCCGTTTTCGATGTGGATGCTATTGAGGTGCTGCTTGATTGGAGACTGTAGGGGCTTGTATGTGTAATTCCTTGGGCTTGAAGAGCCACAAACGAATATGTCTATTTGCAGGCTATAACGCGGATAATAAAATAGCTGTTCATGTGCTGGATTATCTCAGGGAACTGAGCCGATACTGCGACGTCTATTACCTGGCTGACGGCGAGCTGGAGCCGAATGAGCTCGAAAAAGCGAAGTCACTTTGCAACAATGCATGGGTCAAGGATCATGGCAAGTACGATTTCGGGTCGTATTCCGAGCTGGCAAGGGACTACGTCGGTTGGGAAACTATCTCACAATATGACGAACTTATTTTAGCCAATGACTCTTGTTTCTGTTTGCAGGAATTTGGTCCCGTCTTTGCCAAAATGGATAATGAAAGCACGGATGTCTGGTGTCTCATGGCCACCGACGAGCTCAATACAGATCGGATTTTTTCGTTGGAAGATTACCAGAAGATTCCCAGTAAAAAGATCCCCATGTTTTGCGCTGGTTCTTACTTCCTGGCTTTCCGACGCAGTGTGGTCGAGGATAAAAGGTTCCGTGATTTTCTTAATGAAGTGAAGATCGGGCAAAACCGGCAGCAGATCTGCCTGAAATATGAAATGGGACTTACGGCAAATTTGATAAAGTGGGGCTATCGCATTTCCGGCTTCATCAAGGTCGTTTACAAAAATGCAGCCATTTATGGGGAGCAAGCATTCAGGCTTCTCAAGCAGGGCTTCCCTCTCCTGAAAGCACGGATTTTTATAGACAACCCCATGAGTGTTGCAAACCTGAAGGACTGGATTGACGTGACCGTCGCTCTGGTCGGCAACGATAGGCTCCCGCATTATTTGAATGATTTATCTGGGCTAGAACCGTCCGTAGCGCGACTCTGCAAATATAGGCCCCGGCCAAGCTTGGTAGATCCGTCCGCGCCGGAACCGCCCTTGG
>JAAEQF010000764.1 GCA_024231695.1 FCB group bacterium
CAAAAATTTGGATGAACGGTAAATTAGTCGATTGGGATAAAGCCCAAATTCATGTACTGTCGCATGTTGTGCATTATGGATCGTCGGTTTTCGAGGGTCAGCGTTGTTATAATACGCCCAAAGGACCGGCCTGTTTTCGTCTTCCGGAACATACTGACCGGCTGTTCAATTCGGCTAAAATTTATCGCATGGAAATACCATTCAGTAAAGAGGAAATCAATCAGGCTGAGCTCGATCTAATCGCTGTCAACGGTCTCGAATCCTGTTATATCCGCCCAATCGTTTATCGAGGCTATGAAAGCCTCGGCGTTGACCCGCGCAGCTGCCCGGTAGATGTGGCCCTCGCTGTATGGCCGTGGGGCAAATACCTCGGGGAAGAGGCTATGGAAAAGGGCGTCTCGGTTTGTATTTCCTCATGGCAGAGAAATGCACCGAATACGACCCCGATGATGGCCAAATCGGGCGCCAATTATGCCAACTCGCAATTGATCAAACAGGAGGCTCTCTCACGCGGTTATGTCGAGGGGATAGCCCTGGATACGCGCGGATTTGTCTCCGAAGGTTCCGGCGAAAATGTCTTTATGTTTACCGGTGGTAAGCTGGTTACGCCTGATCTGGGTTGTTCGGCTCTGCCGGGAATCACTCGTGACACGGTCATGAAACTGGCCGGCGAGATGGGGCTTGACGTCGCTGAACGGCCTATCCCGCGCGAGGCATTGTATTTGGCCGATGAAGTATTTTTCACCGGGTCGGCGGCCGAGGTTTCACCCATCTCCAAAATCGACGACATTGCTATTGGCGAGGGGAAAGCAGGACCGATTACGAAGGAATTACAGAAGCGGTTTTTCGACGTTGTCGAGGGCCGGGTTGAAGATAAATATGGCTGGTTGACTTATGTGCCAGCCGGTGTGTCGGTCAAGGCTTAAGGGAAATCGTGATGAAAATCGCTATTGGTTCCGATCATGCCGGCTTTGAGTTGAAGAAAAAGGTTAAAGCTATACTTGAGGTACTGGGGCACGAGATAAATGATTTCGGAACCGACTCAACCGAATCGGTGGACTATCCCGATTTTGGCCTAAAGGTCGCCAATGCGGTTGCCTCAGGTGATGTCGATCGCGGTGTGACTATC
>JAAEQF010000765.1 GCA_024231695.1 FCB group bacterium
ACCCTGCATCGATTGTGACTAGTCACTCTTTGACTGTCGTCAGTATGACGACAGGCGAAGCCTGTTCTTGACTGACGTGTGTATGACCATAGTAAATTTCTTGCCGTTCCGCGGGGTCCTGATTCGCAGAATGCGGATTGTGACCCTGCGGCCATTCAAACCAACAGGCTCCACTGTGTGAGCGAAGCCCGCGAGGCAGCGAAGCGTGCCGAGCCAAAATTAGGCTCCGCCTGTGGGTTTGTTTCAAAAAGCCAAAAAAGCCAAATCCTTTGTAAGTGAAAGTTGTGTAGAGGATAAGAGTATGGCTTCGTTTTGGGTTCGTATGCCTTTTTCCTGATTCTGGCCCAATATGCGGCTTCCTTCCATTCCGGTGTCATACACCCGCGTATAATTCTTATTTTCTAACAGGCTGTCGTACATGGGTATATGACATGTTTGGCTTTGGTCGCTCATTCATAGGGGACCCACAGGCTAGCCTGTCTTTCGCTGTCGCGTGGACAACCAACCGTTCGTGTAAAGATCGGGCAGTGTGTGGATTAGGGCGAAAATGGGTTTGTTTTGGACTGAATGCTTTTTCCCTTTGTTCTGGCCCATCTGTATACATTCGAGCATAGTGATAGACTCCCTGCTTATTGGTTTCATGATACCGGTCTGTGTCAGATTCAGAAGTGGTTTGATAGTAAAAGTGGTGGCGGAGCCGTCAGCCAAAAACAGGCTCCGCCTGCGGGCTCCGCCCGGGAATTGATCAAAAAATCGGTTGAGTAATGCTTTCTCGACTGCTATAATCCCATAGTATGAAAAGCAAACAGCCTATAATTCATCCCTGGTTACTGGCGATATTCCCGGCGCTGTTTCTCTATTCGCACAACACCGGCATAGTCGCCCTGAGTGATATTATCCGACCAATGCTTCTTCTTCTGGTTGGCACTTCGCTTTTATTTATACTGCTGTCGCTGGTTTTCAAGAATCGGTGCAAAACCGGGCTGGTGCTTTCGTTATTTTTAACTTTGTTTTTCGCCTACGGGCATATCCACAGTCTCATGCCCGACCTGCGCCTTCATATCGGACCGTATGTCCTTTATCCCAACACCGTTTTGTTTCCGATATGGTCGATGGTACTTTTGATCGGGGCGTTTATTATAATACGTTCCCGGTCGAATCTGATAAAGGTATCCACAGGCGTTAATATTATCGCCTCGTTGCTGATTTTCGTTTCGGTGGTTACGGCTGCAGGAGGATTGATCGGCGGCGGGTCCGATGATGGGGGAGGGCTTGACCGGGCAACATCGACGGTGGTGGCAGGTCAAAGACCGGATATTTATTATATTATCCTCGATGGTTACACCGGCAACGATGTCCTTCG
>JAAEQF010000766.1 GCA_024231695.1 FCB group bacterium
CGAGGTGGCGTCGATTCTCGCGGCCACATCGGTGAAGGCGATGCGGCCGTCACCCTCGACAAAACTAAGATTGCGCACTTCGCGAACCACACCCAAATCGCTGTTGTAAACAGTAAGTGAAATGTCGTCGGCCACCGATAGCGTAGTGACCGCCAGACAAGCCGCAAGGGCCGTTATCGTTATTCGCCAGATCTTGATCATTTTGTCCTCCTTAATCTTATACACATATTACATGCGCGTAAAACCCAATTCAAGCATAATAATTGAGTCACCCTGTTGTTAAGGAGTACCGTCAAAGCGAGATATTCTTCCCGTTTTCCTCTTTAAAATCCGATTTTGGCTTGTTCCTCTGTCTATAATAAGGACGGAGAAGCTGATGAGATCATCCATTAAAAAGGGGAAAAACACCGGGGAGTGATTTTTCGTCCGGCCGACTTGCCAGCCCTTTAAGCAAGCAACCGACTTAAGTCATTGTCCCATAAGCGGTTTTGGCCATCACGATAAGAATCCGGGCATTTATTTATTTTGAGATTATACAAAAGATGCATATAATCTTCGAGTATATTTGAAAAACGAATGGATATCGACATGATCAGAATTCGGAGAATGTTAAAAATGATATTTATCGTCATCGCGGCTTTGCTGGTATTCGCCGGCCTTGTTTTTGTCATATCCACCGACGGTTTATCTCAGTTCGGAGCCCGGCCGACCGGCAATCGGCTGGCAGGATTTGAAAAATCCGCGAATTTCGACGGGGAAAAATTCGTCAATCAATATCCGATTAATATGACATTCAGTTTCGCCGATTACAGAAAAATGTTTTCCCGGTGGTTTGACGGCGGCAGCAATGATATACCCGGCCGAGCTATTGATATCATAAATCTCAATAACGATTCGTTTGCCTCTCCCCCGGTCGATGACATTCGTGTCACCTGGCTGGGACATTCGACCGTTTTATTGGAAATTGACGGCTGCCGTCTGCTCACCGACCCGGTCTGGAGCCAAAGGTGTTCGCCGATCAGTTTTATGGGCCCGACCCGTTTTCATCCTGTGCCGATTGCCCTTGAGGATCTGCCGCCGCTCGATGCCGTCATTATCTCGCACGATCATTATGATCATCTCGACAAAGACGCCGTTTGCGCTCTGGCGAAAACCGGCGTCACCTTTTATATGCCGCTCGGGATCGGAGCCGATTTTGAAAAATGGGATATCGATTCCTCTCAAATCCGGGAAATGGATTGGGGGGACACCAAGGAGATAAAAAACGAACTGGCCCTGACTGCCATACCGGCCCGGCATTTTTCCGGACGAGGGCTTTTCAATTCCGGTAATATCACCCTGTGGGCTTCGTTTGTGATCGTTGGCCCCAATAATCGGATTTATTTCAGCGGCGACACGGGCGAATATCCGAATATGGCCGAAATCGGCCAAAAGTTCGGGCCGTTTGATTTGACCCTGATGAAAATCGGCGCCTACGGCGACATGTGGCCC
>JAAEQF010000767.1 GCA_024231695.1 FCB group bacterium
AAGCCGCTGGAGCGCAGCAGTGTGTCCGGTCTCGGTCGCGCAAAGGTCTTCGCGCATCAGCTGAAGCCGCTCAAGCCGCAAGGCGCCCAAACCTTCAGCGGCATTGCGTGCTTGCTCGGCAACACGCAGCCGCTGCAAGGAGTCACGCAAGGTGGTCTGCGCAGTCTTCACGGAGCTTGTTCGGTGCTCAAGCTCATCGCGAAGCTGTTCGTCTCTGGAAGCGCTTTCTGCTCGCGCTTCGGAAAGCGCAGATGTATGCGCAGCAACGCGCGACTCGCTCTCCCGCAACGATCCCTCTGCGGCAGTCAACGCGTCCTCTGTATGCTCAAGCCTCGCACTCAGCGACTCGGTCTCGCTTCGCAGTGCATCGCAAGCGGTCGTCGTCGCATGCACGTCTTCGTCGCGCTGCGCAATCGTTGCTCGCGCTTCGGAAAGCGCAGATGTATGCGCAGCAATGCGCGCCTCGCTCTCCCGCAACGATCCCTCTGCGGCAGTCAACGCGTCCTCTGTATGCTCAAGCCTCGCACTCAGCGACTCGGTCTCGCTTTCGAGCGCTGCCATTGCAGGGACAGAAGTTGCATGCTCTCGCAATGCTGCTTCAGCTGCTGCAAGCTGCCGTTGGAGTTCGGATGCTTCCTCTTGGCTCATCAGCAGGCGCTCTACAAGCGCTGGACCAACTCCAGCATCAAGCACGCTCGTTTCGGCCGTTGATCGCAGTTCCGAGACCTCGGACTCAAGTCGAGACACATCACTTCGCGCAGCGGCTCGTTCGGCGTCGGTCCGCGCAAGCTCGTCACGAAGCGCGCTCACTTCGTCCGAAAGCGCTGCCGCAGCACGCGCACCACGAGCAAGCGCACTCTCCATCACGCTCAGGCTTTGCTCGGGAGCGCCTGGCGGACCAGACACGACACTCGCTCTCTCCCCGCCGCCAGAATCAACTGCAGAGTACTCCATTTCCTCCGCGCAGGATCTCCGGCCGTGTTCCATCAACACATCATCGCGATAATCAAAATCGCTCCCGGCG
>JAAEQF010000768.1 GCA_024231695.1 FCB group bacterium
CTCACACCCGAGATGACAACGCTCCCCCCCGGCTAAATACTCCCTCCACCCGTGGGTCACAGACGCCGAAGCGTCAATGCCTACATACGTCAAGTCGTATTTTAATGCCCTTCAGTGCCTGCCGAAATCTACTTTATTATGCTTATTGCTCTTACAGCGATGTAGTTGTATTCAATCTCATTGCAAGTCATAGTTAAAATTATCTCAAAAAAAATTTGACGAATCCATTTCTGAGCGACACGCTCTCATAATGCAGGGCAAGGGGGGGCTCGCCGGATATTCGCTTCTCCAACAAGTCCCTGACATTCACTATTTCAAGAACTACTTTTATCTTCCGGTACAATCGCGACCCAGGTATAAAGAACTTGCCAAATGAATCCGATAAGCTCCCGGGCCACCGCCGTCACCGCACAATGGGCTGTTTTCCCCTTTCCAACCAGACGCCAGTAACGCTGATACAGGCGCTTCATACATTTCTCCGCAATATCGATTACCCATTTCTCCTGACCTTCGCGGCGCTTCTTCAGGGCTTTGCTTACATAGGGCTTGTGAATTTGATGCCAGGCCGACTGGATCAGTAATCTTCGCACCCGGCCGTTGCCTGTTTTGGTGATCCCTCCCATGTTCCTCGATTCAGCGCTGGAAAACTCCGAGGGGACCAGGCCCAAATACCCCATTAGCTGTTTGGGGTCTTTAAACCGCTCAAAACTGAATAATTCCGCCATAATCGACATGGCGGTAAGCGTATCTATCCCGCGAAAACAACACAGCCAGGCCACCGGTTCACGATACGGATCCTCTTTGGCGACTTTTTCAACCCGAGCGGTAAGCTCAAGGCAGCGATTCGTCCGATGATCCAGTTCCGAGAGCATCTGGGCCAGAACCTCATTACCCAGGGGATCAGATAAATTCCGGCCCTGTAGCCAGCGGAGGTGTTTTTGAGTCCAATGATTTCCTTCCCGATAGGAAAAACCGTACCGAAGCATAAATTTACTGATTTGATGGCGAATTCGCATCAGGTCTCGTTGGGCCGCTTCCCGCAGGCGGGTTAAGTCCCGAACCGCTTCCTGCTGCATATTAGGGGGGTGAACCTCCGTTAACTGCCCGGCTTCGGCATATTTCAGCATGTCACATGCATCCCGGCGATCAGTCTTGATCCGCTTGCCGGGCTTGACCGGGATCAGCGAAGGGGCGATTACCTTACACTGAGCCCCGGCCGCTTCGATCTGGCGTTTCAAATCAAAACCCAGACAACCGGCTTCATAACATACTCATACCGATTAAGTTTTCCCGTTTTATAGTACGAGAACTCATAATATGTCAATAAGTCACGAACCGGGCGCCCGGGAAAACTCTACCCGGATGGGTATAAAACTCTACCTCGCCGGGTGATTGTTTTGTGATCTTTTTCACCATTTTCTTGACGTCTTTGACGGTATTGTTTATCCTGAACTCCGTAATTTGATCCATTCCGGGTTGATGATAAGCGATCTGGTGTTGTTTTTTGTGTGCGTCCATCGCTACTTTTGTGATTGTGGAACAATTCATTATA
>JAAEQF010000769.1 GCA_024231695.1 FCB group bacterium
CAAAACCCCAAGATGTAAATTTTAAGATTGTTAAGAGTTAGTTAGACAAGTTTTTAAATGGTAGTTATTTAATCTTTGATTCAAATGACGTTTTTTAAACGTCATAGAAAGTAGGCTTCATATTAAATGGTGACGTAAGAATGATAATGATGCTGTTTTGGCTATGAACAATTATCTAATAGGTTAATAAGGCGAATAGTGAAAGATTTTCAATTTAGTTTTGTGATGACGTCACATGATTTATTGAAGTTAAATCGGATAATACACAAAGTGTTCGGCACTTTCAGATTTTTCACCATTTGCCGTAGCCGGTGCCGTAGCCAGTACCGTAGCCGGACTGGAGACCGGAGACCTCATTGAGGCCATTGAGTCCGTTAAGTCCGTTGAGGCTGGTAGATCCATAAAGATCTTTACCGCCGTAGAGGGACTTGGATCCGGCGAGGCTCTTGGTTCCGACGAGGCTCTGAGATCCATAGAGGTCTCTTCCACCGTAGAGGGATTTGGTACCCTTGAGGGACTGAGCACCGTAGAGGTCCTTGCCAGCGTAGAGGGACTTGGTGCCCTTGAGGGACTGGGATCCCTTGAGCTCGTCGAGGCCGTAGAGACCTTCCTATCCGTAGAGGCCCTTGGCGCCGTTGAGAGCGGCACCTTCGTAGAGGTCCTTGCCAGCGTAGGTGTCCTTGACACCGTAGAGAGCGGCACCGGACTCGAGGCCGTACTAGCCACGGAGACCGTAGAGGGAGTTGCCCTCCTCGAGGCCGTAAAGACCACGTCCAGCATCAAGAGACTTGTTGCCGTTGAGGCCGTAGAGACCCTTGGATCCTTCAAGACCGTAGAGAGATTTTCCTCCCTTGAGTTCAGCCTCTCTGTTAAGGCCGTAGAGTCCATCGACTTCCTGTTGTCCTCTGAGCTGAGCACCCTCCTGGAGGCCGTACTATCCACGGAGACCGTAGAGAGATCTGCCCTCGTCGAGTCCGTAAAGACCGCGACCCTCAGCAACCTCGTATTGGTCACGGAGTTCGGCACCGGCCTTGACGCTGTCAAGTCCGAGGAGACCCTTGCGGCCCTCGAGCTCGTATTGGCCTCTAAGACCCTGGGTGGCGGCGAGACCCTTCTATCCGCGGAGGGCAGCGCCTGCCTGGAGGTTGTCGAGACCGTCGAGAGCCTTGCCGCTCTCGAGGCCGGAGACACCGTACAATCCTCTGAGCTGAGCGGTATCCTACTGCTCACGGAGGCTGGCACCAGCCTTGACGCTGTCGAGTCCGAGGAGACCCTTCTGTCCTCTGAGGCCATCGACCTGGTCGAGTTTGGCACCTCCCTGGAGGCCCTGGAGTCCGTACTATCCACGGAGACCGTAGAGGTTGTTCTGCTCGTCGAGGCCCTTAGCCTGCTGGAGTCCGTCAACGCCGTAGAGGGCTCTGCCGCCGTTCAAGCCACGGAGACCGGTGGGTCCGTTGAGCTCGTTGAGGCCGTTAAGGCCGGTGGTCACCTTGGTGTCCTTAAGGCCGTTGAGACCATTGAGTCCGTAAAGGCCTCTGACGGCAACGGTGTCTTTGACAGCAGCGGGCTGGTTGAGAGAGTTGAGGCCATTGACGGAGTAGAGAGCGTCACCGCTGACGGTGTCCTTAAGTCCGGTCATACCTCTGGTTCCCTTAAGACCATTAAGGCCATCAAGTCCGTAAAGATCTCTTGAGCCGTAAGTGTCCTGAACAGCGTAGGTACCTCTGGTGTCCTGGAGACCGTTGAGACCATTAAGTCCGTAAAGACCTCTGGTGCCAGCGACCATCTTGGTGTCCTGGAGGGTATCGAGGCTGTTGAGACCTCTGAGGCCACCGACGGAGCCGCCCATCTTGACGTCCTGGAGTCCATCAAGGCTGTTAAGACCTCTGAGGCCGCCAACGGCGCCACCCATCTTGACGTCCTGGAGTCCATTAAGGCTGTTAAGACCTCTGAGGCCACCGACGGAGCCGCCCATTCTGACGTCCTGGAGTCCATCAAGGTCGTTGAGACCATTGAGGCCACCGACGCGACCGTGACCGTAGCCGTAGCCGTAGTCGGAACCGTATCCGAGACCATAGCCGTTGTCGTATCCGTTGCCGTAGCCGGAGCCGTAGCCGCCGTAGCCACCAAGACCGGAGCCGTAGCCGTAGCCACCGACACCAGCGCCGTAGCCACCGATACCGGAGCCGTAGCCACCGATACCGCGGCCGTAGCCACCGTAGCCGGAACCGTAACCGAGATCGGAGCCATAGCCGTAGCCCTGGTCGTAGTCACCGTAGGCGCTACCATAGCCGTAGCCCTGGTCGTAACCATAGCTGTCGGAGTAGCCACGGTTCTCAACACCGTAGGCACCATAGCCAACTTGGCCCTTGTAGGGGGTGGATCTTCCACCGGCGGAAGCGAGAGAAGCAATGAGAGCTGCAACTGCGAATTTCATTTTTGTTTTTTGTTGATTGTAAAATATAATTTAATTGGAATTTAAATTTCACTTTTTATAAGCCTTCGAAGAGTCCGTTAGTTTCTAATTTAACTGTCATCAGTTGTGGGACCTCATGTAAAAAAGTGAATAAATGTTAAATCTAACTTATATGCACATAATCGTTTTTTCAAACTTAACAAATTGATTCAAATCAAAATTTTAATCATTCATTCAGACCTAATGGGGTTTTGGGGTTTTGGGG
>JAAEQF010000770.1 GCA_024231695.1 FCB group bacterium
CACTGGCAACCTTGGTGGTCTCCAGCAGACCCGCGACCAGCGTGACATGCGCGGCATCCGCGACACCCAGGACATCCGTGACACTGGCAACCTTGGTGGTCTTCAGCAGATCCGTGACTCTCGCGACATGAGCGGCATCCGCGACACCATGGACATCCGTGATACCGGTAACCTCGGTGGTCTTCAACAGACCCGTGACTCCCGCGACATGCGCGGTATCAGAGACACTGTCGACATCAGAGACACTGGCAACCTCGGTGGCCTTGGTGGCTACTCCGGCTACGGCGCTACTGGCTACGGTGGCTACGACGCCGGTTACGGCTACGGTGTTGATGCCGGTTACGGCTACGACGCCGGTTACGGCAACGCTGGCTACGGCAACACTGGCTACGGTGTCGTCGATGCCGGTTACGGCAACACTGGCTACGGTGCTGTCGGTGCCTACGGTGATGTCGGTTACGGCAACACTGGCTACGGCTACGGTAACGAAGGCTACGGCTACGGCAACGCCGGTTACGGTAACGCTGGCTACGGCAACACTGGCTACGGTAACGTTGGCGGCTACGGCGACGTTGGTTACGGCTACGGAAACGGATATGATCTCGGTGTTACTGGCGGCGCTGGCCTCGGCCTTGGCTCTAAGGTTGGCATCGTCAACGGACTCGACTACTCCAACAACTCTCTCATCAACGGCGTCCAGGACATCGACCTCGATGTCGCCGGTGACTTCGAGACTGAGGTTGTCGCCCCTGCTGAGGCCAAGAAGGTTGAGGTTGCTAAGGTTGACAAAATCGAAGGTTCCCTTTTGGAAGATGTCTCCTCCGACATTAAGGTTGAAGCCCCTCTCGACTTGGCCGGTCTTCAGGACAAAAGAGTGGAATACGCTTCCGAGGCTCTTGGTGTTGAGAACAAAGAACAAGAGTGGTGAAAAGTGACCAATTAATGAGAAACTTTCCGACACAGGAACAAAGGATACTCAAACTATGTGCACTAAAAAATGTTTTTTAGCTAAATCTGCAAATTTAACTTGGTTTTTTCTTAATTCAAATTTTTATGGCGGAAACTTTAAATATTATAACATATTTACAACGATTTCAATAACGATTGTTTCATTTTAACGATATTTACTTATATAAATTCTAACAAACCAAACATTCCAAACAAAAAATTCTAATGGGGTTTTGGGGTTTTGGGG
>JAAEQF010000771.1 GCA_024231695.1 FCB group bacterium
AATGACGGCAATCCGTTGGAGGATGGTAGCTATTTATGGGTTGACGAATCTCCCCGAGGAGCGATTTCACTGCAATTTTTAGGCGGTGATTTTACACCAGACTATATCAATTTTAATTGGTGGATTCCAAACGGTAACGCCTCTCTTGATTATGGTCCCAGAATGGCCGGTACGCCACAAGATCCTTATTACGAATTTGAGAGTGGTGTCCTGGGCACTCCTGGGATTGACAGAGACAGGTACTATCTACTTTCGCATCCCGAAATTGATTACGATCAACTGTTTACTGCAATAGATCACACTGCAGACGGTTGGCTTCCACCGCCGCTGCCGAACCAGGCGATCGATTTCGCGGACGGGTACGATACCCGCTTCATGATGTCATTTGGTCCGTTTGATTTGCCTGCGGGAGAGTCGGTTAGCTTTGCCGTGGCATTGGTTGCCGGAGATAATGTTCATGTCAACGGTTCGGATTTTCATGACTATTTTGATGCAATGGCTCCGGATGCGTTTTACAATACACTCGACTTCACCGAGTTGATCCTGCACAATAAACGGGCGCTGGATGTCTACGAATCCGGCTATGCGCTCCCAATTCCCGGACCTCCGGTTGGCCTGGAAGTCATGTCCTTCGATGATACTTTCGTGGATTTAGCCTGGCATCCGACAAGTCGACCCGATCTCGACGGGTACAACGTGTACTACAGGGATACCGAAGGTGACAACACCTGGTATGGAGCTAACCTATTGCCGGTAACGGATACGTTTTTCACAATACCGATAACGAACCCTATTCATCCGCATGAATTTGCGGTAACACTGGTTGATAATATAGTGCGCGAATCCGGCTACTCGAGTATTGTCGATATTATCCCGAATACACCGCATACCGTTGTTGGAGTCGAATCTATCCTGCAGGATTTGAATATAGCCGTGCAATGGGATTGGAATATCGACACGGACATTGAGTACTATGTAATACATCGCTCAACCTGGGATGATGAATTCGAAAATTTTGATTCTACCGAGAACGATTACTATGTTGATGTTACAACGGAATCAGGTGTCAAATACAACTATTTCATAACGGCAGTAAATTTCTTCGGCAACGAATCACTGCCATCTGAAGTTGTCTCTGAAATCCCGATGGCGTTTGATCAGGGAATCCTGTTTATCGACGCGAGTAGACCGATGGGAGGAGGGCCAATTGGTTTCTATTTTGACATTGACAAGTTTGAATCATTATTCGACGAGGTCTCTTCTAGGTTACCGGCTATGCGGCATATCATTAATGATATAGATGTAGGTTTTAACCCGATTACATTCAAAGAGATGTCAAATTACTCACATATCGTCGTCTTTATGGAAAGTAGATATAGTGATGCAACGTCATCGCATGACCCTATTTGGTATGAGGACATGGCATTGTATTTGAAACTAGGCGGATCTGGTGTCTTTTCGACAGTTTCTGCGGACTTTAGCCCTCTTGCTCTTTATGCTTCGCCGTTTGAACCGCAGACACGCATATTTAGTCCGGGTGATCCTCTATATGATATCTTCAAGCTCGATAGTATCGTACAGAACACAGGTGGGTTTTCTGCGGGTATTGGTTTTAATGGTGATCTTGTTTCGTCAGCACCGTTGCATCCCGATTATAGCCAGCTTGATACCGATACAATTTCACTGCGACAGTGGGGATTATTCCCGTCATACTTGCCAGGTTGTGGATATATGTTCCCTCGACCA
>JAAEQF010000772.1 GCA_024231695.1 FCB group bacterium
GATTGCCGATAACGCCATTAATCATCGCCAAATTCTTCAGCCGATGATCGACCGGGCATTAAAGGACAGCCGGGTCGATGCGTTGGTCGTGCCGATTGGAAAAGGAGAGTTGGTTTGTCGAAAGTTATAAAAGGAGTTTTTTTCGATCTGCTGGGAACATTGCTGATCTATGGGGATATGGAGAAGGCCTGGCAGGACTGGTTGGAAGTCTTTTTTGCCGGTCTGAAGGAAGATGGGTTGATTGTTTTGCCAGAAGAATTCGCTCGGAAATGCGACGGCTTTTTTGGACGTGAAGTGAATGGCAAAGCAGGTGACGGTCTCACCGTCTATGAACAACGTATTGCCGATTTGATGGCCGAGTTGAGTTTGGCTTCGGAGGATAAGCGTTTGCGGTATCTGGCCGACACAACCGCCGCCGCCTGGCATCGGCAGATAACTCTTGACCCGGAAGCGAAATCCGTTCTGGAAAAGCTGAAAAAGAACAGGGCGACGGCTCTGATTTCGAATTTCGATCATCCGCCGCATGTGCATAATGAACTTGAACAGTTGAACCTGAAAAGGTTTTTCGAAACGATTGTGATCTCGGGCGAGGTGGGCGTAGCCAAACCCGATCCACGGATTTTTAGTATCGCTTTGCGTGAAACCGGTCTGAAAGCGGACGAGGTCGTTTATGTTGGTGATACCGATGATGACGTCAAGGGCGCGAAAGCGGCCGGTATCCGGCCGATACTGATCCGGCGAGATGGTGAAAACAACCACACAGCGCTGGATTACAAGGTTGATTACGGCGATGAAGGAAGCGAGATTTCAGATAACGATGGCGTGAGGGTTATTTCGCGTTTATCAGAGCTGTTGACGCTATTATAGTTTTAGTTCCGGCAGAAGAACCAATCCTCGCGCATTGACAAATCGCAAAAATAATCAGAAATTGGCCTCTTATGGAATGGTATATGTATCCGGCCGTGGTGGCCGCCGGTTTTTTATGCGGGTTTATTAATACTCTGGCCGGAAGCGGATCGCTGATCACCTTGCCTCTTCTGATCTTTTTGGGCCTTCCTGCCAATGTTGCCAACGGTACCAACCGGGTGGCCATATTTTTCCAGAACATAGTCGGCGTATCCAGTTTTCATCGGCAAAAAGTCCTCGACGTCAAAGGCGGATTGATTCTGACCGTCCCGGCCATACTGGGAGCGATAATCGGAGCCGGGATAGCCGTCGAACTCGACGCCGAAACGATGCGCAAGGTTATCGGCGGACTGATGGCCGTGATGCTGGTAGTTATCGTTATCCGCCCCAAAAGGTGGCTGGAGGGTCGTCCCGGCGGAGTCGGCCGACCCGGATGGATTCAGATAGTCGCCTTTTTCTTCATTGGCATGTACGGCGGATTTATTCAGGCCGGAGTCGGGTTTTTCCTTTTGGCCGGGTTGGTTTTGGGGGCGGGGTATGACCTCGTTCGGGCCAACGCGGTCAAGGTGTTGATTGTCCTTGGCTATACTTTTTTTGCATTGATGGTTTTTATTTATAACGATCAGGTAGTCTGGACGGTGGGGCTGGTTCTGGCCGTGGGGAATATGTTGGGCGCCTGGGTGGCGGCACGGATGGCGGTAGCCAAAGGGGCGAAATTCGTTCGTTATTTATTGATAGTTATAGTGACCATCGCCGCCGCCAAACTGTTGGGGGTGGTGGATTTAATTATGCGCGTTTTTGTCTGATTTCTCAAAATGTTTTTTTCAATCACGCTTTCACCAACTCTATTTTGCTCATGATTGCCTTGATCGTCGGGGTGATGAAATCTTCCACTTCCAAATATTCCGTATTGACCACCAGATCGTAATGGTGCGGATCGTCGATGTCGGCGGAAAAAGCCTTTTTGACCATCGCCCGGCGGTCGTCATCCGATCTGTCGATTTCGTTTTCAGCCGTTTCGGCCGATACGCTGGTAAATTTGATTAGATTCTCGATCCGTTTTTCCCTGGCACAGACAAAACGCAGATGGAAGCCTTTGTCCCGCCCGATAATAAACGGCCCGCCTCGACCGACCAGAACCACACCGCCCAAATCAGCCATCGACAAGATTACCGAGTAAAGATGCTGGACATAGTCGCTGTGATCGACAGCCTGACCGGTGACCAATGATTGGACCATGATTTCCAAACGGGAACGGTCCTGTTCGTCGAGTGATTCGATTATCCGTTTACGGTAACCGGAAGACTCGCAGATAGCATCGATAACCTCGCGGTGAATAAGCTGGTATTCGAGCTTTTCGGCCAAACATTGAGCAAAATACGATCCGCGCGAACCGCTTTCGCGGGAAACGGTTATAATCGGCGGTGGCGGCGGAACCGGTTGGGGTTTTTCCCTGGCCACCGAATGTTGTGCTTCCCATTGTTTGATCTGGCGCTCGATGATGGAATCAATTGAAGGCATAACAGTTCCCTCCTGTTATATATATATGATACGCAGGGAAAAGCCATTGTGCAGCGCGGAAGTTTTTATTTCATCAGAACGTTGACAAATATTACTCTTTAACAGCCGCCGGGACGCAAAAGCTGACCAGCGGATTGACAGCCAGCGAGACGATCATGCCGATGGTGCCGGATTGCGGAGAGGGGAGGCCCGAGAAATAAAGAGTCAGGCAGACTCCGAGTCCCAGAACCGATGAGGCGGTAGCGCCGAATTTGTTTACTCGTTTTGAAAACAATCCCCAAATAAATGGACCCAGAAAAACGGAGCCGATCGCTCCCCAGGATATACCCAGCACGGATACGATAGTCGCCGGTTTGAACCAGGCCAGGATCACCGAAAGGGCCACGAAAAAGACACTGGATAATCTCATGAGCGAGGTCAGGCGTCGGTCGGAAACGCCGGGGTTTATGAAACCGGCATAGACATCCTTGGATATAGACGAGCTGGATATCAAAACCAGGGCCGCCAGAGTGGACATCGAAGCCGACAGGATTAAAAGCAGAATAACAATTGAGAGCGAACCGGGGATCAGGTTGGCTAAAAGCTCAGGCATCAGAGCGTCGAATATCGGCTGGCCTTCGGCAAAAGCGCCGGGAGCGTTTTCGGGGTTGAGGAAAAACCGGGCTGTGGCCCCTACAAAATAGCCGATACAGGTAATCAACAAGGCAAAACAGGTCGAGGCGATCATCCCGATTCTAATCGATCTCCGGTCCTTGATAGCATAGAATTTCTGCACCAGTTGGGGCATGGCCAGAGGCGCAATGCTGGTTAGAAAGATCAGGCAGAAAAGCGGCCACCATCCGGGCGGCCCGATCAGTTTTGTCAATTGTGGATTTATCGAATTTAACCCGGCGGTTATTTTGGTCAAGCCGCCGCCGCTGTCGATTGTCGTCCAGAGCAGGATCACGACACCAACGATCATGATGATGCCGAATATTACATCGATCATGGCCATTGAGCGGTACCCGCCCAGAACCAGGTAGAGAGCTGTGAAGAGACCCATAAAAACCAGGGCCAGCGTATAGTCTATACCGAAAGTCGCCCGAAACAGGTAGGAGAGGCCCATGAAAACGGCGGCTGAATAGGGGATGAAGAAGATGAAAATGGCAATCGAGGAAAACAGTTTGAGAAATTTGCTGTCGTAACGCTTTTCAAAATACTCGGCCATAGTATGGACGCCGTATTCAACCGACATTTGTTTGATCCGATATCCCAGAAACCACCAGACGCCAAAAACGCCGATTAGTGCGTTACCGGCAGCAATCCATAGGCTGGAATATCCAAATCCCCAACCGATTTTGCCGGCGAAACCGATAAAGAGAACGGCCGAAAAGTAAGCAGTTCCGTAAGTAAAGGCAGTCATCCACGGGCCGATATTACCGCCCCCAAGAAAGAAGTCGGAGAATGATCGAGTTTTTCTCAGGCCGATAATACCAACAATGATGATCATCAGGGCATAGGCGGAAATAACAATAATTTTAGTCAACATAGTCTCTCCCCGGTGTTCTCCGGCTGCAATTGATCTATAGTTTAGACAATGGCCGGTCTAAACACAAGCGAGAAGAAGCCTTGCGTTATACCTCTCCTATGGAGGCGTTTTCTGCGTATTTTTTGTTGAATTAATCTATTTAGGACAGCTATATGTTTTAATAACAAGTATGACAACGAGATCGAAACATAAAAAAAGGAGGAAAGATGAACAAGGGATTTATGTTCAGGTACGCCAAAATTTTGGGTTTGTTGATGATCCTACTCTTCATGGTCGGCTGTGGGACGCAGGTGCCCTCAGGCCATCGCGGCGTTAAGTACATGAAATTCGGAGATGGCACGGAAATGGGTAAAATTTATGATGAAGGGTTTAACTGGCATCTGCCCTGGAACCGGATTTACATTTATAAAACTCAGCTCGAAGAGCGCAAGGAAAATCTGCAGATTCTGTCGTCCGACGGCGCCACAATTATGCTGGAAGTCTCGATCTGGTATCGCCCCGATGTGACCAAGCTCGATTCACTGCAAAAGACAATCGGTCCCGGATATTTTGGTTCGGTCGTGGCTCCGGCCATGCGCGGTGTGGCTCGTGCCGTTGTAGGTCAGTATAAACCGGAGGAGATTTATTCGACTAAACGCGAGGAGATAGCGGCCGGAATACTTTTGGGCATGCAGGATATGGTCAAGTCGAAATACGTCAATGTCGAGAATGTGATCGTTCGTAATGTCGTTCTACCGGCCAGAATCACCGAGGCGATCAACGCCAAACTGGCCGCCGATCAGGAACAGCAGAAAATGGAATTTACGCTGCTGAAAGAAACACAGGAGGCCGAACGTAAACGGATTGAGGCCAAAGGTATCGCCGATTTTCAAAAGATCGTTTCCAGCGGGATAACCCAGACGCTTTTGAAATGGAAAGGTATCGAAGCCACACAGAAACTGGCCGAATCGCCCAATTCCAAAGTGATAATTATCGGTGCAGGGAAGGATGGGCTGCCGGTTATCCTTGGTGGAGACAACTAACACACATTGTGTGCTTTTTGGCTGTCGCGTGGATGACCGAAATAACCGAGTACTTGGAAAAGGGCAGAAGTCTCCGACTTCTGCCCTTTGAGTTGGTAATATCAGGAAATCTGGGCTATTCCAATCACCGGGTTGAAATCCCCGGGCGCGGGAACCGTACCCCTACGAGGAATCAGGTCAACCACACGACAGTTAGAAAGTGGCAGTGCCACTGGTTTCGCCACCCTACCTTCCGCTGACTTTAATGCCATCTACTCGGAAAGTAGGTACTCCAATCACGCTGTCTTGAATCTCCCAGGTCAAATCATCGGCTACAGCATCAATCGATTTGAAAAAGTCAAAAATATTGCCTGATACAGTGATGTTGGTCACCGGCCTCCCAAGCTCACCGCCTTTGATCAATATTCCTTTGCAGGGTATTGAAAAATTTCCGGTAACCGGATCGACCGAGGCATGCAGGCCGCTCAATTCGGTAACGTACAGTCCGTTTTGAACCGAACCGATGATTTCATCGCGACTGATATCGCCCTTTTGCAGGTAGAAATTGGTCGGGCCGATTCCGGGGCGGGTAGTGTATGACCTGCGTCCGGCATTGCCGGTTGGCAAAGTGTTGCCTCGGTGGGCGGTGTAGCAGTCATACAACAACTGTTCCAGGCGGCCGTTCTTGATAATATTCTTGGTCGTGGTCGGAACACCTTCAGCATCGACTGCCGAGGAGCCCATCCCGCCTTTCAGTCGGCCATCGTCAATAATGGTCACCTTATCCGAGGCGACCATTTCACCGAGTTTGCCGGTGAATATCGATTTTTTCTTTTGTACCAGATCGGCCGAGATCATATCCGCTACCAGATCGACAAAGCTGTGGCCCGATTCGGGCGGGAATATTCCGGTCAATTCGCTGGTGGCGCCATCCTCGGCGCCCAGCATACGTAGGGCATAGCCGGCGCCTTTTTTACCGATATATTCGGGATCGAGTTCGGACAGGAAAGCCTTGACGTCGAGGCCGTTGCCGGTCTGGGCCGTGGCCGGATCGGGCGAGCCGTCGGAGCCGGATTCCATGCCGACAGCCATGATGTAGCCATAGGCACTGGTGTCGCGCATTTCGCCTTTGACTCCTTTGGAGGAGACGATAGCGTATTCGTCGGCGCCGTCGCCATATTGAAGCCAGCCGATTTGTACAATGCGCGGATCGGCAGCTTTGGCGGCTTTTTCGATAGTTATTGCCTTTTCGATTTTCTTCCCTATCGGTGTGGTTTTGACCGTTTCGTCATACAATTCCAGCGAACGGTCGTCGGCAGTACCCGGTACCGATTGGGGCAGGACATTGTGTTCATCGCGAGAATGGCGGGCGGTGTTATCTATCAGCTTTCTGATAATATCATCGGCAGCGGATAGATCGAGATCGCTGGAAGAGGCAAAACCCATCCGGCCATCTTTTAATAAACGCAATCCATAACCACCGCTGTCTTTGTAATTTACCGAATCGGCCTGTTCGTTAACGACATGGATTTCCACTGAGGAGGATTGCAGGACATACGCTTCGGCTTCGTCGGCACCCAGTTTACGGGCCCGTTCAACCAGTCGTTCGGCCAGTTCCAGTCTGTTCATTATTTACCTCCCTCATAGGCCTCGCCGGTGCCGCCTACATTTAGTGACTTAACCCGTACCGTCGGCATACCGACGCCGACCGGCACGTTTTGGCCCTTGCCGCATCTTCCGGGTGAATAGGTGATTTCCAGATCGCTGCCGACGCGGTCGATATTGCGCAGAGTGTCGATCCCGCGGCCGATAATGGAGGCTCCGCGCACCGGATGAGTGATTTTACCGTTTTGAATCAGGTAACCTAGTTTGATCGAAGTGATAAATTCTCCGGTGATCGGGTTGACCTGTCCGCCTCCGCCGGTTTCGACGGCATAGAGACCATGAGGTGTATTTTTGATGATGTCTTCCGGATCGCTTTCACCGGCCAGAATATAGGTGTTTCTCATCCGGGGGATAGGCGGGAATTTATATGATTCCCGGCGAGCCGACCCGGTCGGCTGAACCCCGAATTTTTTGGCGGTGATGGCTGAATGGAGGTAATTCTTGAGAATACCCTTTTCGATCATGACTGTGTTTTGCGATGGCGTGCCCTCGTCGTCGTATTCGAACGATCCGGGATAACCGGGGATGGTGCCGTCGTCCACCAGCGTCACCAGTTTCGAGGCGACCGGTTTATCCATTTGCCCGGCGAAATTGGAACCTTTCTCGACCAGATCGGCCTCCATGCCGTGCCCGCAGGATTCATGAAAGAGAATGCCATTGTCGCCGGGAGCGAAAACTACCGGCATTTCTCCGCGAGGACAGTCTTTGGCGCCGAGCATGATTGTGGCCATTTCGGCGGCGTTGGCGGCTATCTTTTCCGGGGCGTACTTGCCTTCCAGTTTCTCCAGTCCGCCGTAAAATGACCGGCCGAAAACGCCCGATTCACGGGTGCCGTTTTTATCGACGATAACGATTACCGCGAATTCGGTCAGGCCGAGGGTATGGCTGATGATACTGTCGTTGAGAGTCGAAGCCAGGGTTACGGCTCGTTCGTGGTCACGGTAGCGGACAGTGGCCTGAACGGCGTGAGGCGTCTCCCAGGCGCGCTGTTCGGCCCGCTTGACAATATCGGCCTTGGGGCCGGCTGAAGCCTGAGCGGCGGAGATTTTAAACGGGTGTTCCCAGCCTAAATCCTTTTGACGCAAGTCGATGACACCGATCTCTTTATTGGCTCCTCCGGCGGCGTCGCGAACATAAGCGGCCAGCTTGAGGATTTCGGCCTCTTCGAACGAATTAGTCATGGCATAATAGGATCGACCGCCGGTGACGACCCGAAGACCAACGCCTCGTTCGGCGGCCAGGTCGGTTTCGATTTTTCTGTCGTCGGCCGAAACCCAGTTATAAAGAGATTTCTCGACGAAAATATCGGCAAAATCGGCGCCTTTACCGATTGCTACGGCCAGCGCCTTTTTCAGAAGATCATGGTCTATCAAAAGCGGCTCCTTGTCATCTTTGGTTTCCAATATGTACGAGAGATCAATATAAATTGTTTATAACATCGGCGACAGGCATCTCCTGTTTTTAGCTGTCGCTGAGATGTCTAATCTACGAAGCCATGTATTTACTTCAAGCCATATCTCAACTATCCCCATTCTATCTATGCTGTAGAGTGTTCTTAGTCTATAAATAAAACAGGTATGTCATTGATACCAAGACTACGATATATACAATACTCAATCCACCCCCGATTTTTACATAGTCTTTCGTTCGGTATTCGCCCGGACCCATATACAGTGCATTTACCTGATGAGTAGGAAGAATAAAAGAATTGGAAACACCTATGCCGACAACTATTGCCGCCACTCGAGGATTTATTCCCAGTTGGCTGGCCAAAGATATTCCCAGAGGAACCAACAAGGCACAGGCACCCACATTAGAGACAACCATAGTGAAAGCACAACTTAATACGGCAAGGACAACAAGCAGTACAAAAGGCGACATGAGACCACCCAGTAGGGCAATTATCCCCTTGGCCATCCACTGGGCTGTCCCGGTCTGATTCACAGCCATTCCCAGGGGTATTAATCCGCCCAGTAGAAAGACAGTCCGTGAATCAATAGCCTTATATGCCTCCGAGATCGTCATTACTTTCGAAATAATCATTCCGAGAGCTCCCACCATGAGGCAAATTGATAAAGGGATAGGGTTATACGGCAGGCTTTGGTAATGAAAACTTGAAATTAACATTAAGACAAGAGCCAGCAGGAAACTGAAAAAAGCATATTTCGCCTTTTCCGGTTTGTGGATTTCAATATTGGAAGATGAGACAATAATAAAATTCTGATGGTGTTTCTGTAATGATTTAATTTTCTCCCATGTTCCATGAATTAGAACGGCATCACCGGAACTTAGAGATCGGTCCGCCAAATCTCTGTAATGGATTTTCCCATTCTGATGAAGAGCCAAAGCATTCACATCATACGTCTCACGAAATCGAATATCCTTGATGCACTTGCCGATGAAACTTGATCGTGGAGAAATAATCATTTCTACGGTGCCCGCATAAGATGAATTGAACAATTTCTTTCTGAAAAAAATGGGCCTGTCCATGAGCATTAATCCATACTTATTGGCAAACTCCACAACATTCTCTTTAAGACCATAAACGCAAATTCCCATTCCGCCCCGGATTGTCCTTTTCGGATGCGGCGCTATGTTCGGTGATCCAACCTTGGTAGAGGTAGCCACAATATTAACCAGATATTTGCGGCGAATATGGGCTATTTCTTGCGGTTCATTATTGGGCCGGTAATTCTCGGGAATCTGAATCTCAAAGGGACCATCAATATTTGGATAATTACTGGCAATCTCAGGTTGAGTATCGCCACTATTATTTCTATCTGTATCAGATGAATCTACCTGTTGTTTGGACAGTAGTTTCATACCAATTGTGGAAAGATAGACTATTCCACAAATAGTAAGAGCCAGACCAATAGGGGTTAGCTCAAGAAAGCCGAATTTAGCCATCCCTTCAGGAAGGATATCATTGAGTAGAATCAAGGGACTAGTGCCAATCATTGTTAGTGTCCCGCCCAATATTGCAGCCATTCCGATTGGCATGAGAACACGCGTTATATGAATTTTAAGTTTCTGGGTAGCAACCAATCTGATGGCTGGTAAGAAAAGCACTGCCGCTCCGGTATTTTGCATAACACTTGAAATAGCGGCAATCATCGAAGAGAATACAATAACAAGCTTAGTTTCTCCCGTTCTGACAAACCCCAGGAGTGGTTGGATAATTCGATTTACCAACCCTGTCCGGTTTAATCCATAACTTATTATCATGACACCAATAATGGCAATAACGGCGTTACTGCTGAGTCCTCGAAATGTATCCTCGGCGTTGAGCAGACCCAGTTCGGGAAGTAAAACCATCATTAAAATGGCAACCACATCAATCCGTATCCATTCAACAACAAATAGGAAAATTGCTGTGGCTACCAATAATAGCATCAAAAGCTTGGTTCCAAGATGAGTATCGATTTCAAAAGGACTTTTGACAAAACCGGCATCCTGCACTTTAAATCCGCTATCGGTAACCAACTCGGCGAGTATGTCTGAAGAAATATAGTATTTACCGGCTTCAATTCGGGAATCAACAGAGTAGTCTACATAAGCCGTCAAAACTCCAGGATTATCTTCTGCGGGAAGTTCAAATTTTACAAGGGTATGACGCCCTGATCTCAAGGGGACTTTTTTGTGTGTGAAAGTGATGCCACTCCCGCGATGCACAGATAACCAGACCGCCGCCGGGGTTTCTGCTTCTTGATCCCAGTATAATCTGCTTCCATTAACTTCCATAGTCGTATCAATGAATATCTCTAACTTGAACCTGCCTGTATCAGCTGCGAGTAATGTTGGTAACGGCGGATCAAACCTGATTGATACGTAGGAGGGAAGGCGGAATTCGGTATCATTGACGACGATGGTATCATTATAACTACTTGCCGATTCGTGTAATTGGTCACTATTAAGAGCTTTGGCGAAATTATATCCGAATGGGTAAATGATGATACCAATCAATAAAATTGAAATATAGTATGGTCTAAATAACCGCAACCCAAAAAACCCCGCAACATTGGTCGATAAAAGATTAAGAATCCTTAGGACGTAATTTAGAAGATACTTTTGAGATTGGCAAGTGCTCAGGTGGTTTTTTTAGTATCCGTTATTTGACTTAAGTTCTCTTTCCCGCAGCCCAGGACAGGTGACCTCATGGTGCTATCGCTGCGACGAGCACACTCGTGTGTTTTTCGCTGTCGCGGTGGGGACATTGTCCCCTTTTCACTATCGTGCAGATGTTCAGTCTCCAGTGTGAGGCCGAAGGCCGAACCAAAAACAGACGAAGTCTGGCTGCCGCCCAGATGACCGGAGCTTGGAATAGGCGGGGGCTGTTATTTTATCGGCAGGAACCCACCCCGCCGGGGTGGGCCACACACTCGTTTGTTTTTTGGCTGTCGCGTGGCGGAGCCACTTTTTGGCTGTCGCGTGAACAGGCGAGGCCAGTCTCTTGAGTTCGAAAACTATGCTGATTTAGGCGGATCCGGGCCTGGTTTGCAATGATAAAGCGATAAAAGACATATATAGTCCAAAAACTTTGAAAAAAACGACTATTCGACATAAAAAAACTTGACATAGGTATTAAAACTATGTTATCTGTCCTTTTTAGAGACATGTTAATACGAATTATGCAAAGGGCGCTAAAAATGCGTCCGGATGTCGGCCTAACTGCCGGGAGGAGAAGAGGATATGTATCCTAGAGCCTCGGCGGCGGGAGCCGTTATCCTATTTGAGTTGCCAGTTGTGGCCATCCATTTTATTTGGGTGGCCTTTTTTTATGTTTATGATCGGAGGTTTCAAAAATGCGTCATTTAGCTGTGTGCCAGGGTGAATTCGCCAAAACCAGTGTCCTTCGTTCCCGTCTCCTTAAGGCTGCCCGCGATTGGTTTGCCGACAATGCCTTCATGGAGATTCAGGTACCTCATATCACCGGGGCGACCGGGTCGTGTGAATGGTTTCCCAATGCCATGCCGGTAGCGATGTTCGATCAGAAGGGCGCCGAAAGGGATATGTTCTTGCGGCAGACGGGGCAGCTTTATCTCGAAGCTTTCACCGTAGCTCATAACCGGGTCTTTACGATCGGACCCTCTTTCCGGCAGGAACGGAAAGTTACCGACCGTCATCTGTGTGAGTTTACCCTGATTGAATTCGAGGGACGTGATTTTGAACTCGATGGCCTGATGGATAATGTCGAAGCGCTGATTAAGAAGATGTACCAAAGCGCCAATGAATTGTCACCCGGTGAACTGATGGGGAAATATGTTGCCGAGCCTTTTAACCGGATTACCTACGCTGAGGCGGTGGCAATACTTAAGGGTCACGGATTTTCCGTCGCCTACGGTGATGATTTCGGCAACAGCGAAGAACTGACGCTCTGCCGGATATTGAACGGCCTTCCGACCTTTGTTACTCATTATCCCTCCGATCCAAGGCCCAAAGAGGGCGGCGTTATCAAATTCTTTTCCATGAAACGGGACAACGGTGTAACGCTCTGCTGTGATCTGTTATTGCCTGATGCCGGTGAGTCGGTTGGCGGTGCGGTACGTGAAGGTAGTCCGGTAACCTGCAAGAAGCAGTTTCAGGAATCGTACATGTATGATCATCTGACCGAGCGAGGCGTCGATCCGGCTCAGTTTGACTGGTATTTTGATGTCCTCGGACATTCGGATGGTCAGTCTTCAGGTTGCGGAATCGGATTTGAACGGGTGGTGCAGTCGATACTGGCGGAGGAAACGTCTCATCCGAGTATCAAGGCGGCGATTGAGTTGCCGAGGTCGCCGGAATATTTGGTGCCGTAGCAGGCGGAGCCCGCAGGCATCGCCTGTTACTGGTTGTGCCCGGACAGGCGGAGCCCGTTTTTCGCTATCGCGTGGATGGTCATTGCTTGGAGGTATGGGGTTCCGCAGGATCCTGATCCGCAGAATGCGGATTGAGACCCTGCGGATAATTGCCTGTTTTTTGATTGGCGGGAACCCACTGCGCCGCGGTGGGCCACACACACTCGTGTGTTTTTTTGCTCGATCGCTTCGCTATCTCGCCGGGCGGAGCCCGTCTTTTTGCTCGGCTCGCTTCGCTTGCCTCACAGGCGGCCTGTTTTTGTCTAATTTATCGTCAGTTCCTTCATCAGGTTGTCAAGGTGGTACACTTTGTCGATTATAAACAGGACGTAGCGGATATCGACGCAAATTGACCGAGCGACTTTTTCGTTGCAAAGATAATCGGCGGCCACGCTTTCGAAATTGGTGTCGAATTCGAGCCCGATTATTTCACCTTTGCCATTCAGGATCGAACTACCGGAATTGCCGCCGGTGCCATCGTTGGTGGACAAGAAATTGACCGGGACCTCGCCAAGGGTCGGATCAAGGTACGGTCCGAAATCTTTGCTTTCGATGGCAGCCTTGAGTTTCTCCGGGACAATAAACGGGTCCTCACCGGTTTCCTTTTCCAAAATACCGGTGAGCGAGGTCAGATAATCATAGGTCATACCGTCGCGCGGAGAATAGCCGGTGACTGCACCGTAATTGAAACGCATGGTGCCATTGGCGTCGGGGTAGAGGTTGCCTTCTTTCCATTTCCGGTAAACCTGCATCAATTTGGGCGCCAGCCGGCTATGGGCACCGGAAAACAGTTTGGATTCTTCTTCTCTTGTGTCCCGTTCCGGCTTCAGGGAAATGGCCAGATTAATCATCGGGTCGTTCAGGTTTTCCAGCTCTTCACGACTCATGCGGAACATGGCCAACCGTTTTTCGAGATTGCCGACATTTGATTGGGAAAAAAGCCGGTTAATATAACTTTTAAGATGGCGGTCTTTTTCCCAATCGGCTTTTCCGGCAAAGATTTTTTCCACAGCTTCTATTTTTTGACCCGCCGGGAGTTTGAGTGCCCTTTTGATCATCTTTTCCAGCATGGCTCGATCAAGTTCCGGGAGCAGATTGATTTGAGCGTATTGGAGCCAGGCCAGGGTGTTGGTGGTATCGCGATCCTGATACCCCTTGTCCCGGTCAATATCCTCCTTCTCCCGTTCAATCGCCCACCGATATAAAGATGTGGCCATGCGCAGTTGTTCGGATGAATAGACCAGCCAGCCGAGTATAAAACCCCTGTCCCGTACTTTGAATTCCTCGGTGTAAAGGCTGTCCAGTTCCGGCAGGACGCCGCCGTATTCGGCATCCAATTCGGGGTTGGCCTTTATAAATTCGGTCAATTGCTGCTCGGTCTCTCTCTTTAAAGCCAGGAGTTTTGATTTCCGAAATCCTTCCAAAGTTGCCTGATTGTTTTTAAGACCGTTTTGAAGGCCCATTTTCAGCGAGGCCAGTTTGATCGCTGCCCCCGGATTGTCCTCGGCGACTTTGTCCATAATTTCCTGGGCGGTTTCGTAAAATTCAATCATGCGTGGATAATAAAAATCCTGCATCTGTGAAATATTGAAGGAACTGGCGTAGCGTTTGGTTCTTCCGGGAAAACCAAGCATCATCGTGAAATCATTTTCGCTGACACCGGCTGAGGATATGGGCAGATAGACTTCCGGCTGATAGGGGACATTGTCTTCCGAGTATTCGGCCGATGAGCCATCAGGGGCAACATAGGCTCGCAGGAAGGAGAAATCGCCGCAATGGCGGGGCCACATCCAATTGTCGATATCGCCGCCATAGAGACCGATATTCTCTGGCGGAGCATATACAATGCGGACATCGGGAATGTCAAACATAGTATAGAGCATGAATTGCGATCCGCCGAACATTTTGGCTACTTTGCATTTGATACCCGGTTCGGTTTCGTTTTCCTTGACGATTTCCTTGGTGATGAGGTCGAGCGCTTCGTATCTCGCCAGATCATCCAAATCATCATCCAGAGATTCGAGTACTCTATCGGTGACATCCTCAATGGCCAGAGTAATATAGACATGGAAACCGATAGCCTGAATTTCCTCGGCCCGAGTCGCGGCGTAGAATCCGTCCTTGATATAATTATTATCCACCGTGCTGCTTTTTTGCACGGCCCCGAAAGCGATATGGTGATTGGTAATTATAAGTCCGTCGGCGGATACAAAAGAGGCTGATCCTCCGCTGATATCGATGATAGCATTGCTAATACTTCCGCCGCTGGGGTTATAGATATCTTCCGGTTCCAGAGTCAGCCCACGGGCGTGCAGGCTGTCGAAAGGCAGTTTCTCGATATCATAAAGCGGCCACATGCCTTCGTCGGCCGAGATTATCGAGGCGGCTATCAGGCAGAAAAATATTACAATTATCTTGAAGGTGAAGGGCTTAGACATGGATGATCTCCTTATCGGCTAATTGGCCAATAAAGGGAAATAATCATACAAGATCAAGAGTTATGTTTTTGGATAGAGGATAAGGTTTGTCCTCTTTTGGATCTGAATTCGCGCAATTCGGCCAAATCAAGGACAAGCGATAGTATCCGTTCGTTGTCTTCATCCTGCGGTGGAATGCGGGTCATTATTCCCCAGGGCGAGGCCACGAGTGAACGTCCCTGCAAATAACCCCCCCATAAATTGCCGACGGCGCAACATTTGACAACATAACTGCCGGCGGCGGCGGCTCCGTTCACAAATACATCATTATCGCGGGCAAATTTATCCTGGACTGTTTCATGCTCTTTGAGAGGCGAAGTCGTCGGGACAAAGATAATATCGGATTGATGTTGTTTCAGGAGTTCGAAATTTTCGGGTTGCAAGACGTCGGCGCAGATCAAAATCGAAAACCGAACGCCCTCGATTTCAAACAGGCAAGGGGAGTTTCCGGGGCTAATGCCGTGTTTGCGTTCGTTGGGCATGGGATTGACTTTATGGTAATGGCCGAGATCGACATCGCGGTTAAAAACCCGGCAGGTGTTGTAATACCGCCCGGAATGTTCCTCGATAGTTGTCCCGGCAATCAATACGGCGTTTAGATTGGCGGCCAGATTCCGACAGTAAAGTTGGAAATCCTTCGCCAATTCGGCATTGGCGGCGGTCTCCCGCCAGAGCGGATCGACGCCCTGGTATTCGGGAAGGATGATAAAGTCCGGTTTTTGTTTGAAGATATGCAGGATTTCATCGGTCTTCAACC
>JAAEQF010000773.1 GCA_024231695.1 FCB group bacterium
GGTCGTCACATGCGAAGAGATCTGCACCGACCGAGTCATATGCTCGGAGATCATCTTTCGGGCCCCTTCAAGCGGTAACCGTTCTTCCATCCGGTCGCCTTCACCCAAGGCGGGGGGAACATACGAAGGAAAGGGCACGCCCGGCGGCGGGGTTGCCGATTGAACCGACGGAGTCGGCTTGACAGGCGCGGCAGGAGCAGGAGTCGAAGCAGCGGCGCTCGATACGGATGACCGGGCGGCGGCGGCTTTTTGCACGTCCTCTTTGGTCAGTCGGCCATCGGGGCCGGTTCCGGTTATCTGCGCCGGATCAAGACCATATTCGCGAACCAGTTTTCTGACGGCCGGAGCCATTTTGGGTTTTTTACCGGAAGCTTTGACAGGTGCGGCGGGAGCTTTGGCGGCCCTGGCAGCAGGAGTTTCGGCAGTGGCCGGTTTTTTCTCGGGGACGGAGGCTTTGACCGAGACTTCACCTTCGGTGGCAATTGTGCAAATTACCTTACCAACCTCAACCACTTCGCCCGGTTCAACCAGCAGTTTTTCGATTATTCCGTCAACTTCCGAGGGAATTTCAATATTAACTTTGTCGGTCATGATCTCGACCAGAGGCTGATTGACTTCGGTCCGATCCCCGACCGCTACTTTCCATTCCACGATAGTCCCTTCCAGGACTGATTCCCCCATCTGGGGTACAACTACTTCAAATGCCATGAAAACCTCATTGCCTTTAGTTACTGAATATTACGCAGACATTCAACTGGTTGATTGATCTTGAATTTCCCTGACCGGATTTAGTAATAATATATTCCGCGATAAGCTTTAGTGAACCATCAACATCCGGTTCAGGGCTATCCGCGCATCGGTCTTAATCGCCTCATCCACCTCAATCCGATCCCGTGTTTCCAGATTCTCTACGGTGAAGGCCAGATCAGCCAAAGTCGTTCTATACATATTGGCACAAACCGGACAGGTTTGCCCCGATAGTTCAAATATTTTTTTGTCCGGATGGCGATGAGCCATTCGGTTAATCAGGTTAATTTCCGTTCCGATGGCTATAATCGCGCCCGGAGGCTGCTTATCGATATAATTGACGATAAATTTGGTTGAACCCACGGCGTCGGCTTTTTCCACTACATCCCAAGTACATTCGGGATGAACCACGACCTTGACGCCGGGGAACTTTTCGCGCACCTGTTCAACATGAAAAGGTTTGAAATTGGTATGAACGTGGCAATGACCTCTCCAGAGAATCAGTTTGGCCCGGCGCAGACGATCGACGTCGATATTTTCTTCGCCGGTTCTAAAATCCCAGGTAAACATCTCTTCATCGGTCAGACCCATATTGCGGCCGGTGTTGTATCCCAGATTTTCATCAGGGAAAAAGAACAGCTTTTCGGCCCGCTCATACACATATTTATAAGCGGCGGCGGCATTGGAGGAGGTGCAAATCAGGCCCTCGCGCTGACCGCAAAAGGCCTTTAGTTCGGCCGCCGAGTTCATATATGACAGAGGAATTGTTTTCCCGGCGATGCCGATCTCCTCCAGCATCTGCCAGGCGGCGGTGACGTCCTCGATAGCGGCCATATCGGCCATGGGACAACCGGCCAGCGGATTGGGCAGATAGACTTTTTGTTCGTCCGTAGAGAGGATATCGGCCGATTCGGCCATAAAATGCACGCCGCAAAAAACGATATACTCGGATTGCTTGCGTTGTGAGGCGGTTTTGGAAAGCTCATACGAGTCGCCGACGAAATCGCTCATCTGAGCTACTTCCAGCCGCTGATAATGATGAGCTAAAAGAGTCAAGCGTTCGCCCAACCGCGACTTGGCCTCGACTATGAACTGCGCCAGTTCCTCATTGGTCGCTTCTCTGTATTTGTCCGGTACGACTTTATACATAATAAGCCTTCTTGCTATATTCCATATAATACGCTTCTCAGCCGCGTATTAACGGGCAAATATTCTTTCCGGGGGAATTTTGTAGCAACTGTGGCATTCGACTAATCTCCGGCCGGCAATTATCCTTTATGGAAATCGGTCAATATCCGGAAAAGCTCCTCGATATCCGGCTCGTGGGCAATATCGTGATGATCGATGTATCGGATAATGCCCTCGGTGTCAATCACGAAAATCGCCCGTTCCGTATGCCCGGCGTCGGTCATCACGCCATACCGGGTGGCAATCTCACCGTGCGGCCAGAAGTCGGACAAGAGCGGATAATCAATACCGCCCATGGAATATGCCCATGATTTGTGACTGGGAATAGAATCTACCGATACGGCCAAAACCTGGGTATTAAGGGCTTCGAAACGATCCAGAACCTCATGATAACCGGGAATCTGACCGCTGCAAACGGGTGTCCAATTCAGGGGATAAAAGGCCAGCACAATTGTTTTTTTCCCGCGAAACTGAGACAATGTTATTGAAGTTCGCAGATGACTCGGCAGAGTAAAATCGGGTGCCTTATCGCCGACCTTAAGCATTGTTCTCCTCCGTTATCAGGAAGATGAATTATCGTCAACTTTTTCGAATTCTGTACTCGGTGCTTCGCATAACGGGTATATCCTGCGGCTTGTCGGCCTCATGGATATAGCCGCAAATTTCGCACTTCCACTGCATAGCTCCCCTCTTTCGCCTGGAATCTATAATTCCATAGGCGATGTTTCATCGAATTCAAACCAGCTGTAATTACCGGTGACGGCTTCCCGCTCGGCTTTTAAAAGCTCGTAATGCCGAAATTCCTCGTTCGCCATCTGAGCATAGATGTCCTTAATCTCATCATTGTCGGCACTCTCGGCGCTGGACTTGTAAAATTCGGTCGCTGCCAATTCGGCTTCGATAGCCATATCAATGCATTGGATCTCGTTGATCGGTTCGGTCTCGCGGCGGTCGCTGAAAAATCTGGATAAAACACTGACGCCCTGATTGGGCAGATTTTCGACCTCTTCATCAAAAAGGTCTTTATAGATTTTAATCAGAATCGTCTCATGGCGAATCTCATCCTTGGCCAAATTGGTCAGTTTACGCCTGGCATCAACGTTGGTTGCCTTGTCGGCCAAAAACTTATAGAACTTCTGGCCATCAATTTCGGCCACGATCGCGTTTTTTATCAGCTCACGGTTGTCTATTGATTCGGGTGTCATATCATCCTCGTTCGAGCAGGTTTTGTTGTCTTGTCTATTTTTGCTGTTCTTCCAGTTGCTTGAGTTCTTTTTTAAGTTTCTTCAGAGTTTTGTAATTCTTATTCACTCGGGATTTGTCCAGCAGACCGCCGAAGTGGTCCTTTTCCATCGCCTCTTCGAGCTTGGCAATCTTCTTTTTCACAATTGCGATCTCTTCATTCATGGTTCACCTCATTCCCTATCCGGATATCTCAATTGAATAAGTCTTCTCGTCCTTTACACCGGTCATTCAGCGGCCGTTTGCCGTTTGGAGCCCAATATATACGACATTTTCAGCCAGGCCGCAATTGCTCTATTTGCTTTTCATAGACTTCTCAATTTTGGCCCAGCTATCCCGCAATGACACAGTTCGGTTGAAAACCGGCATTTCCGCCGTCGAGTCGATGCTGTCGAGGTAGAAATACCCCTGCCTCATAAATTGAAAAAGCGTCCCCGGCGCAGCCTCGGCCGCAAAGGGCTCAATCAGGCATGAGGTCAGAACCCGGCGCGAATCGGGATTAAGGCTGCTCTTGAAATCCTCATCGGCCAACGGATTTTCGACGGTGAAAAGGCGCTCAAAGAAACGTACTTCGACTTTTTTCGCCTGCGCCGCCGACACCCAGTGCAACGTCCCCTTGACCTTACGCCCATCTGGCGACATGCCGCCTCGCGATTCGGGATCATAACTACAGCGCAATTCGACCACTTCGCCTGTTTTATCGTCTTTAATCACTTCATCGCAACGGATAAAGTAGGCATGTTTGAGTCGTACTTCCCGTCCCGGTCCCAGCCGGAAAAACTTTTTCGGCGGGTCCTCACGGAAATCATTGCGTTCGATATAAATCTCACGCGAAAACGGAACCATCCGTGTACCGGCCGATTCGTCTTCCGGGTTATTGACCGCTTCCAGCTCTTCGGTTTTGTCCTCGGGGTAATTGGTAATGACCACCTTGAGCGGTTCCAGTACGGCCATTACCCGCGTTGCCCGCAGGTTCAGATCTTCGCGTAAACAATGTTCCAAAAGGGCTATATCGACCAGACTATCCCGTTTGGCTACGCCAATCCGTTCACAGAAATTGCGGATCGCCTCGGGCGTGTACCCCCGCCGACGCATCCCCGAAACGGTCGGCATACGCGGGTCATCCCAGCCGTCCACGTCACCGTCTTCCACCAATTTCAACAGTTTGCGTTTACTCAGTACGGTATAAGAAAGATTCATCCGAGCAAATTCTATTTGCTGAGGATGATAAGCGCCCACCTCATCAATAAACCAATCGTAAAGCGGGCGATGATCCTCGAATTCCAGCGTGCAAACCGAATGAGTTATGGCCTCGATAGAATCGGAGAGACAGTGAGTGAAATCGTACATCGGGTATATGCACCACTTATCGCCGGTGCGATGATGAGACTCGTGCTTGATGCGATAGATGGCCGGGTCGCGCATATTGAGATTGGGCGAAGCCATATCGATCTTGGCCCGCAAGACCCGTGCTCCGTCTTCGAATTCCCCGGCCCGCATCCGTTTGAAAAGATCGAGATTTTCTTCGATGCTACGATCACGATGGGGACTGTTTTTCCCCGGTTCGGTCAAAGTCCCGCGATACTCCCGAATCTGATCGGGGGTTAAATCATCAACATAGGCTTTGCCTTTTTCGATCAACTGTACTGCATAATCGTAAAGTCTATCATAATAATCGGAGGCATAAAAGAGACGATCTTCCCAGTCGGCTCCCAGCCAGCGAATGTCTTCGATGATCGACTGGACATATTCTTGCTCTTCCTTGCTCGGATTGGTGTCATCGAAACGAAGATTAAACTTGCCCTTATATTGCGAGGCAATGCCGAAATTGAGATTGATCGATTTGGCGTGGCCGATATGAATATAGCCGTTAGGTTCCGGCGGGAACCGAGTATGTACACGGCTTTCGTTTTTGTTGTTTTTCAAATCCTCGTTAATGATATCCCGAATAAAATCGGACGGCGTGGTTGCTTCGTTCGTACTCATATTACACCTTTTCCCGTATATATCGAGCCGCAACGCGCATCCGCGTCGCTGTTTCCTCGCGGCCCATAAGTTCCAAAAGATCATAAAGACTCGGCCCGGTAGTCATTCCGGTCACCGATAACCGCACGGGATGAATCAACTGCCCGGTTTTCAGTTCAAGTTCTTCAGCCATCCCCTTAAGCGTTGTTTCCAGACCGTCATGGGTAAACGGCTCCAACGCTTCAAACCGGTCGGCCAGAGTTTCCAGCCGGTCGGCGTTTTCCGGTATAAATTGTTTTTTGACTCCTTTGGGGTCATACTCGGTCGGCGGCTTGAAAAAATACCCGCCCCGCTCGACAAAATGCTCGATCACCGTGGCCCTGTCCTTGAGCAGGCCGATAACATCCATCAGGTAATGCCAGCGGGTTTCAAGGCCGTATTTGGTGGACACATCAGCTTCGATCAAAAGCGGGGCCACCATCAGGGCCAGATCATGGTTCGATTTGAGTTTTATATGTTCACCGTTGAAATGACTCATCTTGACGAAATCGAACATGGCGTTGGCCTTGCCCACTCCGGTTATACTGAAAGCCTCGGTCAACTCGGCAACGGTATAAACTTCGCGGTCGTCTTTGGAAGACCAGCCCAAAAGGGTCAAGTAATTGAAAACCGCTTCGGGTAGAAAACCCTCATTGCCGTAATCGGAGGCATTGGCTGCCTTATCCCGCTTGGATATCTTTTTCTTGCTCTGATTGAAAATTAGCGGCAGATGCCCGAAACGAGGTACCGGCAGAGACAAAGCGGAGTAAATCAGTATCTGCTTGAAAGTGTTGGTCTGATGATCGTTGCCCCGGATGACATCGGTAATACCCATCTCATAGTCATCCACAACAACGACAAAATTATAAAGCGGACTGCGGTCACTGCGGCAAACGACAAAATCCTCGATATCCTTATTCTGCTTGACCATCCGCCCGTAAACCATATCGTCATAAGCGGTCTCCCCTTCCGGGACTTTGACCCGGATGACGTTGGGGGTTCCGTCATCAAGCTTTTTCTGGATTGCCTCGGCGCTCAGATTTAAACAAGTGCGGTCGTAACGATAATCCAGTTTCTTCTCGCGAGCATTTTCCCGTTTGGCGGCCAGTTCTTCGGACGTGCAGAAACAGCGGTAGGCGTTGCCCGATTCTAAGAGTTGGTCGATATATTGCTGATAAATTTCGGTTCGCTCCGACTGGAAAATCGGTCCTTCGTCCCAGTCGATCCCCAACCAGGTCAGTGAATCGATGATAGATTTAACCATCTCTTTCGAGGACCGGGCGGCGTCAGTATCTTCGACGCGCAGGATAAATTGCCCGCCCAGTTTACGAGCGTAGAGCCAGTTGATTATGGCCGTCCGGGCCACTCCGACATGCAGAAACCCCGAAGGCGAGGGAGCAATTCGAACTCTGATCTCAGACATCTGCTTTCCTATACAAAAAACTTCAATTGCGGGTTTTGACTGCAAATATATATACGTCTGCCAAGCGCTTCAAGCAATTTTTTCACGGCTTTTCCACAGATGCACTATTTCAGAATAAAGCGGGCGTCAACGGCCTTGCATTCGCGTTTATCACCCGAAACTATAAACGGATTGAGATCTATTTCGGAAAACTCATCGAAATCACTGATCAACTGCGACAGTCGAAGTAGCGCTTCCTTGAGAACATTCAGATCGACTGCATCGGCTCCGCGAAAACCGGACAGCAGTGGGAACGATTTTAGACTCCGAATCATCTCATCCGCCCGTTCATCGGACAGGGGCGTAATCCGGAAAGCAACGTCTTTCATCACTTCGACGTAAATACCGCCCAAACCCAACATAATCAACGGTCCGAAAGCCGGATCATAGTTCATGCCAATTACCGTTTCGATTCCGCCCGATACCATTTTCTGGATGGCCACCGAAAATTTTTCGCCTTTGGGGGTCGGCCCAATCTGCTTTTTGAGATCATTGAAATGCGACCGCAACTCCTTGTCGCTGCGAATATCGACTCGGACCGCCTTGGCTTCGGTCTTGTGCAAAATCCGAGGCGTATTCAGTTTCATGACCACCGGATACCCGACCTCATTGGCCACGGCTATAGCCTCTTTAGCGCTTTCGGCAAAAGCATATTCGGCTGCCGGAATGCCATAAGCCTTGAGGATATCGAGGGCATCTTCGCTGATAATCGCTTCATGCCCGGCCTGGCGGCTTTTCTCGATAATATTTTTCACGGCTTGCTGGTCAACCTTGAAGGTCGGGAATTTACCTTTTTTCCGCTGAAGATACTGCCGGTAACCATCCACGGTCTTGAGCGCCTTGGCAATCGCCTCGGGGAAAATATAAACTGGAATGCCGTTCTGCGATAATTTTTCGATTCCCTCCGAGCGGAAACCAACGCCCATAAAGCTAACCAAAAACGGTTTATCGGTTTTGGCCTTGGCATCGATTATCGATTGAGCCACATCCAGTTCATTGACCGTTATCGGCTGAACAAAAATCGGCACGATAGTATCATACGCTTTATCTTTGCCAACCGCATCCAGAGCCAGCGTAAATTCGCGTCCCCGCGCTCCGGCTACCAGATCGAGAGGGTTATTAAGCGAAACTTCCGGCGGCAAAAAGGCCTTGAGATCATTTTTGATCTTGGCCGAAAGCGGCGGCAGTTTCAAACCGTGGCCGATCAGCGCATCGGTGGCCAGAATTCCGGGCCCACCGGCATTGGTCACAATTGCCACCCGGTTGCCTTTGGGCACCGGCTGATTGGAGAGCATCATGGCCACGTCGTACAATTCTTCGATCGAGGTGGTGCGCATGACACCGCACTGAGAGAAAAGCGCATCCACGCCGACGTCGGCTCCGGCCAGCGCTCCGGTATGCGACGAGGCCGCGCGAGCGCCCTGAGATGTCCGCCCTGATTTAACGGCCACAATCGGTTTGGTGCGGGTCAGTTTACGGGCGATCTGAGTAAAATTGGTCGGATTACCGAAATTCTCGATATACATCAGAATTATCCTGGTCAGTTCATCCTCGGCCCAGTATTCCAAAAGATCGTTGGCGGAAATATCGGCCCGGTTGCCGATTGAGGCGAACATCGAGAAACCCAGGTTGAGCAATTCAGCAAAATTAAAAATCGCCTCGCCCAATGCTCCCGACTGTGAAATAAAGGAGATATTACCCGGTTTGGGGCGAGCTTTGCCGAAAGTGGCGTTAAGACGCACGTCCGGTTCAGTATTGACCACTCCGAAACAGTTGGGCCCGACAAGGCGAATACCATATTTTTTAATAATCTTAACCAGCCGTTTTTCCAGTTCGACGCCTTTGCCGCCGACTTCCTTGAAGCCGGCCGAAATTACGACCATCCCTTTGACGCCCTTTTCCCCGCACTGCTCGGCCACCAGGGGCACATGTTCTTTGGGTACGGCCACGATTGCCAGATCGACCGCATCGGGAACATCGAGAACCGTGGAATAGGCTTTGATGGAATGAATTACGCCGGCTCTGGGATTTACAGGAAATATTTTGCCGTTAAACTCATAGTCAATCATATTATGAAGAATTTCACGTCCAATTGTCTGCCGCCGGGACGAGGCGCCGATGACCGCAATCGAACGGGGTCTGAATATACAATCCAGATTACTCATTTTATTTCCGCCTTTTCTCATAACCAACCTCAATTATTTTAATCGGTTCCCGCGTTCAGTTTTTACAGTCGGCCGCGTATTATATTTAGTCGCCTGCTAAAAGTCAATTAAACTGTCAAAAAGGGTTGCGCAAGCACGTTTTTTTCGTAACTTTTGATCGGAATATGAGTTTAGAGAATAATACAACAAAACATAGACTGAATAAGGACAAAAGCTGATGAAATTCAATCACTATGAAAAAGACGGTGTTGATGTCATTGTGGTCAAAGGCAAGATTATGGGCGGCGATGATTTCATACCGCTCGACGACAAACTTTACGCCCTGATCGGCAAAGGCCGGGGCAAAGTCGTTATCGATCTTTCCGGCTGTGACTGGATCAACTCCACCGGACTGGGACGCCTGATTCACCATTCGACGACTTTCAAACAAAAAGATGGCGAATTGAAGCTGGCCAACCTGACCGAAAAAATCGACAAGATTATCACTATTACCCGGTTGACCGAGGTTTTCGACGTAACCGATACGGTTGAGGCTGCCATCGAAAAGCTCAACGCCTGATTAGCTCGGAAAATAACATCGGGTCGATAATTGGCTTGAGAAAAATCAAAAGTTTAGACAATTGCAAAAGGCAGGATTATGAAAAATCCTGCCTTTTTATAATCATATGCCAATACGTATCAATGCGCTTATTGTTACGGGGCAGGGGGGCGTAAACCGGATGCTGAACTTGACCAGGAATTTATATCATCAATAGCTGTTTTCTGTGTTTCCAGCTTATTAATGTAGTCACGAGTGGTTCCTCTTGATAATGTCAAATCCGGCAATATACCTGTCGAAATATCCTTGGCCAATTCTATAATAACATCATTGGTAGCCAAGAGATCTGCACGAGCTTCCTCGCAATCATCCATATTGCCACTTAGCGCAAGAATTTCCTCTGTCAGCCTATTCAGTTGATCTGTCTTATGGAAAATTGTTTGTTCCAATTCCTCGATCTGAGACTCGGACAGTGTTAATACAGGAATAATTGAATCAAGTGTGGCAGATAGTGAATCACGTTCCTCTGCCACTAGTTCTGCTTGCCTGGTAGCCCACTCCTCGGTTTCTTGTGATAAGAGTATTCGCTGATTAAGCGCCTCATCTTTTGCCCGAATTTCTTGATCCCGGAGATCACTTTGGTGCCCAAGACCAAACTGCCAAAGGCCGACATGAATAGTAATCGTAGCAAAGATAATTGCCGATATGGCACTAATTGTCTGCCATGGCAGGCCTTTTTGCTTATCCTTTGTATTTGGATCGTTGTTACCCATAGCGAGTTCCTTTCGCATCATTTATTTTATAAAAATATCCCTTTATCTGTTACTAAGGCTTACTAATCACAATTATCACACCCAATTAATGGATCGGGGCCGCTTTTGAAGACATAATTTATCATATAGACCGCATCGCCGACATTGACACAACAATCGCCGTTACAATCCCCCGCTTTCATATTAATTGGCGGATAACCGCTTTTGAAGATATAATTGATCAAAAATACCGCATCGCCGACATTGGCCGCAAAATCATGATTGACATCACCCAAAATCCAGGTCATGAAATCGCCAATACCGTTACTTACGGTTTCGTTGTCTTTGGTATCGACCGCCGTGACTTTATACCAATAGTGTGTGCTGTAATCCAGAAGTACCGTATCGGTCGTGGCGTAGATGCTGTCATAAGTAGCGACAAAAGTAAATTCCGAATCGATGGCTATTTCCAACCGATAATAGACCGAATCGAACGGATCGTAGTCATGCGACATTCCCCACCAGAACGTTGTCGGGAACTGATAGACCTGCGACCAGCCGGTATCCGGCGGCCAGGACAAATCAAAAGGCGAAGGCGGCTCTTCGATAGCATTGACCCAGAAAGTCCGATAACTCGACATGTCGGAATATTCGTAACCGTCGAAAGCCCGCGCCGACCAGAAGTAAATCCAATTATCAAATAGTGGAGGATCAACCTGCCAGCCGGTCGTATCGATCTGTTCAGGGATATCACTCCCGGCATACAGCACACAATCGACTTCGACAAAGATATCATAAAACAGGTCATCCCCTTCGGCGTCGGTGCTGTTGAGGACATACAGATAAGGCGTGGTTGTACTGACAATCGCGCTATCGGGCGGAGAGCTGAGAGCGGGCTCACTCGGCACGCTGTTCATCCGGAACGATGTTTCATACCACTCCGACCAGGCCAGGCTGTTGTGAACGCGCAGGCGAAGGTAGTAGGTTTGGCCATCTAAAAGCTCGGCCCCGGCATAGGTAACAAACGTGTCCGGCCCTACAAACGGCGCCGGATTCCACATCTCGGCATACGCCCAATCATCGTCAGTACCGACGGCAACTTCGAAACTGTCCTCCCATTGATTATCATAGTCTATAAAATTCCAAGACAATATTGGTACTTGATTCACGACATTATTAAACGATTCTCCAATTATTTGAAACGCGGTAACTTCAACTCCACATCCTGCTCTCAAGGCCCCTATGAGTTGTTCGCAAGCATTATTATTTGGTAATGCGGGCGAAACAGTTTGAAGATAATAATCACCCGCCCCGGCATTACAAAATAAGGGATCAGCTATAAATACATTGTTGGTATCAACGGGATTTAAACACATACACAACATATCGTATTCACGCATTACACTACAATTGATATGGATGAATCCGTCGTACGATTGTAATAGAGTACCTCCTTCTTGGGCGAAAATACACCGTGTAAAATACAAGTGTTCGGGATGGCCGGTACTATGATGCACATTACCGAGAATAGTGCAATTTGTAAAATTACACGTACTCGCATAATAACCGTCCTTTGATATATTTCCACAAACCGAGTACTGCACGTCAACAGATGCATAGGCTATATACAACAATTGCATAACTGAATATTCAACAAGGACGGGAAAGTGGCCTTCAATGCCCAGGGCCTGAATGTCGATACAATTATTGACAATCGCGCCCGACTCGTGTAAGTATATCACTTTGTCATTCAGTCGATTGTGTTCAATAATGCAACTATTCGCTGAATCACAGAATATAGCCTCACCTGATGGTCCTGTGCTACTTCCGAATTCACAGTTACTGATAACAGGACTTGCGTTCAGGCAAAAGACTCCACCGCCGTGTCGCTCCGATCCAGAGCCAAAGGCCGCCCATGGAGTTCCAATACCAGCGGAAATCGTAAGGCCTGTTAATATTGACGCATTTGTTTCATCGTTTACAAATCTGACAACACTCCCTGTGTCAGCAATGAGGCTTACAATCGCAGTATCACCATCAATGATTGTGCTTGTGATATGTTGGTAATTGCTATCGAGTATGAAATGGCTTGCTACTACGATAGATTTCCCCAAGAAGGATATCAATTCATGGTAGTGACCATCTTCGATAAGTACTGTATCCCCATTCACGGCCGCGTCGATACCGGCCTGAATTGTTGGCTGATCGCCGGGAACATTGACAATTGCTGCAAAAGAGACTTGCGACAAGAATGACACTATGAGAAGAAAAAAACAAACTCGCATACCGACCCCCAATTAATAGATCCTCGATGCGAAGACAATGATGATAATATGTATTGTGGCAGATGTGGACATTCATGTCGCTGACATCTGCCGCCCACTAACTCTAAGGACACCTGAACGGTTTATATACTTAAAGATAAGCGGTTAGACAAATAAGTCAATGATTATCGGGCCTATACGGGATAGATTAGGTATTGTATTAATGGAAACCTGAGATTGCCACGTCGCACACTTGCGATACCAGTAAATTGCTCATTCAGACAGGTATCTGGTAATACCATCACGGACAACAGGGCGACGGACCACCTTTAAAGACATAGTTTATAAGATAAACCGCATCACCGACATTAACTGCTTCATCACAGTTGGCATCGCCGGATTCAAGTGGTTCTGAAGCCGGCCCACCCTTGAAGACGTAATTAATCAGATAGACGGCATCGCCGACATTTATGGCGCCGTCACCATTGGCGTCTCCGCAAACATAGACGATCCAGGTGAAGGATTGAGACGCCAGGTTACAGGCGTCTTCAACTTCTACCATGACGTCAACAGAAATACTGGTGTCCGGTGCATACAGGTAGAGCGTATCGCCGACTATCTCAATTGTATCTTCACCATAGTGGGGATTATAGGTATAGGTGATGGTGTGCAAATCATCATCCTGATCAGAAATCGTGGGAAAGAACCAATGAGTTGTGTCGAATTTGACGGTCAGGGTATCTTCAACCGGGTTCAGGGTAATTGCAAAATTATTACAGGCATCGCACGAGTCGCCTACGCCGTCTTCATCATAGTCTTCCTGATCTGGATTGTAGGTGAAAGGGCAGTTGTCATCATACTCACAAATAATATCGTTATCATCATCATCGCATTGCCAATAATAGACTCCCTGCCCATCTGTCCCGGCCAGTAAAATATTATTATAGTTTTTGGCCATAGCTATAACGGCATTATAACGAAGGCTGATATTACTTATCTGGCTCCAACTATTTCCGTTATCTGTTGACATAAAAACTCCTTCGGTTCCTACTCCTATAAATATCTTGCCAGAATCATCAATAAAGAATGTTGGCCATTCATAATCAATACTGTACTCAAATATTAATTCCCAGGAATCACCGTTGTTTACAGAGCGGAATATGCCATTTCTATTGCATCCTGCAAAAATAATAGTATCCTCTTTAACAGCAATAGCTTTTATGTTATCGTCGGTTAAACCATTGTTAACGGCTATCCAGCTATCACCGTTATCCATTGAACGAAATACACCGGCATAATATGATCCCGCAAAAACAGTACTATCCCCGGCTGTGGCCATGGCTTCAAAAGTCATATCAGTCAAACCATTATTGACCTCAACCCAATTCAGGCCATTGTCAATGGAACGGAATACTCCATCACCGGAACAACCGGCAAACATGATGCCGTCATCATTCATAGCCAGTACTGCCAATCTACTGGCAATCCCATTATAAACCTGGTTCCAGGATTTAGCAGTATCTGTCGAAATGAATAAACCATCAATAGTTCCGGCAAATAAATCCCCAACATCATTTAATATCATATCTCTTATTATAGAGTTCCCACTTGAATTTGTCAGGCCGTTATTCCTCTGTTCCCAATTGATTCCTCCATCTGCTGAATGAAAAACGCCACTACTATTAGTACCGGCAATGATATTTGCACTATCCAGAATAATAAACGAAGAGACTTCTGTATTTATCATACCCTCACTGGAATGCTGCCAGCTATCACCACCATCAGATGAATAGAACACGCCCCCTGCAGTACCGGCAAAAACATCACCGCTTCCATCGACATGTAGTGATAAGACCTCAAGAATAGTAAGGCCGCTGTCCTTTTTATTCCAATTCTCACCATTATCTGAAGAGTAGTAGATCCCATTGTAACTTTTTCCGGCGAAGATATTATCATTCGAATCAATGGCCAAGGAACTAACACTGCCAGTACTTAAGCCATTGTTTTTAAGTTGCCAGCTATCACCATTATCCGATGACCGATAAATATTATTGACACCGTGGGAACCGGTAACAAATATATCACCAATATTATTACAGCCAATTGTTTTAATTTCTAAAAAGCTTAATCCTGAAGAAACAGGTGTCCAGCTATTACCGGCTTCAGAGTATCGAAAAACTCCATCGCTTTGAGTTCCTGCAAAAACGAATTCATTATCCTTTGCGATTAATGCCGGTATTCGGAGATCAGTTAAACCAGTATTGATTTGTTCCCAGTTTTCTCCATTATCAGCCGAGCGAAATACACCGCCACCTTCTGTTCCGGCAAATAATATTCCACTATCATTAACCGCAAGTGATCTAACTATATAGTTTGTAAGCCCATCAATTATTGATTCCCATGTTTCACCATTATCAATAGAGCGAAAAATGCCACCACCCCACTTTGACATAAAAACATCACCATCATTATTCGTCACTAATGATGTAATTCCTTGATAAGCAATAATGCCATTGCTATGTAGCTGCCAATTAATTTCACTTCCGGAACACCTATAAACACCATGGGTATGAATATTAGCCGCAAAAACGTAGCCAGCATCATTGGAAGTTATCGCCGGAACCCTAAACCCGCAAGGCCCATTGCCTTGTATCCATATTTGTGAGCCGGCAGTGGACGCCAATAAAAGGACCGCTAAACAGGTAGTGATGCATTTCATTGATTTCATCAGGCTATCTCCAAATGTATCTTTTGTATGGCGTCAAACAATGTGGACACATGCAGCCATGACACATGGAATGAAGTACTCGTTAGTACCAAAGACGGATTACCATTGCAAGATAAGCGGTTAGACAAATAAGTCAATGATTATCGGGCCATTACGGGATAGATTAGGTTTTGTTTTCCCTGCAAGCCTGAGATTGCCACGTCGCACACTCGTGTGTTTTCTGCTCGACAGGCGGAGCCTGTTTTTGGTTCGGGCTACGCCCTCACAGGCGGAGCCTGCTTTTAGTTTTCGAAAATCAGGTCATACACGCGACAGCCAGAGAGTGGCTCCGCCACAAAAAACCCGGTGGATGTGATATCCACCGGGTAAATGGTCTTAGCAGCTATTGGAAGGTTAGATTATACTTTAGCCGCGACCGCCTCGGCGACTTCAAGCGAAGTGTTCGATCCACCCATATCATAGGTGCGAACCTTGCCTTCGGCGATAACTTCGGCGATGGCCTTTTCCAGCCGTTCGCCCATGTCGGCTTCACCCAACCAGTCGAGCATCATCTTGGCCGAAAGGAACATGGCGATCGGGTTGACTTTGTTCTGACCGGCATATTTCGGAGCCGATCCGTGGGTCGGTTCGAAAACGGCCAGTTTATCGCCGATATTGCCTGAACAGGCGAAACCGAGTCCGCCGACCAGCTGAGCGCAGAGATCGGAGACGATATCGCCGAACATGTTGCTGGTGACCAGAACGGAATAATCCATCGGATTTTTCACCAGCCACATGCACATGGCGTCGATATTGGTTTCCCACAATTCGATACCGGGATATTTCTTGGCCACTTCGCGGGCGGTGCGAACCATCAGGCCCGACGTTTCACGAATAACATTCGGCTTTTCGACCACGGTCACCGATTTGCGGTTGAATTTTTTGGCGTATTCAAAAGCGTCGGTGATAATGTTGGTACAGCCGGTTTTGGTGTTGATACGCAACGAGACAGCTACTTCATCGGCTGGATGATGATCGAAACGGGCGATCTTGGGATTATGTTTTTTGATCGTTTCGCGCACCTCGTCCGGAAATGGATGAAACTCAACCCCGGAGTAAAGGTCTTCGGTGTTTTCCCGGAAGACAACGATATCGATGCCTTCTTTGTAATTGAGCGGGTTACCCGGATAGGCTTTACACGGCCGCAGGTTGGTGCGCAGATTGAACTCCTGACGCAGACGTACGATCGGCGAAGCATACACTTTCCCCTTCCCCTGCAATTCGGGGATAAGCGCGGCTTCGGCTTCCTGTTTGGGAAGCGAGGTGATAGCGCCAAAGAGGGCGCAATCGGTGTTATTCAGTAGATCCACGGTGCGATCGGGCAGTGGGTTGGCTTCTGATTTCCAGAATTCCCAGCCGATGTCGCCGTGAATGTATTCGGCATCAAGCTTCAGTTTGTCGAGTACGATTTTGACCGCATCCATGACGTCGATTCCAACGCCATCGCCCGGAAGCCAAGCCACTTTATACTTCGGCATTTGATAATCTCCTTACCTCAGCAGAATATTAAATGTGAAACGGTGCGAATTCCCCAGGTCGGACTTGAAGGGGACAAACGCGTAGTCAATTCTCAGATAGTCATAGACGAATCCTACGCCGGCGGAAAAATCCCGGCTGTCATAGCCGGTTTGATAACCGCCGCGAAGATATAAATGTTTTTCAAGCAGGTATTCGCCACCGAAATGGAGGTGCCCGTCGCCCGATTTGATATTGACATAATCGGCTGAGAACATCATTTCGTTTTTATGAAAAGAAGTACCGACTCGGTATATCGTCGGTAGATCGTTTTCCTCTTCAATGAATTTGAATTTTGATCCGAGGTTGGCGGCCGAGGCATGAGCGGCTAAGCCGTTTTGGAAATCATAGACTGCGCCCAGGCCAAAGGCGAGTGAACTGCCGCGATCAATGTCAATTTTCTCCATCAGCCAGCCGGCCGAAAGGCCGACATTCATTTGCGGCATCAGGGCCGCGGCGGCAAAGAACTTGACAGCATAGTTATGAGCGCTGAACAGGTAATCGGGCTCGCTGGTCGGATAATCTCTCCGTCCTTCTATATCACCGGTGCCAGAGAGGCGCATATGCATGCCGAGATCAAGGCCCTTGGCCGGAAAGATGGCGGCCAGAGTACTGGTCGTGCGATCCTGGAAAAAGCTGTTGTAGGAAAAGCCCAGGCGTCCCATTTTCATGCCTACGATAGTTGCCGGATTATATTCCAGATTGAACGCATCGTAATCGCTCAGCGCGGCCGTTTCTCCCATCGCCGCCTGTCGGGCACCGGTCAAATTGAGCATTTCCAGCATGCCGGTAGTAGCCGAAGCTGAACAGACCGCAAAGACCATAACGGCCAAAGTAAGGGCGATTTTGGAAACCGGTTTTATTATCATCATTTTTGCATCGCCCCAGGCTTAAAAGATAACATCAAAGGATACCAGAACATCATCCCCCTCGCCGACCTTGTCGGTCAGATACGACAGGTCGATGCGAACGGCGATTTTGTCCATCCGTTTAAGAAGACCGAAACCGGCTGTCGGATGCATATCATCCAACCCGGCTCTGAAAGTGAAATTGCGATTAAACGAGTATTCGGCTCCAATATGCGTTTTGACAATCGAGGCTGTACTGGCTTCGAAATCAAAGGCCAAAAGATATTTATTGGGATTGCGCAGAGCCATTCCACCGCGGAAATTGATCGGGAATTTTTCATCCGCAGCCGCTCCCCGTTCCCGGCCATAGCTCTGCCAGAAAGAGGCGGTCACCCATTTATAGGTGGCTCCGATACGCTCAGCCGTCAAGCCGAATTGTAAAAGCGGAAAAGTCCCGGCCATAAATGTTTTTCGCATATCGAGTTTGACCAGCGCTCCAAAATCGGCACCAATGGTATTGGCGTTGATATTGGAGATATTATTTTGCAGGTAATACACTTTACCACCCAGCAGAAGCTCGGGTATAAAACCCTTGCTGAAGTTCATGCCGATCATATTTTCGCTGTAGGAAACCGAGTTACTGCTCAGGATTATCCCCTGTTCGTCACGCGCCTCCAAATCCGAAGTCCCGGCATGTACCCAGAATAGACTCAACCGGGCCTGCTCCCGCGCCGGTATTGAAACCGAGGTCATTCCCAATCGCCGTCCCAGATGCATGGCTCGATAGGAGAAAGTAACATCGTTCTTGCGCGATTGAGCGCTTCCGGCCGGATTGTAGAAATGGCCGATACCATCTTCGGCCAAAGCCGTGAAGGCTCCACCCAAAGCTGCCGGTCGAGCGCCCAGGGTTAGATCCATAAACGCACCCGGTTGACCGCCATTACCATCTTCGGCCGCGCCCATCTGCACCAGCGCCAAAAGAATTACTACCGTATATAGCAGAACACACTTTTTCATATTTGCGGTCTCCATCAGGGTACTATGGCCAATCGGCCCCAGAACTCATCTCCGGTGGAATAAGTTACTTTAAAGAAATACATGCCAGTGGCAACCATGTCACCGGACTGATTATACCCGTCCCAGCTTTCAAAATAATCATTTCCTCCGGCCCGTGGACGATTTTCGGCCGGTACGGCCACCAGATTCATAGCAAAATCATAAATCTCCACGGTTATGTCAGCCGCTGTTTCCACTCGGTAATGGATGGTCAGGCGGCCGCTTGGATTGACCGGTGAAAAAGGCACTGGCGACGCGAAAACGTCATCGGCCGCGTCGGTTTTCTTGAAAATACGAGTGATTCCCCATTCGCCTCCGGGATCTATCTCCTGTTTGGCCAATCCCAAACTGGTTCCCACCCAGAGTGAGGTCGTGCCGAACTCCTCAATCACCTCTACCGCATAAACCTCGGTATGTTCAACCATCGTATCTTTGGTCAGCGGATCAATGATTTCGTTTCTGGTCCAGTCGGTCCACGGCGATGGAGCAGAATAGAGTCCTTCCGAAGCGGCGGCATAAGCAGTGCCGTTTTGATCGAAGGCAAAATTCCACACCTGCATATTGGGCAAAACGGTATTCCAATTGTTACCGAAATCGGTACTGAAAGCCACAGCATTGATCTGATCATCAACAGCCACTCGTCGGCAGGCGGCCCAGATGACGGTATCGGAACCGATCTGTTGCGCGTCCATGGCAACCACCCAGTCGCCGGGAAGACCGGAGTTTTCAAAGGTGCGGAGCACAGCCAGATCATGCTTATTTTTATCGGTATTGGCCCACTGGATATTCCAGTTGTCGTTGGTTATACGATAGGCCAAACCGCTGTCCGAACCGCCGTAGATACGGTTGTTGATGATCTCGGTGGAGATAAAAGAATATTTGTTCAGAGTCCGGCCGGTTAGGGCATCGGCAATACTGAATGTATTGACCGGCAGATTGCGATTGTTCTCCGACCAGAAAATCCCGGAACCAGTAGCGATGATAGTAACGGTGTCGTTGTAAGCGAAATCATAAATGGGCACCGGCACGTCCATGCTGGGGCCGTAGATCATGACCTGGGGGCCAATAGTATCCAGAAGATAAGCGGCGTGAGTACCTAATGGAGTTTGCGGTTCGAGTCCGAGCCAGGTGAAGAAAGTGCTGTCAGTGGCATATCGTCGAACCAGCGAAACGAACGATCCGCTGCTGTCATGCTCCGGGAAAGTAATCAGCGTGTCGTATCCGAACTCGAACGGAGGAAGATAGGCAACCACATTCAGCCCGCCTTTGGTTCCCAGAAATAGGCTGTCCATGGTGGCATCGAGCGAATAGACCTGATTGTTGGCGGAAGCCTGATCAGTATCGGTCGAATCTACATAGAAGCGCTGCCAGGAAACACCGCCATCAAAAGTCAAAACTGCGCCGCTGTCGCCAGCTGCGACAAGCAAAATTGTATCATCCAGAATTTTATAATCGAAAACACCTGCTCCGGAGCCCTCAAACAGAGTGGTGGTAACTTTCGTCCAGGTCTCGGCCATATCATCGGATACAAACAGTCCAAGCCCTTCATTATTGATCGTATCAATAACCGATGCCCAGAGGCGATCATCGAACAGAGCCAGCTTACCGACCGTATTGGCGCCCAGGCCGTTGATCGTATCAGCCGTGAACCAGACGGAATAATTGCTGTCGGTTCGGGTAACGCCACCCTCGGTCGCCAGATATACCAGACTGTCCTCGCCGACGATATCATGGAATGTATTTCCACCCAGTTTGACCCGCTTGGGCAGATAATAAAATTTCTGGATTCCTCCCGCTGTTCCGGCCCAAAGTATAGTAGTGTCGGTATGGAACGTGTCAGCGGCACAGGAATAGTAACGGCCCGTAGTCAGATCAACCCATTCGTCGGCATGCCAGTCGGAAGAATCGATAGGAGAGAAAAACATATGTTCCCAGGTTAGACCGAAATCATGTGAAACGATGAGACCGCCATGAAAAGCAGCGGCATAGGTGCTACTGTCGGTTCCGGTCATATCATAGATCAATTTTGCGAATGAGGCGCCGACGGAATCATCCGGTATCGACGTTTCCCAGGTCAGGCCGTTATCGAAAGTTATACTGAAACCGTCACCGAAAGGAAAATTGACCAAGTCGAACATTTCCGTATGCGATCCGGCCATCCAGAACTGCCCCGGTCGGCCGTACATGGCCGAGGGTTCATCCGAAGTCAAACCCGAGGCGGCGGAGTATGTGACCCAGGTTTCCCCGTAATCATCGGTTTTGCTCAGTCCCCGTCCACTGGCCAGCCAGACCGTATTTTCATGGTAGAGGATATCGACAAAGGAATGCCCGGTAATCCCCGAATCGGGCGGGTCGGCAGCGGAATAGAGCATCCAGCCGTAACCCGATTGAACCAGGAGGACCGACATGATAAACAGAAAAACCAACTTAGTTCTCATCAATGAGTACCTTCCCAAAAAAATACCGCCCACCCGCGGCCACGGCCACGAATTGCGGTCAAACTTCTCATCTAATCCCGTATGTTAGTCACAATAATCACATTAGCTACGGTCTATTATGTATCCTCCGACATTCAGCCAATTTATCCATTTGACTTCCAAAGTCAAGCGGTAAATCATCTTCGATCAAGCCAATCCAAAGCCAGGCCCTGCCGTAGTCCGCGCGGGCTGGCCTTCGCTTTTTTCAGGCCCAATGTCTTAAACAACCAACCTAGCCATAAGACTCCGGCAAAAATGATTTCGCCTCGTTTTTTATCTGGCTCCAACAATTGCCGCCGACCGGGAAGATTGAGTTTGGCCAGCAGGCCCACAAACAGGTCAAGGTCATGGACGGTCAAAACAACATCTCGATTACACCGGTGAAAGTCATCGTCCTTGAGAAAAGCCAAGGCCGACGAGGTTCCGCCTACCAGTGTTACACTCGAATCCAAATACGGCTCGATTTTTGTCAGCCTTTTGGCATATTTCGTCAGTTTCCCCTCAAATACCGGAATATCGGCGCCGGTTACCCTGCCTGTGCTTTCAAACTTCTCAGTCAGACTGACGGCTCCTTCGGGCAGGGATACAAAAGCCAGCCGCGATCCGCCGCGATACACTACTAACTCAGTCGAGCCACCACCAAGATCGATAATCAGCGCCGTCTGATTCTTGCGCAAAGGGCCGACGGCCCCAAGTACCGACAGGCGGGCTTCTTCGGCGGTCGAAAGGATAACAACCGGCCAGCCCAGATCGCGTGTCAACCGGTCTCTGATTTCTTTTCCGTTTTCAGCCAGGCGCAGAGGATTGGTGGCAGCAATCAATATATTTTCAGTTGCATGAGCGTAGGCATGCCGGATGTTTTTCCGCAGGATGGTTAATAGCTGTCGATAATTGTCCTCGCCGATGCGCGGTTTTTTGGCATTCTTTAGTTTTCGACCGATACGCGGTGAATGTCGCTCGAAATGGATTTCATTGATAGTAGAACGACTTTCTACTTTAAAGAGCGAATAGAGAACGGAGTTGGTGCCGATATCAATGGCCGCAATATTTTTCATAATTCGAATCCACCACACCATATCAAAAACCCCGCATCAAGGCGGGGCTTTTGCTGTTATACGCTGTTTTTCAGGATCAGTTCATAACTTCCTTGAGTTTGGCCGTCAGGGCCGGAAGGATTTCGAAAAGATCGCCGACCACGCCATAGTTGGCGATATTGAAAATCGGAGCGTCTTTGTCACGGTTGATGGCGACAATGGTTTTCGACGAACGCATGCCGACCAGATGCTGGACAGCACCAGAAATACCGATGGCAAAATAAAGCTTGGGATTGACCGTTTTGCCGGTTTGTCCGACCTGATACAAATAAGGCACCCAGCCCGCATCAACGATGGCCCGCGAGGCGCCGACGGCAGCCCCGAGTGTTTCGGCCATCTCTTCAATCATTTTAAAGTTTTCCTCAGCTCGAATACCTCGCCCGGCGGCAACGACAATATCGGCCTCGGTCAGGTTAACTCTGCCGCCGGTCTCGCTGACCCGTCCGGTAACCTTGGCTTTGACCGCCACTAATGTATCATCGACGTTTTCATCAACGATTTCGCCGCTGCCCTCGTCGGTCGCCTCAAGAAAGGCCTTGGGACGAAGGGAAACAAAAAACGGACCCGGCCGATTATTTTGGACAGTATAGAAAACGTTTCCACCGTAGGCTGGCCGCAGTGCGCTGACCGCATCACCATCAAGGGTCAGAGCTGTACAGTCGGAAGCCATAGCGCCGTCACACAGGGCCGCCAGCCTTCCCATCATGGCTTTGCCATAAAAGGTGGCGCTGCCGATCACGACATCGGGCTGTTCGCGGTCGATCAGAGATTTTAGAATTTGGGCATAAGCCTCATCATGAAAATCTTTCAGCGTGTCATGGGCAAAGGCAAAGACCTTAACGCCTTTGGCCGAAAGTTGACCGGCGGCCGCGGCCGTATCTCCGGCCATCAGGGCAGTCATTATATCGCCTCCCAAAGATCGGGCGGCAAGAATCGTTTCAAAACTGATATTGGCCAGTTGATTATCTTTTTGCTCAGCAATGGTAAGTATCTTCATGATTCCCTGTTATCCTTTCTTGTGAACGGTATTGCACCCCTGCTGTTCCGATCACCGTGTTGCATCTTTATTTTTGGGCCGGCGTTATAGATTCGCCGTTATGTACTAAAGAGCAAATTTACAATTTCGTCAAATATAATAGGTCGAACCCGATGGGCCAACCTCTTTTTGACTTTGAATTGAACAGAATTATAAGTCTCTTTCATTCCGTCTCACTGGTTCGCTGATCTGAGATATTTCGTCCGGCCAGATATTCATGTAAAAGGTCCTTTAAGCCACCGAAGTCATTCAAGGCAAACATTTTCCGGCGCAACACTCCCCCGCCGATCCAGCCTCGAGTATAGCGAGTGAGGATGCCGCGCATTTTCAGAATTGCCCTATCCTCGTCGTCGGTCCGGGCCAGCAGACGGGCATGTTCGAGTATTAATTCCGCTTTCTCCTCATAGGTCGGCTGGGGATATTCTCGGCCGGTTTCGAGGAAATGATTGATTTCCCTGAAAACCCAGGGATTACCCAGGGCGGCGCGGCCTATCATAACGGCGTCACAACCAGTCTCTTTAAGCATCCGGGCCGCCTCAGGGCCGTTGGTGATATCGCCGTTACCAATGACCGGAATCCGGAGAGCTTCTTTTAGTTTTTTGATATCGTCCCAGCAGGCTTTGCCGGCGAATTGCCCGCTGCGGGTGCGCGCGTGTAGGGTTACGGCGGCGGCCCCCGCTTCCTCGGCGATTTTCCCGGCTTCGATAAAAACTTTGGTCAGTTCATCCCAGCCGGAGCGCAGTTTGATTGTAACCGGTTGTTTGCTTCCGGCCACGGCCGCCTCAACCAATGCTCGAACCTGGCCCATATCCTTCAAAACCGCCGCTCCCCCGTTTTTTTTTGACGATTTTTTTAACCGGACATCCAAAATTCAAATCTATTATATCTGGTTCGATAGCCGATGCGAGCCGGGCCGCCTGATACATGATTTCGGGATCGGCCCCGAAAAGCTGAATCCCCAAAGGTCGTTCGGCTGCCGTAAATGACAATAAGTCCGTGGTTCTCTTATTCTTATAGGCCAGGCCATGACTCGAAATCATTTCCGTATAAACCATGGCGGCTCCAAAACGACGAGCCAGCAGGCGATAAGCAGGTGTGGATATACCGGCCATAGGGGCAGCCAGCACCAATCCTTGGAGGTTTAAGTTTCCAATTCTCATGCCGACAATATAACAGACTGAACAACTATACGCAATGCAGGCCTAAATCATTAGTAAGGCTTGAGATATACGGATTATATTGTGTTGTACTGATAAGGAAGGAGCCGGGCATGCCCGAAATTGTTGTCAAATTCAACGATTCGATTGTTGAACGGGTTGTTACAGAAAAGAAGCGGATCAGTATCGGCCGCACCAATGACAATGACATTATCCTGGAAAACCGGGGAGTGTCCCGCAAACATGCTCAGATTGAATTCAATGGCGAAGCGGCAGTTATAATCGACAATGAATCACTCAACGGAACCTTCGTCAATAATCGTCGAATCTCCGAAGAGATACTTCGTGACGACGACACTATCACCATCGGCAAATACGCTCTCGAATATCACGGCGATTCGGAAGCCCCCGATCCGGCTGGTGAGCTGGACGGCACGATGGTTCTCAAGACTAAGCAGCAGAAAAAACTGCTGGCCAATGACCGAGTAGAACGGCAGATCGTTTCTCGGGTCGGCGGCAGTGTCATTTTGGGCCTGGACAATACCGACATATCTCAATTCCGCATCGACCGGGAAGTGACCACGATCGGTAAAGCCAAATTCGTACATATCCGGGCGCGCGGATTTTTGCTGTCCGGCATTCAGGCCAAGATTGTCAAGGATGGCGACGTTTATTTATTGGTCAATCTGGGTCGCAAAGGTAAAACCAAAATTAACGGCGAAGTAACCAATCAGGCCACGCTGAAAAACGGTGATATCATGCAAATTGGAAAATCAACGTTCCGGTTCATCGAGGAAAGATAGTCTATGCGATTGGCGATATTTTCGGACGTTCATGCAAATCTGGAAGCTCTCAAGGCAGTTATTTCGGATATCGAACAACTTAATGTGGAAAAGGTGGTTTTTCTGGGTGATGCTGTCGGGTACGGCGCCAACCCGGATAAGTGCGTCAAGTTGATCGATAGCCTTTGTGAGATCAAACTTCTGGGTAATCATGATTATGTGGCAATGGGACTGGAGAGCCCCAGCAGCTTCAACGAGATGGCCAAGCAATCGATTTTGTGGACACAACAGCAGTTGAAGAGAAAATCCATCGAACGGCTTTCGGAATTCGAAATGGAAGTCAGTTTTCTCGATTATGCATTTGTCCATGCCACGCCGGAAAACCCATCCGAATGGGGATATATGTTGATGGTTGAGGACGCCACCCGGAACTTTAACTTCTTTTCTCAGAATTATTGTTTCGTCGGTCATTCTCATCTGCCGGCAGTATTTCGCAGAGGCAATGACGGCAAGGTCGTGCTTGAAACAAAGACACAATTTGAGGGCGATGGCGAAAGCCGGTACATAATTAATGTCGGATCGGTCGGGCAACCTCGAGACGGAAATCGGGATGCCTGCTATCTGATCGCCGAAACCGACGGTAACCGGTTTGAATACCGACGCATACCTTATGATCTTAAGGCGGCTCAGAAAAAAATGAAAAAGGCTGAATTGCCCGAATTTTTAATAACCCGACTGGCTATTGGGAAATAGGAGGTTGTTTCAGTAATGCAAAAAAACATCTCCTCATACCTGCTCTTTGTCCTGATTACTGTATTGGTTATCAGTCTCTACTTTGGCAATTTTTCAGGTCTGCAGAAAGTTCAATGGAAAATCGACGATCTGTTGTATGCGGTCAGTGGCAAGGAAACCGTGGAGCCGAAAATCGTACAAGTGAATATCGACGATGCTTCCATTCAGGCCTTGGGCGATTGGCCCTGGTCATATGAACTCCTGGCCGACCTGATCGCCACCTGTAATTCCGGCGACCCCCAGACAATACTGGTCAATCTGGAATTACAGGCGCGAGTATCGGAAGATACAACCGGCAACACCCAGATTCTGGCCGATCAGGCTTCCTGGGTAAACAATCTGGTTTTAACTTATGATGTTGCCCTGGCCGATTATGCCACCAAACGGATGTACAAACCAGAACATTTATATTTCAGTTCAATACAGTCTGTCTCCGACCTGGGTATTCTGGACAGTGAATCAGCCATCAATATCCGCAAACCGTTTCTGCCATCGGGTATTATAAGCCAATACGCAGAAGGCATGGGTTTTGCCCTGACCCAATATGATCTCGACCGAAAAGTCCGCTGGTCGCCATTAGTGGCCAATTATGACGGATATATTTACCCGTCAGCGCCGCTTCTGGCTGCGGCCGTTCACCTTGGTTTTAAACCCGAAGATATTACTGTCCGCGACGGAGAGTCGATCAGTTTCGGAGCTTACAACATCAAGATTGACGAGGCTGGCCGGTCGTTTATCAATTTCAATGATTCCGGATCGACCTTTGTCGAATTAAGTGCGGCCGATATTCTGGCCGAACAAGTCGATCCTTCTCATCTCAAAGGTAATCTGATTATTATCGGGTTGAGCGCAACCGGTATCAGTGAAACTTATTCCACTCCGGTTTCCAACGAAATGAACCGTTCTGAGCTGTACGCCAACGTCATCGAAAACATCATCAATGGCAATTACATTACTCGTCTGGACTTCTCCGCCGGAATCAATTTGTTGATCCTGATCGGTTTCGGCGCTTTTTGTGCCGTAACTTTGCCCCGCGTATCACTGCTCTATCGGATGATAATTCTGATCTTCTGCCTCTTTATTCTATCCAATTTGAATTTCATTCTGTTCAGTTCATATAGTCTCTTGTTCCGACCTCTATATTTGAGTTTGGAAATCGTCCTGTTTATTATCGCCTCGCCCCTTCTGGAAGAATTTCGGTTTGGACGTGGCCTGGATATTAAAGCAACGTTTGCCGCCAAAGAAACTTCAATCGACAATCTCCCGGCAAAGGAAATTCCGGCCGTAGTTGCCGAACCACGGACTCCTGCAGTCGAACGAGCGGCCGCCCCCCCCGAGGAAGTCTATCAGGAAACCAACCTGGTGACCACTGGGGAGGAACCGGAAGAGGAAGTTGAACATGAGGACACGGTAGCCCAGGATTACTCCGCCGAAGCCCAAAACGCCATAGAATCACCTCCGGCACCACCGCGGACGATCTCGCCATCAAAAACTCTCGATTCCAATGCCCCTGTTTCACCGGCTGATTTGGCCGAAGAATCAGGAGTAATTTCTAATAAATCACCTCAAATCGGATCGGGCTCGTTGAGCGAATCGGATAAGATAACCCATCTGGGCCGATATCAAATCGTGGAAGTCTTGGGACGCGGGGCCATGGGCACTGTTTATAGGGGAATCGACCCGGCTATCAACCGTGACGTCGCCCTAAAAACCATCCGCCTTGATTTCGTATCCGATCAGAATGAAATGGCCGAACTGCGCGACCGCCTCTTCCGCGAGGCTCAGGCCGCCGGCAATTTATCGCATCCCAATATCGTCACTATCTACGATGTCGGTTCGGAGGACAATCTTCAATATATTGCCATGGAATGTCTGGATGGGCAGCCGCTGGAAGACATGATTAAGAAGCAGGCGCAGTTTTCATACAAAATAATCGCCGGCATTATTGGTCAAATCTGCAGCGCTCTTGATTATGCCCACGGGAAAGGCATCGTCCACCGGGATATCAAGCCGGCCAATATCATGATCCTGCCCGACTATACGGTCAAGGTTATGGATTTCGGCATTGCCCGTATTGACACCTCATCGATGACCAAAACCGGCATCGCCATGGGTACACCCAACTATATTGCCCCCGAATTGCTTCAGGGCAAAAAGGTCGATCGCCGCTGCGATATCTATTCACTGGGCGTGGTCATTTATGAATTATTGACCGGACACCGACCGTTTAAGGGTGAGAACCTGACCTCCCTGATTTATTCTATCGTCAATGAAGAGCCCAAGGCGCCCTCGAAAGTGAACGCCAATGTACCGTTGTTGTTTGACCATCTGGCGGCCAAAGCTCTGCACAAAAACCCAGCAGAACGGTATCAGAAAGCCTCCGATATAAGTTCGGCGCTGTCCGATTTTGTTAGATCTTTCGGTAGTTCGAGTAAAGTGGGAATATAAACAAATAAAGAGATCGGTCACCGATCTCCAGTTATAAAGCAGTAAAAAACCGCTCGCAGGAGCGGTTTTTTTTATTCCTCGTCCGGATTTTCCGCCTCGATAATATCCTCGGCCAACGACAGGGCTACGCCGGAAAGCATCACCTCGACTCCCAACTGGGTAAAATCGGATGAGATCAGCTTACGGTCCAGTCCGGCGTAAAGCGAACAACCGGCGCCCTGTTCCACTACCAACCCGGATAAAGTACCGTTGGTTTCGGCCACGAAAGTCACTTCACCCAACTCCTCGGAGCAAACATAACCGGAACAGTTATGCAGCTGCAAATGGGCGCTGGAAGTATAGATCACGACCAGCATTCCTTCCTTGTCACCCAGCGGAATTTTAGGATAAATCTCAAGCGTCAAAAGCCGCTTTTCCTCGCGATTCTCCAGGCGCAGACGGTAATGGTCTTCGTTAAAAGAATGCTCGGTGGCACCGAGTACATCGATAACCCGATCAGCATCTTTCTTGGTAAACTCAATCATCTTTTTTCTCGTCAAGATTTTCTTTCGTTGGTATATCCTTGGTTATTTCATTCTGTGTATCCTTGATGGCCTTCTTGAAGTCACGAATACCGCGGCCCAGACCGGTGGCGATATCAGGAATCCGTTTGGCACCAAAAAGAACCAAAACCACCAGAAAAATAACCAGAAGCTCCGTCATTCCTATTCCACTAAACATTGCGTACTCTCCAAAACAACCGGTTTTACAGATACCACCATCGGAAATAAACAATTACGAAGATGACTGTCAGAACAGAGACGAAATTGATTTTAACCATCAGTCCGAAAGTCAGAGCTACGGCATAAAAATCGACTCGGGTAGTATCCAGACCGATCTGTATCGATTTTGAAAAAAGCGTTTTGGCCGCACCGGGCGGCAAAAAGGTGCCGATAATGTCGCCAATAACGCCGCCGATCACGGCGCCCAGAATCAGGGCGGTGACGATAAATAGCACTTCGCGTCTCTTCACTTATAACTCCCACATACCCGGCGATAGTCTTATCCTGTTTTCGCCGGTTGAGTATTAAAATGGGCGACCAGCGAATTGAAAATATGGACGCCATCGTCCGAACCCAAAATCTTTTCCATGGCCCGTTCCGGGTGAGGCATCATGCCCAGAATATTGCCTTCACGATTGGTGATCCCGGCAATATTGTCCAGCGATCCGTTGGGATTGGCCGCGGCCGTCAGCTCTCCATCGGCTGTGACATAAGTAAAAGCCACTTGACCATTCTTTTGCAGATCAACGAGATCAGCCTTAAAACTATAATAGTTTCCATCTCCATGGGCAATCGGTATTTTGAGTGTTTTGTCCCTGGGGCAAGCGGCCGTGAACGGCGTATTACCGTTCTCCACTTTCAAATAGATATGCTTGCAGGCGAAACGGAGCCGTTCGTTGCGCATCAGCGCGCCCGGCAGAAGCCCCGCTTCCACCAGTACTTGAAAGCCGTTACAAATGCCAATGACGATGCCGCCCGAATTGGCAAAAGTGATGACTGATTTCATGATCGGCGAAAAACGGGCAATGGCTCCACTGCGCAGATAGTCGCCATAGGAAAATCCGCCGGGCAGGACAATAACGTCGCTGCCGGCCAACGATTCCGATTTGTGCCAGAGAAATTCCGCCTCCTGATTCATCACGATCTTGGCCGCCGCATACGAATCATAATCACAGTTTGAACCCGGAAAGGTTACGATACCGAACTTCATGACATCATTTCCACATGAAAGGTTTCGATAACGGGGTTGGAGAGGAGTTTGCGGCAGACTTCATCGATCCGTTTCTCCAGATCAGGCCGGGTCTGGCACTCCAGCTCAAAAAACCGTCCGCTGCGTACGGAATCAAACTCGTCATAGCCCATATTACCCATGGCCTGCGCGATTGTTTTTCCCTGCGGATCCAACACCCCGTCTTTAAGCCTGACATAAACAATGGCTTTGGTGGTGCCCATCTATGTTTCCCTTTCCTTGTCGGCGTTATGGTTCTTGTGCCCTGCCTTAGCCGCCTGCTTTACGATCCTGATCGATTCACGAACCAAACCGAAAGCTATATAGACGGCAAAAAGCGGAAACATCAAAAGTCTCGGCCGAATCAATGCCGCCAATACCAGTGCGACTATATATAACAATTTAAAACGATCTTCGCGAGAAGAAAAATTATCGGGAACCGCTTCGTATTCAACCTGCGAAACCATCAGGGCCGCAAAGAGAAAAGTCATCGAAACCAGCAACTCGCCATATTCCACTTGTCCCCAGATATCATAGCACATAATAATGAAACTGGTCAGGGTGATGGCCGCGACCGGTACCGGCAAACCGACAAATTTCTGCTTTTCCTCCGAGGCCGCCAGCAGATTGAATCGGGCCAGACGATATCCGGCGGCGGTAATGTAAACCATTCCGATAATCCAGCCCCATTTGCCAAGGGCGTTGAGCTTGAAAGTGTAGATCAAAAAGGCCGGGGCCACGCCGAATGAGATGAAATCGGCCAGCGAATCGAGTTCCTTGCCAACTTCGGTAACTCCGCCTGACAGGCGAGCCACTTTACCGTCGAGAGTATCGAGAAATCCAGCCAGCAGGATGAACCAGGCCGCATTGGTCGGTTCGCCCTCGGCGGCGGAGATTATGGATAGAAAGCCGCAGAAGATATTACCAAAAGTGAAAATATTGGGAAATATGGGGCGATAATTAGGCACTTTCAGCCAACCTCCCGACGATAGTCTCCCCGCCTTTAACCCGCTGGCCCGGCTCGACACAGGGCCGGTAACAGCGTGGAAAACTTATTTCGGTGCGCGAACCGAAACGGATCAAGCCATACAGCTGGCCTTTTGTCACCGTGTCGTTCTTTTTAACCCGGCAAACGATGCGACGAGCGATCAGCCCGGCTATTTGGGCTACGCGCAGTCGACCCCGGGAAACGCTGATGCCGATATCGGTTCTTTCATTATCGGTCGAGGCCTTATCCTTGAAGGCCGAGATAAACTTGCCGGGACGATAATTGACAAACTCGATTTTCCCGGTAGTCGGTATCCGGTTGAGATGAACGTCGAAAACCGAGAGGAAAATATCAACCCGATAAGCCTCGCCCACGAAATCATCGTTGATCTCAAGAACCTGGACTATTTTGCCGTCGGCTGGAGAAACCAGCACATCATCGCCGGTCGGAACAGCCCGCTCCGGATTTCGGAAAAAAGCAGTGCAAAACAGGCCCAGAGACAGAAGCACCAGACCGATTATCAATAGCGAAAGCCAGCCATGAACCGGATACAATCCGGCCAGCGCGGCTCCCGGAATGAGAGAGCCGATTATAAATGGATATCCTTCGACGGCGATTTTCATCAAAAAACCCGTTTGAAGATTTTATCCACGTTACGCAGATAATACTCCAGCGAGAAACAGTCATCGATATCGGCGTCTGATAACAGCGCCGTAATCCGGCGATCAGCCTTGATCATATCGATAAACCGGCCTTTGCCTTCGTGCGCTTTCATAGCATTGTCCTGTACCAGCTTGTACGCCGTTTCACGACTGCCGGCCGGACCGGCCAGTTTCAAAAGCAATCGCTGGGAAAAGACCAGACCGCCCGACATGTAAATATTGTCATGCATTCTCTTTTTATTTACGATCAGTCTTTCCAAAACGCCGATAAATTTTTTCAGAACATAATCAATCAAGATACAACTGTCGGGAATAATTACTCTCTCCACCGACGAATGCGTGATATCGCGTTCATGCCAGAGGGCGATATTTTCCATGGCCGTCAGGGCATTACCGCGCAAAACCCGCGACAGACCCGCCACCCGCTCGGCGGTTATCGGATTTTTCTTATGAGGCATGGCCGAGGAGCCTTTTTGACCCTTGGCAAAACCTTCCTGAAGTTCGCCGATTTCACTGCGCTGAAGATTCCGGATCTCGGTGGCGAACTTTTCCAGCGAAGATGCCATCAGGGCAATAGCGGTCAAAAGCGAAGCATGGCGGTCGCGCTGAACCACCTGAGTCGAAACCGGAGCCGCTTTGAGGCCCAGTTCGCGGCAGACTTTTGTCTCGACGATCGGATCAAGGTTGGCAAAGTTACCAACCGCTCCGGATATTTTGCCGACGGCGATTTCTTTGGCCGCCGCCTTAAACCGTTCCCGTCCGCGGGTCAGTTCGGTGTACCACATGGCGAATTTTAGTCCCAGGCTGGTCGGTTCGGCAAATACGCCGTGGGTGCGACCGATGGTCGGCGTCATTTTATGTTTTTTGGCCAGGGCTTTGATCCGGGCCAGAGCGGTAACAATTTTCTTGTCGATCAGAACCGTCGATTCTTTCATGCACAGGGCCAGCGAGGTATCGAGGACATCGGAGGAGGTCATGCCATAATGAATATACTTGGCCTCCGGGCCGACAAATTCGGCGACCGAAGTTAAAAAGGCGATGACATCGTGATCGACCTTGGTTTCGATTTCTTCAATCCGCTTGAGCCTGAAATCGGCTTTCTTTTCGATAACCCGAAAGGCCTTTTTGGGAATAACACCGAGATCGGCCAGCGCCCGGCTGGCAGCGATTTCGACTTTAAGCCAGCTCCGGAACTTATTTTCTTCGGTCCAGACGGCACCCATTTCCGGCAATGTATAACGCTTTATCATATCAACCCTTGTTCACTTTCTCCCAGTCAGCCAGGAATTTTTTCAGACCGATATCGGTCAGGGGATGTTTGATCAGCTGACCAATGACTTTAAGCGGCATAGTGCAGACATCCGCGCCCATCAGAGCCGATTCGATGACATGCTGAGTGGTCCGCACCGAGGCGACCAGCACCTGGGTATCATAGTCGTAATTGTGATAAATAGTAACTATCTGCTCTATCAACTCCATGCCGTCATGGCTGATATCATCGAGGCGGCCGACAAAAGGCGAGACAAAGGTGGCCCCGGCCTTGGCTACCAGAAGAGCCTGCATCGGACTGAAAACGAGGGTGGCATTGGTCAAAATACCCTCGGCCGCCAGCGCCTTGATAGCCGGCAAACCTTCCAGTATGGTGGGAATCTTGATGGTGATGTTGTCGGCGATTTTGGCCAGTTCTTTCCCTTCCTTAATCATTCCCTCGGCATCGACGGCGACCACTTCGGCCGAAACTGATCCCGGAACAATCTTACAGATTTCGGTCAGGATTTCCTTGAACGAGCCGGTCTCTTTGGACATCAGCGACGGGTTGGTGGTCACGCCATCAAGGACGCCCATGGCCGCGGCCTGCTTGATTTCGTCGATATTGGCCGTATCGATGAAAAACTTCATATTCTATTCCTCCTCATAACCTATGGCGGCCAAATAAAGCCCTCGGGCCGGAGCCACATGCTTCAGGGCAGTGTGATCGCCATCGGCGAAAATTTGCTTAAATGTTTTCATATCTATGGCGCCTCGTCCCAGATCGACCATCAGGCCGACCAGCGAACGGATCATGGAATGGAGAAAACGATTGGCCGTGATATCGTAAATCAAAAGCCCGTTTTCTTCCCTCCATCTCGACTCATAGACCAAACAACGATTATCCTCCTTTTGCGATGAAATCACGCAAAATGCGGAAAAATCATGTTCGCCCCGAACATATTCAGCCGCTCGATCCAATTCTATCCGATTCAGATCATAGCTGCATTCCCAGCGCCGGAGACGATACAGGGCCGAACGCCTGCGGGCGATCTGGTATCTGTATGATCTGAAGGCGGCATCATATCGGGAATGAAATTCCGGCGCGACCTCACCCGCTTCACAAATCAATATATCATCGGGAAGGTAAAAATTCAAGCCGTCCCGGTACTTTTTCACGGGTAAACGATGGGCGATACGGAAATTGGCCACCTGAGCCAGAGCATGAACTCCGGCATCGGTCCGCCCGGCAACATAAAGGATCGGTTTTTGCCCGGTCAGCTTTTGCAGGGCGGATTCGATCTCACCCTGAATCGTCTTCTGCCTCGGTTGAACCTGCCATCCGGCGTATTTGGTTCCGTCATACTCTATGGTCAACCGGATATTCTTCTCTTTCACCACAGCCAGATACTCCCGGCCAGACAGGACGCAGCCGCCAGAAAAGTGAAAGATAAAACAGCCAGGTCAAGCGAACTTAATTTGAGCGGGTTCAAAGACGATCGCGGGCGGCCACTTTTGTAACCACGGGTTTCAATCGCCACCGACAGATCGTCGGCCCGACGCAGGGCGGAGAAGAAAACCGGCAAAATAAGCGCCAGCGACCGCTTGATCCGGTTGTGCATCGAGCCGCTAAATTTGATACCGCGTATAAATTGTGCTTTGCGAATGGTTTCGATCTCATCAGCCAGCACCGGTATGAAACGAAGAGCGATAAACAGAATCATGCCCAGATCGTAAACCGGGACTTTCAGCCAACGAAGCGGTTTCAATAAAGAAATTATCGCTTCCGAAAGGGCCAGCGGCCCGGTGGTCAACGAAACCACAAAGGTTGACAGAACGAAGATAAAAATCCGGGTGGAGAAAACCATCGCCATCGATACCGCCGTTCGGCTGATGTTAAACGAACCAATGGAAAAGGCGATATCGGGATCGTTATGGCCGGAGAAAAAGAGATGAAAGAGTGCAGTAAAGGCGACAAACCACAAAACCGGCCGGAGACTTCGAGCTATCAACCTCAGGCCCAAACGGCAGGAAGCCAGAATTATCAACAGGAGAGCAATCAGTGAGCCGTAAAACGGCAGGGAACTACTGCTCAACGCCGCGATCATTATCGCCAGAATCATAATTATCTTGGTTCGGGGATCAAGACGGTGGACAGGTGTCGTCCCGGGGTGATATTGACCTATGAGAAACTGATTACCGGAAATCATCGGGCCCTCTTTAAGAGGGAGGGAATATATTTGGTTTTTTGACAGGTGTCAACAAGATCGGCATAATACCGGAAATCGGAAGAACCCAAAATTCGCCGCTTGCCGGAGACTATTCCCACCCGGTCAAGTACATGAGAATGTGGTCGGCTTCGTCATCGGTCAGGCGGATTTTTTTCACTCGATGAGCGGCCACGATTCCCGGCCATTCGGAAACCTCATGCTTGTCCGGCTGGGCCAGCGCATGACAACTCCGGTAAAAAAAAACCCGCTTTTTATGGCGGGTTTTTTTTGAGGTGGAACTACCTCTATTTAAGGAGAATCATTTTTTTGGATTCTTTCATATCGCCGCGCGTAAGGCGGTAGAAATAAATACCTGAAGCCGCCTTTTGGCCGTCTCTATCCCGACCGTCCCAAAGGACTTTATACGCCCCCGGTGCTTCTTCCCGGTCGATCAGAGTGATAACTTTGCGCCCCAGAATATCAAACAGCTCCAGGCGGGTACGGTCGATTCGAGCCCCGGAACCATAGCTTATCAGATAGGAAATGCTGGTAGTCGGGTTGAATGGGTTGGGGAAATTCTGATTAAGGCTGATCTGGCTCGGCAAAGCGTTGTCGAAGCCGGTATTATCGTTGATATCGGTCGGGAGTTTGCCGAAGAAGTCCATTATCTCGTTGAAAACATTCTCGCGCAGTTCAAAAGGCGTGCCCCCTTCCACGATCGATTCGAAGCCGAAGGCAAAGAAAACGATTTTGTAATCGCCGCTGTAAGAAACCGCACCATAGTCTTCCGGCTGTCCCGGCGGGTAAAAATAATCATCAACCTTCCATTCCGCCTGACCGTCGCCGACCGGCAGGATATGGTCATAAACGGTCTGGTTGCCAGCGCTGCCAGAGGTATTGATAGCCATCATGATCAGATCGCCCGAGACCGGGCCGGTGGTCGGCCGCAAAACCGGGATCAGGTTATAACTGGTATCGACGTAACTGGCGTGGAGATAATTATTCAGAAAATCGGGATCCTGAGTACTAAGCTGTTTGGCCAGTCCCTGACCGTTCAAAAACAGGTTGCCGCCGTCGTCAAGGAAGCCTTTCATGGCCGTGATTTCGTCGGCACTGAGGATGTCAGCCCGGTAATCTCCGGTCTGCCAGATAACAACATGGTGTTCACTCAAATCGGCGGCCGACGGCGAACCGGCGATGACTGTATTCCAGATCGTTGTCGGGACGCGTTTGGCATAGAACGGATCGATGAGATAATCAGCATACGATTCCAGATTGTCATCGTCGTCGGCGACAATCATAATCTGCGGTTTGCCGACGATGACCACAGCGGCGAAATTGGTGTCATAGGCACCACCGTTGGCGGTGACATGGAAGAAGAAAGAATCAATCCGGGACTCGATTTCGATCGGGATTTCGAATTCAAAAGGAAGTTGAGTATTGGTGGAATCGGCGCCCTGAGCCAGATCGCCAAACACAACCGTATTTTCAAGAATCGTCAACATGGTGTCATCGGTAGTCATGGTGACCGTAACGTTTTCGGCGTCGGCCCAGTGATTGAACATCCGCAGAGTAACCTGAATCATCTCCCCGGCTTCAGAATTAAAATCCCCGTTACCGCCGACAACATCACTGAAAACGACAATGTGTTTGGTCAGATAAGGACGGCTGAAATTGACGTCAAAGTCGGCGGTCATTATCGAATCGGATGCGGAAATATTCCAGAGCGCGACTTCGGACGAACTTAGATCGACATATTTGGAATTGGGCGTTGTTCGATCATGGAATTCGGTATATACACCTCCCGCCGGGAATACGTCCCCAGCGTCACCGCGGTTGTTGTTATACTGCAGGTCATATCTACCATCGGCCTGTTCGACAAAAACGCGCGGGTTCCAATCGTTGCTGTTGCACCAATTGTCAAGGCAGGAAATACCGTCGTTGATATGATAGACGATCAGTCCCCCGGCCGGTAAACCTGAGTCAGAGGCCGTTTGCTGTCGGTTTTCGACAATCCAGTATTCCAGACCGCCGCTATTGCCGTCTTTCTTCAGGCGATAGGCGACCGGATTATATTCTACGGCCGGGATTGACACTCCGGTCATATTGGCATCGACATTGGTCAAAGTCAGCCAGCCCAGTTCTTTTTTCGACCATGCCGTAAAGTGCGAAGGGAGCCGCGATGAGCCGTTGTAATTACCCGAACCCATCAAACCCCAATTGCCGATTCCGGCCGAGGAGCCGTCGACATCATACAGGTCGGGCAGTCCCAGCACATGACCCCATTCGTGACAAAAGACGCCGATGGCGTTCATATCCTTACCGTGGTAGGTCTCTTCCGGCTGAATCGTATAGCCGCGGATAAAGACACCGTCAACGGCTACACCCAACCCGCTGAAAGAGTTTGAATGGGAATGAATTTCGGTTGATATGCCCGATTCCTCGTACCCGGTTCCGGCATGGATAATAATCACGGCGTCGATATAACCGTCGCTGTTATTATCAAAATCATCGAACATAATATCGTCATCGGCAGCGTGGATAGCCTCCTCGGCCAAATCGGCCGCGTCATAACTGTAGAATTCGCCATCAGCCAATACTCCGTCATAGTAGTGGTGATTCTGTGCGGCTCGATACCATTTGGTTACATAGCCGTCGATGGTATAATTGCCATACGAATTCGCCTGATAAAATTCACGCATCGACCCGGTAGGGTTTAAGCCTTCCGAAAAAAGCAGAGAATCGAATTGGGCCGAATCGGCAGAGGCATAACCGCTTCCCCAGGTTTTATCGGGGAAATCGATCAGGATAACTAAAGCTTTGTGGGTAACCGCTTGATTAGACGCCGCCAGAGACTGTGCCGATTCCTTGATCATCGGCTGATTCATGCCGTTCATCCGCTGATGATGAAGTTTTTCCACATAGGCGTCAAATTGACCGTTGTCTTTCAGTTGCTGGACAACCCGATCAGAGAGTGATACCGCTCCGGCCGGAAAGGCCATCAGAGCGCATATGATCAAAGTCAGGCCGGCTATAAAATAGGTGTGTCTTTTCATGGTATCACCGCTTCTGTAATTAAAACTTTGCACGAGTGCGTTCCCGTTTCTAATGCGCCGATAAGATAGCATTTTTCTCTCATTATTTCAAGAGTATCATCTTTTTCGACACGCTTTCGGCCCCGGCGGTCAGGCGATAGAAATAGACGCCCGATGCGACCTGTCGGCCATACTCATCGGAACCATCCCAAACCACATTCTGTTCCCCGGCAAAGGCGAACTCGTCGTAGAGCATGCGGACGACCTGTCCGGCCACATTATAGACGACCAGTCGAGCGTGTTGTGCAGATTTCAGGTTGAAACGAATAGTCGTCCGCGGATTGAAGGGATTGGGATAATTCTGGGCCAATTCCAATATTCCCGGTAGAAGAGCCAGATGTTCCTCAACATCCAGAATGGCGTCGTATTCACCGAGTGCGGCTTCAGCTTCCAATCTCAGGTCTGCCAGCGAATTTCCGGCAACCAGAGCGACCGCCAGTTTGCTCTGGGCGAAAGCCCCCATATCGGTAATAGTGCGGGCGATGGACATATACCAGTCGTTTTGACCGGTCGGATTGATTTCGATCCCGTTTCCGCCGACTAAAGCAAATTTCTGTTCCCGGCTGAATCCGGCTTTGGCGGCCAGGCCGTTCTGACCGGCCTTATATGAAAACTCGTTGGGACTGAGTCCAACCAGACCAACATAGACACCAGTATTGGCATTGTACTGATAGACAATCCCCATCATGGTGTCGAAACCGATTTCATCTTCAAAACGGTCAATATCGAAATCGCAAAAGAGACCGTAGGAAAGATATTCGATGCGGGCTGCAGTCGGGTTGGTGATTTCGAATTCAAAGATCACGAAATCGCCGCCCGAAGAGTAGACGGCCTGTTCGACCTGAACCGGGATCGGCAGTATTGAATTGTCGTCGGTATATAATGCATCGAAACGATTGCCATTGTCGGCCGCCAGCGGCTGACTTTCGGCAGGAATATAATCGCTCACCTTGAATGAGCCGTCAGAAGTGCGGATGGCATCGGAGACCAGTTGTTCACTGCGGGCCACGATCAGACCGCCTTCATAAAGAATATTGTCATTCCCGTTAAAGCGGAAACCCTCTCCTCCGGACTGATATACAGATCCCTGTCCGAAACCGAACTGAGCGAAATCGGATACGGTCAGATCAATCGCACCGGTTGAGATAGTGGAAATGTCGCCGGGTAATTGATGACCGATGACTATATCATAGGCGCTAGTATCAGCGGAAAATCCCCCGGGGTACTGCTGATGGACGATCAAATCGGCATTCAGACCAGAAATGGCTTCAGATGAGATTTCGATCGAGAATGAGGTCACGCTGGCAGCATAAGTGGAACCCTCGGCAAAATGATAGCGGATAGTATCGGGCGAAATGGAAAGCAGGCTGTCGGTCGTGCCCAGCCAGATGTCGATGGAATCAACCAAACCGGTGGGGTCATTGAGAGTCAGGCTGATTTGTGCCGTTTCACCCGGATCGGCAAAATCGTCGCCGCCAGAATTGAACTGATGGCCATAAACCTGCACTACCGGAGATTGTGGTTCGGGCAGATAGTCAAGAAGCCGTGAGGCATCCACCAGACCACGACCATAGCTGTTGTCCTCGCCAACCGGACCAAGGTCAGTGGTAGCGGCCATGAGGGCATCCTTGATCTCGGCCACGGTGACTTCCGGGTTGTACTGTCTCATCAGGGCCACCAGACCGGCAATAAACGGAGCAGCCATGGAAGTCCCGGACATAAAACGGTAGGTGTTGTCTTTGTATGCGGAGTAAATGCTGACGCCGGGCGCCACCAGTTCAGGCTTGATTTGCGTATTGTCACAGTTGGCCGGACCGCGGCTGGAGAAGGAGGCGATTAAGTTGGTGGCCGGATCTATCGCGCCGACGGCCAGGGCATTGGTCGGAGAGCTGGCCCGGTCGGCCGGATTGCGGATTGTCTGCGGATCGGGGCCTTCGTTGCCGGCGGAAAATATGGCAACGATTCCAGCCGTTTCAATGTTGTCGATGGCCGTCCAGAAAGTATTGTCACAGGCATCATATATTCCTTTGGGGACTCCCCAGCTGTTACAGATGACATCGGGAACGTCATCGGTTGTATTTAGATCGCCATCGGGGTTGAGGGCCCAGTCGAAGGCGTCGAGAATGTCGGCGATAGTAGTGGAAAAACTGGCGCCCTGATCGATGACGGCGGCGGATATCCATTCTGCGCCGAAAGCCACGCCGATGGTATCAACGTCAGTATGGCCGACCATAACTCCCATTACATGCGATCCGTGCCCGATTTTATCATCCGGCACCGTGCCACCATGAGGGGCGAACCAGGCTGCGGAACTGTCGGCCAGATGATTGCCGCGCCAGTTACTGTTCAGAGCCTCATGGTCGCCGTCAATACCGGTATCAAACGAGCAGATCAAGCGGCCCTTGCCAGTAAGGCCGCGATTCCAAAGGTTTCTGATGTTGATTGCGTCCTGTCCCGCCAACGAGGCGGCATCGCCGGCATCAGCCATCGCCGGTTCGTCCTCAACCGGATTTACCAGGCTGATATTACCATTAAGATTTATCATCCGGATATTGGGCAATTGCTTGAGGGATTCAATATTGTCTACACGAGTACTGACCAGAATCGTCCGGGATACGGTAAAAAATCTATATGATTGAAGACGACCGTCGGCAACCATTTCTTCGAATTGAGGAATTAGGCTGATTTCAAGGTTCTTGCGGTTATTCTGCAGACGATCCATCACCGCCCGGTAATTGGCGGCTCGATCGCGTTTTTCACGGATTCGAGCGATTTTAAAGGCAGTCGGGTCGAGATCATCATCAAAGCTGAGTAAAAGATTGATATAGGCGGATGAGGAAACCTTGGCGATTTCCGCCTGAACTGATTCCTGCATCAACGCCTGAGACGCCGCCGACGCGGGAAAAATGGCGATGATGAAAGTCAAGGCAGGGATAAACCGTTGAATCGCCTTTAAAATCATTAGGGCCTCCTCAAAAAGTAGTTCCAAGCGCTTATTTGAGCAAGGGACGTGCCATTACCCAAAAGGAGGTTTTGGCCGATTTTAGACTGATTCATATTGCACATAACACCTGAATCAACTGCCCATATTATTGTCGGGTAACGTGTTGAAGGTAACTGTGCAAGTCTTTATCTTGACGACTGCCTTTTCCCATATTATGCAAGAGGCTTCATATTCTGATCGGTTATGCAAACCGATAATTTTTATATCTTGATAAGGTAAGGCAACGATAAGTATATTTATATCGATGATTCAAAAGCATGATTTGACCATAAGGTATTTGATCGGAGCAGCTCTGGCTCTAAAGCTGGGGTACCTGTTTTTCGGTCTGGAAAACGGCTCTTCACCGGCGGCGTTGTCGATTGATGCTCTCTATCATTACAAATGGGCTTCACTAATAGCCTCAGGCGATCTGTTCGCCAACACGCCGTATTTCAGGGCTCCCTTTTACCCCTATGTATTAGGTCTGCTTCTTAAAATCTCCAACCAAAGTCTGATGGTTGTCCGCCTGTTTCAGATGCTTATCGGCTGCCTGACCTTACTTTTAATCTATCGTCTGTCGCGGGAGATATTCAGCAAAACCGCCGCCATTCTCGCTTTTATAATATATCTGCTTTATCCGATAACAACTTATTTCGAAGGTGAACTGCTCCTCGATTCACTGTTTACCCTGCTGGCTCTGGCAACGCTGTATTGCATAACAACCGGTCGTGAAAGCCGTGGGAAGCTGGTCTATTCGGGCCTGTTTTTCGCGCTGGCGGCTTTGACCCGGCCAACGATTTTAGTCTTTTTTCCAATCGCCTTATTTTATCTTCATCGATACGATTTGAAACAACATGCTCTGGGATTCAAACATCGTTCGGTAATACTGTTTTCATTTGTCGTCTTGTTGACCATCGCTCCCGTGACCCTGATCAATTTTATTCACAGCGGCCGGCCGATTCTCATTTCGTATCAGGGCGGTGTCAATTTCTTCATCGGCAACAATCAGGAAGCAGACGGTTTGTCAGCCAGTCTTCCCCCGGTTGGAAAGGCCTGGGATATTAAAGACGCCGACTATCTGGCCTGGCAGGGCAGCGGCGAAAAACTTCGCTATGACCGCCAATCGAGTTATTGGTACGGGCAGGGAATCGATTTTATCATCTCCGATCCAGTGGGCTTCTTGAAACTGACCGGCAAAAAACTTCATTTCCTGTTTTCCGGTCACGAGATATCTAATAACCGGCCGTTGGATCAAGCTGTCTTTGCCAATGAATATTTGAAATGGTTTCCGATGCGGGTTATTTTTATTATTCCGCTATCCATTTTGCCTTTGTTCCTGATTCGATCCGGCCGTCGCGATTTCCTTTTTTTGTATGGCGTCATTCTGTTTTATGGCCTGATTGTGGCACTGTTTTTCGTCACTTCTCGTTTCCGCCTGCCGCTTTTACCTTTTTTGACGATATTGGCCGGAGGCGGGATCAGCGCTCTGGCAGTTCAGATCCGCTCACGACAATTCGGTTCGAGATTGGCCATCGCCCTTCTGGCCGTCGTTGCGATTTTTGCCCTCGGCCGATTCAATCCATATGAGGTATCGCTGGTCAATCCCCGGCAAGCGCTTTTCTTGCGCGGCAATATGGCTCTGCGTCAGGCCGATTACACAACCGCCGCCTCTCGTTTTGACAGTCTGGCCCTGATGACACCATATTTAGACAATGCCTATCTTAATCTCGGTATCGCCCGGCTTAAGCAGGGACATACCGATGCGGCTCGGGAAGCTTTCAATATGGAACTGGTCAATAATCCCGGCTCAGCCGAAGCTGCCAATAATCTCGGCGTAATCTGTCTGCTGAGAGAGGATTACGATTCGACCTCCTATTATTGCGGCCGGGCTTTGGACATCAAGCCGTATTATGAGGAAGCGGCAATCAATCTACTTCGTTGTGGACGCAATGGCACTGACGAACTCCTCAATGTTAGAATCGAAGAACGAAGACGTCGAACCAGGTCCTATCTGGCCGACAGCCCCTCCTACCTGTTCGAGGAAGGTCTGTACTTCTCCGCCTTAAAGCGCTTTCCCGAAGCGATTGACAACCACCTGCATCTTTTGGATCTGTTGAGTGAAACGAAAGCTTCGGTTGCATTCACGCCGGTATACTCGGGGCAATCGGTTCTTGATCGAAACTCTCTGCCCGCCCTGGCCAATTATCAGCTGGGTTATCTTTATGGTTTGACCGGCGATCTGCAGAATTCAATTCACTTCTCGCGCCGGGCCATTGAATTGAACGACGATTTAAAGGAAGCCTATATCAACTTGATCAACGGCTATCGATTCAGTGGCAATACGGGTGCGGCCGATTCTTTAATCAGCATTTTTAAGACCCGTTGGCCGGAAGATTTCTGATTACAATTTTCGAAATAACCCTTTATCCATCTTCCTCTACGATAAAACACCGGCAACAGAAGAAGGGTAACCAACATCTTCTCCCCGGCAGTCAACCGGCAGTTTTGAAAGACGTCTGACAGATATCGGGTAGTTACGAGGCGAACAACAGAATATCTCACAAAAAAAAGCCCGCCGAAAGGCGGGCTTTTCAAATACTCAGGATTTACCTATTCTGATTTATCATGCAAAATGTAGGGCTGTAAATCAACACCCAGATTTATCATCACTTCCGGTTCCTCAATAGCCGCCTCATGAATTCTATCCAGGAATTGCTCGATATTTCTGCGTCGTTTGGTAATGGGCATGAAAGCATCACCCTGTCCCATAAATTGAGTCGAGCCCTTGAAGGTTGCCTGGTTAAAGTCAGCCAATAACCATTCCAGAACCGAATTGAACATTTCCTGAGTCTGGGTCGGTTCGGTAGCAATCGGCGTGAAGAGGAACGCAGCCGATCTCATGTCGCCGAGATCCTGGACTACGCCCATGACTTTGCCGTCATAAATCGAGCTTTCGCCGTGTATCGACGAATACAAGTAAACTGGCGAAGCATTCCCTGTCCTGGCACCGGTACCGATTTCCGGCATTGCCTCGAATATATGCGGTCTGAAATTCGGCAATAGTTGAAAGAAACCCGTATCATGTAACAACGGGTAATAGGTCATGATCCGCTCAGGCACGATATCAACATCAGGGAATATACCGGCCAGTTCGGGCAGGACATCTGCGCCGATGAATTGTTCATTCCAAGCAGATACACTTGGTTGGACCTGGGGATCGACAGGCGGCAGCATGCAGGCCATCAACCAACCTTCATGTTCGCAGGACCTAAAGCCAAAAAGATCAGCAAACTGTGTCGAAAGCGGCCATTCGGCCGGTTCGTTTCTAAAGCTTTTCCCGGCGAGATTCCGGCTCATCAACCAGCCCGAAGCGCCCATATTCATACCGAAATAGACGTGCCCCAGAAGACCAAAGGCAGGATCTTCCTGCGGGCCGCCTTCGGCATCGTCATTGAAGTAGATATGAACCTTATGCGACAGAAGATCGACCATGGTCGGAAGTACCGGCTGAGCAAACTTGCCCGGCCAATAATCCAAAGGAGGTTTGGGCCGAGCAATGCTGAAGAAGTCGGTCTTTGTACCTTCCGGATACCAATCCTCCAGAGTCGTCGTAAAGGTATCGAACGGCAAAGCACCCGCACCGCTTATTTGATCCAGAGCCGTATTAACGTAGTCATAGAAAATGCTTTTGACGAAGGTAACATTGTACGGTGTCGAATCTCCGGAGGCGGCGTGAACCGCGTATTGCGGGAACCAGAGAGCTGAAGTCTTATAACTGGTTTCATCAAAAACGGCGACATCCCGTTCGAACAGAGCTTCCAGCACATAGAACTGACTGAACGAAGGAGTCGGATCGGGAACATAACCATCATCGCGAGTCCTGACCCAGAAAACAAACTTAAACTGCGTCGTTTCGGTTAGCTCGGGAAGGTCTTTGAACACGTCATACATGGTTACTTGCTCATCAGTCACCCAGACATCGTTCGGATCCTCGCTGTAATTCGGTCCCTTGGAATGGAACAAAGGTTGTTGAACGCCACCCACAGCCTCGGGCAGAGCGTCGAGGTCAAGGACTTCAACCGGAATGCAGCGCACAAATTTCTGGCTGTCCGGATCCCAAACGCAATTTTCATCCTCGAGATAAATATAAATCGGCGCATCTTTGTCGAACGGTCCGTACAGACGCCATTCGAATTCAAGCGGCGGTATAGCACGACCCCAGTCGGTGGAATCGGCGCCACCCCAAGCCAGCGAGATTCCCGGCGATGGCGAATTTTCATCCTTGGCGTTGATAAAGATGTCATCTGTCCCAAAATGAGTGTTGGGGTAATGATTATTACGCGAATAACGCCGCCAAGCGATATCCGACATGGCGCCCAAGTTGTCAATGGCCTGAATGAAGAAATACTGGATTACAAATGAATCGACTGGAAAATCGATGTTGGCATACAGCTTTACTTCCGCCGTTGACTGTGTGAGATCCAGGGTGACCGGCAATTCAACCCAGTTGAACTGGCTGTTGTCGGCCTGATCGATAAACTCATCGACCGTAACGGGCTGACCGTTTATCAAGATCAATGAATCGAGAACAACGCCGTACCGGAATTTGGCAATATAGCCGTCAATGTCGGTTCCGTACCAGCCCAAATCCGGGTTGCGCGAAAACTGAGCTCCGTCAGGCGGAGTATTAACCACAAAAACTCTCGGCGCCTGGTTGGGAACCGCAGTCCCTGATCTGTCCGGTCCGCATCCAATTACGGTCGCCAAAAATACCAAGGCCAGAACAGGAACGATAATCAACGCTTTTCCTGAAACCGACATATTTATTCCTCCTGCAGGTGCTAACATGGCTTACTCCTCAAAAGGCTACCGTAAGTGAGAACCGGTGAACTTCGCGTAAAAAGCCGAAGTCCTGATATCCGTAATCGACTCTGATTTCGCTGGCTTCGCCGAACGGCCATTTTAATCCAAAGCCGGCGGTCGGTCCATCGGAATCATAGTTAAAGCGGTAACCCATTCGAGCCGAGAAACGATCCATAAACCAATATTCGGTACCTGCGTTATACTGCTCAAGGTTGTCCGACGGATGCGCGCCTTCCAAAGAAATCACTGCTAAATGATCGGGGTTGTCTATAACATTGAACGAACCGCCGAACTTAAAGTTGATCGGGAGCGGATAACCCAGCTTGATCATTTTCAGATCGGGGCCGAAGTTGATAATGCTGATGGCAATCTTGAACCCTCGATAGCCTGTATCATAAAGAGTACCGACATCGGCGGCCCAGCCTTGGGCCGATTGATCATCATAGAATTCACCGATATATTTCAGCGTCACACCAAGCGAGAAATGTTCGGTCAGACTTCGCGCCAAACTGGTCGAGAAAGCAAAATCATAAGCCCGAAAATACTCGCCCTCCACCTGATTTTCATCAGGATTGCTATAAGTCGTATAAGGAATCTCTCCCGTATTCAGGAAATAGAAACCAAATCCCAAAACACCATTGAGTCCCTCTACGGGAATAGCCATAGCGGCGAAATCATAGGTGATATCGGCCGGATAATCCACATGTGTGAACATCGCTTCACGGCTGAATAACTGCGTCAGCCCGGCCGGGTTATAATACACCGCGGAAACATCGTTGGCGATAGCCGAATAAGCCTGACCCATACCCATGGCCCGAGCCGATACGCCGATATCGAGAAACTTTGCACCGGCGGTTCCAACCTTGGCCTGGGCAAACACATCGGACGGCATTTGTAACGCCAAGACAATCCCCAGCGCCAGAAGCAATGTCCATCTCCACGCCGTTTTCTTTTTTATGCCTGACATCTGCATGCTCCCATTCAATCTATCCAAATGGCGAATATTCGCTTTTCTTAGTCTCATCCTAGAATTGCATTCCTATACCGACGATTATCTGACGACCGCGACCCCAGTTGGTCGGATCGGCTTGGCGGTCGGTGCCGCCGAAAATGACCTGGCTCTGATTAGTGCCGGTATCGGGACGCCCGGTTGCAGAATGCACATCAACCACGTTTATATTGTCAAACAGATTATTGATCCATATCTGAAAAGTGTACTGCATGCTCGAAATGCGGATCCGCTTGTGGAACTTGATATCGGTGAAAGCCGTTGAAGGCAGACGCATCGAGTTTTTCTGCGGCGACTCGCCGAGGTCCAGTTTCATATCCGGGAAACTCTTGTCGGGAGTAAAGGGGAAACCGGTCTGGAAACGCCAGTAAATCGACATGTCCCAATCATTGGGAATGGAGATGCCGAACAGTTTCGGTTTGTCCCGATTGGTAAAGTACAATTGCAGCCACATGCTCACACGATGGCGAATATCCCAGTTAAGAGGATTTTCATCAATGGAGATTTGATTCTGAGCCAGAAGCCGCTCATAGTTTTCCGAATCGGAAGAGGATTTGCCGTAAGCAAAGGAGTACTCGTAACTGAGTGTCCCCTGGATGAAGCGAGAGGCTTCACGAGACAGTTCCATTTCGAAGCCGCGGTTGCGGGCATAGTCGGTGTTGTCATAATAAGAAAAAGCCGCCGCCCCGTCACCGGAGGTCGAAGTAGCAATGATGTCAAAGTAGTCCTTGTAATAACCCGAAATCTTCAGCGAATACTCGTCGGTAAAGGCGTAATTGACACCGAACGTATAGTTGACCGTTTTAGTGTAATCCAGGTTGGGATTACCAATCAGGCTTACGCTCCCCACATCGAGCGGGTTGGCGTTGCGATACATGCGCGTGTAACTGGGCAATTCATAAAAGTGCCCGTAATTGAACCGGATCATGGCCCGTTCGGAAATTGGGTAGTTTATTGACACACGCGGCGAAATCTTATTGCGAACGTCCTGAATGTTGTGCCCAGTAACATCCTGAATTGTGGACACGCCCTTCAGATCATCCTGGAAAAACAGGTCGGCGCGTAATCCAAGAGAGGCCACCAACGAACCGTACTCTATTTTATCGCGGAAGTAACTAACCAGAATAGTTGGGGAACGCTCGTAAAAATCGCGCACCGTTCCACGGCCGATAAAATCAAAAGTGTCAAGGTCGTCGTTGTAGAACTGCATTCCCTGAATGGTGGAAACGCCGACCCTTTCAGATCGAATTTCGAAACCGGCCTTGATCTCGTGAGCCCGGCCAATGGCCTTCTTGAAGTTGCCCTTTAGCGTATATTTGTCAACCAATTCTTTGGTCCACAAATTACTGCCCTGGACAAATCCATACTGCAGGAAGCCGGAGGAATTATCGCCGCCCAGATCATGCTTGCCATTTTTGTTGATATCAACATATGGTTCGCCGGGATCATAACGATTATTGGGTGAATCGAAGATACCATTATTGTTTAGATCCTTAAATGGAATACCGGGTTCCCAGGGATCAAGGGGGCCGTTATAACCGTTACTACGATTCAGATCCTGGTTACGAGCCGGATCGGAAGCAGTGATAAAACGGTCAACGCCCTCGTCATAAACGCCGTTGCGGTTGATATCGGTGAACGGTTCGCCCAGCGACACATCTCCGTCGAGATAAGGTTCTTCACCCGACGTGGCAAAAGGCGAGGTCACATCACGGTTATAGGCGTCATAGACCCCGTTACCGTTGACATCATTGGTTAACTCATCACCCATATCCCAAACACCATTGCCATTCAAATCAGCATACGGTTCGCCTTCGTAATAATCCAGGATGCCGTTGTTGTTGAGATCATACAATGGGAACCAGAAGCCGCCGATTTGATTGTCATCAGCGGCAATAATATCGTTGGGGTTGCGATTGGGGATATATATGGCGCCGTGCTTGACCGAGTCGTTAAAGATGTTGATAAACGGCTCATAAGGATCGAAGACGTTATTGTCGTTAAGGTCGTTATAAGATTCATATTGGTCGGTGAACAGAAACTGGTCAGGATCAAGACTTTCGCCCGGATGATTGGGGTCGCCCGGAGCTTCAGAGTATCGGGAACTCCAGTAGGAGAAGTTTATCTCGTAGTCGGTCGTTTTGGACAAAACCTGCTTCATCTGAAGCGAGAGGGTGTTGGTGTTATATTCATAAATCGGCGCCGTTGACGGCGTATAACGATAAACCCAGCTGAAGTCGGTACCGTTTAGAAATGAACCCTTGTACAAAGCCTTGACGTGCATATTCGCCGATGGATCGTAGGCCAGCGTGAAATCGAGATTATATTGGTTTCTCTGGCGATCGGGAATATCTATCCCCAAGAAATTGATTCCGGAATATTGCTTACTCGTTGCCGGAGTATTGTATTTCCAGTAAGGATTCTGAGTATCGGTCTTGTAGGCCCGACTGTAAAGGTAGAAAGTGAAATCCTTGTCCTCGAAATAAGTAATTCCCAACGCCGGTAGAATACGGCTGGTCAGAAACGGATCAGGACCCATGACGCTGAATTCCAGCAGGTCATAATTCTCGCTATACTTATTGAGGTCATCACTGCCGAAATCATCGGTGTAATATGTCATCCGCGAACGGGTTTTATCGGGCGAACCTTCCGGCGAGGTGATTTTAACCACACCCGAAAGCGCTTCACCGTATTCCGGGTCGAACCCGTCCTTAATGACCTGTAACTCCAAGACCGCCGAGGAGGAAATATTGATACCGGCATCAACCGGCGCACGTCCACCAAGGGGATCGGAGAAGTTGACGCCATCAACAAGATAGGTCGTTTCCCCGGCGCGACCGCCGCGAATATGCAATTCTCCGTCAGCATCTTTGGTAATACCGGTTTCACGGGCCAGCAAGTCATCGACTGAAGCCACCGGCGCAGACTGAATCTGCTTGGCCGTTTTGACCGAAATCGTTCCGAGCACGTTGAAGTCGATACCTTTTTGCCGACCGGTAACTTTCGTTACCTTGCCGGTTTCGATTACCGTCTGCGACATCTGAACATTGTTTTCCGATGTCTTGTCGGTGGTCACTTGAATATTTTCTACCAGGACAGCCCCAAAACCCACGGCCGTAACCTTGAGGTTATAGGTGCCCGGGGGAACCGACAGGATGATGTAGTTGCCATCAAGATCACTCTTGGCACCCATAGCTGATCCGTCAATCATGACGGTAACGCCATAGATCGCTTCACCGGTCTTTTTGTCAGTGATGGTTCCCTTGATACGCCCGACCGAAGCGGCAAACACCGAATTAGTCAACAATATCAGTGCCACCACCAGGATCAGCGCAACAAACGCTGGCTTTGAACCACGGCTGAGCATAACTTAACCCTCCTCGCTGGGACAGTTATTCATATATATGTTGGTGTGAGGGATATTAGCCTGTCGAATCACGACTTTAGTTAACAAACCTTGCAACCAAACCTTTCTCTATATCGTATAATCGCCGGAGCGTTACCTGTTGTTGCCCGGCCGTCGACCGCATCGCATACGGCCTTCCCATAGACCAAGGAAGATACAATATTGCGCCTCACATAGTCAAGTGCTTTTTTGTCTTTTCCCTTTAACACACAATAAGGACTTTCTCCCGCCGACATTGTTTAATCAAAAGTCAATCCGAATTGATATTTTTGAATCGGGCCATCCGCGAGGCAATCTCCGCCTCCTCGCCCGGAGTAAACAATTCAACTACAAAAACCGCTGAATAGGTCTTCTCCAAAGCCTCAACCAAACCTGCCACCAGTTCCTTTTGCGGCGGAAGATCGACTGCAAGCTTCTCAAGAGCATCGGTTTGGGGCATTTCAACTATTGCCGGATGACGCACCGGAGGTCCCAGCTTGATGGCGCCGTGCTGCATCAAAGCCTGTTTCGTCCGCCTCTGCGACCCGGCAGCCGTCTTCTGACCATTGACTATTATCTCATGGCGCGAAAGAGCCGAAAAGCAACCTTTTTGCTTTTCCGCTTTTCCGCCTAACCCGATAGGATCATCGCGACGGGCGATTTCGGCCTGCCAGCCCAGCAGATTCCCATAAAACAAGACCACGGCTTCGGATATTAAACGATAACTCCGATTCAAATCTTCACCCAATTGAGGATAGGCGATAAAGTTGCCGGAGACAGCATAAGTCAATTCGGCGTCGTCATGATATAAAGCTCTTCCCCCGGTAATCCGCTGGACGACGGGAGTATCATCGAGTTTTGTTATATCGACGGCTCGTTTGAGTTTTTGATGATAACCTATGGTAATTGAGGGTACATCCCATCCGTAGAGACGGATAATCGGAGGCGATTCTCTTTTCTCAGCCAGCTCCAGAAGATAATCATCGGCGGCCATGTTATATGATGCCGATTTCTTACCCTCGATTATCAACCGCCAGGAATTCATTAAAGGAGTATATGAAAACAATAGGAAAAAGCAATGGATGGAGGGGTTTAAACTATATCAGGACATTTGAATTTGCGAATTAATAGAGTCGGTATTCTTCAACC